>JBBTDS010000281.1:0-7579 GCA_038060875.1 Acidobacteriota bacterium | reverse complement strand
ACGCGTGTCGTCCGCCGCCCTCGTGGCGAATCCGGCCCAGGGCCAGCGGCGCGGCTGACACGCGAAATGCCGCCATAACCCAGTTCCACGGCTTGGCTGGCGGCCACCAGGCGGCGAGCGTGTTCGTCCAGATGCGGCCACATGCCAGCAAAGTACTGGGCGAGTTGGGCATCGGTGTCCATGCCCAACGCGATAACACATCCGGATGGTAGATGTAAAGGTTATTGCTTTACGACGCCTTAGTGTGGGCGGCGGAAGACGAAATTAGTGAAAGCGTAGCCTGTCACCGAATTGTCACCGAATTTAGGCGGTTCGCGGATTCTGGCCGTTGATCGCGGGGAGGATGACCACGCGGATGTAAAGGCGGATGAGCTGATAGAAGGTCGTCGCCAGCGAGCGCAGGCGGAAGAACTGGGACCGGCCGTGGAGCCGGGCGTAGTGACGCACCGGCACTTCAACCACCCGGTACGGGCTCAGCTCCAGCTTGCGCACCAGCTCGACGCAGATCGTCCCGCTGGTGGAATTCAGCCGGATCTCCTCCAGCAACCGGCGGCGGATGAGCCGGAAATCGCAGTCGATATCGCGGATGCGCACCCGGAACAGGAACCGGGCAAAGCGGTTGTAGACGGCGCCGATCAGGATGCGGTGCCACGGATCGTGCCGCTCGACCTTGTAGCCGTTGACCAGGCCGACGTCGGCCGCCATATGTTCGAGAAGCTTGGGCAGCTCCCCTACATCGTACTGCCCGTCCCCGTCGGTATAGAAGACCAGCTCCTTAGTGGCGGCCGCGAACCCGCTGCGCAACGCGCCGCCATAGCCGCGGTTGGTCGCGTGGGTGATGACGCGCAGGCGCTGGCCATGATTCTTACGGAGTTCCGCCAGCACCTCGGCGGTCGCGTCCCGGCTGCCGTCGTTGACGACGATCACCTCGAAGTCGTCGCTCACCTGGGGAAGCACCCTGAACGTCTTCTCCAGCAGCGCGGGCAGTGAGGGCGCGTCATTGTAAGCGGGGAAGAAGGCGCTCAAGCTCGGTCGGGCGGCGGACATGAGCGGCTATTGTACCGAATCACCGGAGTCCTTGCCCCACTTCCGGACAAGCTGGGCCAGTTCCCGGATCTGAACGGGCTTGCTGAGATAGTCGTCCATCCCCGCTGCCAGACAGCGCTCGCGGTCGCCCTGCATGGCCTGGGCGGTGAGGGCCACGATCGGCGGCCGGGCCGTCTCCGCCCACAAGGCTCTCAAGGCACGCGTGGCCTCGAATCCGTCCATCTCCGGCATCTGGCAATCCATCAGTACCAGGTCGTAGGACGAGTCGCTCGCCATCTGGAGGGCGACAGCGCCGTTGGGCGCCACATCCACCGTGCAGCCCAGCCTCTCCAGCATCTTTCTGGCCACCCGCTGGTTTACAGCGTTGTCCTCCGCCAGCAGAACGCGGAGCCGCGCGAGGGCCGGCTCGAACGCCGCTGCCGCCTCGGGCACCCGCGCGGCCGGGGCTTCCTCGGCCAGCGCCAGCGGCAGGCTGAACCAGAACCGGGAGCCTTTTCCGGGCTGCGAGCTGACGCCGATGGTTCCGCCCATCAGTTCCACCAGTTGTTTGGAGATGGCCAATCCCAACCCGGTGCCGCCGCGCCGGGCGGCCCCCGGAGATTCCAGTTGGGTGAACTTCTGGAAAAGCCGCGGGAGCTCGCCGGCGGGTATTCCGACTCCGGTATCCTCGACGCTGAATGTCACCTCGATGCGGGAGTCCGGCCGCAGTTGCCCGCCCGCGCTGACCTCCACCCGCCCGCTGTCGGTGAACTTCAGCGCATTGCCGATGAGGTTGAGCAACACCTGGCGAATGCGGGGCGCATCGCCGACCAGCCCTTCTGGAAGGCCGTTCCGACAACTCACCGCGAAGGCCAATCCCTTCTCTTCCGCCTTCGTGAGGAAGAGGCGCTCCACCTCGACCAGGAGGCGGCGCAGGTGGAAGGGCTCCGGCTGTATGGCCAGCTTGCCGGATTCGATCTTGGCGAAGTCCAGGATGTCGCCGATGATCGCCAGCAGGCAGCCGGCCGAGTGGTTGATGGTGTCGGCGTACTCTCGCTGCTCGGCGCTCAGCGGCGTGTCCAGCAGCAGTCCGGCGGCGCCGATGATGCCGTTCATCGGGGTGCGGATCTCGTGGCTCATGTTGGCCAGGAATTCCGACTTGGCACGGTTCGCCTCGGCAGCCGCGCGGGCATACTCCTCGGCCGCCCGTTTCGCGGATCGCAACCGACAGCCCAGCCAGATGAGGACGACACTCAAAGCTCCCAGGAGGGAGATGCCGACTACCAGCAGTACGGTACGCCGCCGGGCCTCGGTGAAATCGAACAGCATGGTGGTTTCGCCGGTGACGTACAGGCCCCAACGGGCGGAGATCGAGGAGAGCGTCCCATCGCGGGCCAGGTTGCCGATCTCGTCCCGGATTTCATCGGCCGCGGCCACCGCGCCGCTGGTCTTCCGGGTGGCGCCCACACCGAACAGGACCCTGGTGTCGGGCAGCGGGATCAGCCGGAGTTCCAGGCCCGCGCAGGCGGGCGGCGACTTCTGTAACAGCGAGTCTCCGGGGATCTCTGCGATCAGGGCTGCGTCGGTCTTCCCGAGGCAGGCAGCCTCCAGGGCCTCGGCATGGCTGTCGGTCTCCACCAGACGGGAGCCTTTGAAGGCGGCTTGCGCAAGCTTGGCGCTCAGCGAATTCCTCCAATGTGCTACCGAGCGTCCCTGAGCGACTGCCGCGGTGGTTATGCTGCTGTCCTTCTTGGTCACGAGCCAGTAGTTGACCTTTAGCCACGGCTCGGTAATGTGGAAGTACCTCTCGCGCTCCAGCACCTTGCCCAGCAGCGTCCAGAGGTCCACCTCGCCCTCGGTCAGGACCCGGTCAGGCCCATCCGGCGTCAGCACCCAGGTAAGAGAGATGCCGCGCCGCCGGGCCGCTTCGCGAATGGTCTCGATGGCCGGTCCCTTCAAGGACCCGTCGGGTTGGACAAGCTGCCACGGAGGCGAATGGCGGTAGCCGATGCGAAATGTGCGGTGACGGGCCAGGCTGGCCCGGCGCCAGTCCGCCAGCCAAAGGCCGGCGCCAATCAGCGCGATCAGGGCGATCACTGCCGCCACTACGCGGCCAGACTTCAAGCAGGATGGCAAGGACACTATTGCGGCTCTCCTTAGGCATATCGGTTCGGTGGGGAATTGTGTTAGCCTCTAAGACCGGAGGTCGCCTTTGAAAAAAGCCGCTGTCTGCCTTCTCTTCGCCGGCTTGCTCGCCCCCGTGCCGGCCCAACCGCAAGCCGCGCCCAAGATCCAGGTTCTGATCATAACCGGTCAGAACGGCCATGATTGGCGCGGCACCACGCCGGTGCTGCGCAAGATCCTGGAGGACACGGGCAAGTTCGAGGTCCGCGTCACCGAGGAGTTCCGCGGCGGCGGGCCGGAAACGCTGGCCCCCTATGACCTGGTGGTGCTGAACTATTACGAGCGCCGGCGGCCGGAGCTGCGCTGGGGTGAGCGCGCGGACAACGCGCTGCTGGATTACGTCCGCTCCGGCAAGGGGCTGGTGATGTATCACTTCTCGACGGCCGCCTTCGACGGCTGGGAGGAGTACGAGAAGATGTCGGGCGGCAACTGGCGTCCCAACCAGGGGCATCATTCCGCCGCCCACGATTTCACCGTGGACATCAAGGATGCCGACCACCCCATCACCCGCGGCCTGAAGAAATCGTTTCCCCAGCCGAAAGATGAGCTCTACGCCAACTTGAGGTGGCAGCCGGAGGGGAGCTACCACGTGCTGGCCGCCGCCTGGGACGATCACGCGCTCTACAAAGGCAAGGCCAGGCAGCCGATCCCCGGAGACGGCCTGCACCACCCCATGCTTTGGACGCTCGAATACGGCAAGGGCCGCGTCTTCGGGACCGCGCTGGGTCATGACGTGCCCGCGGTGAGCACGCCGGCCTTTGCGGTCACTTACGCGCGCGGCGCCGAATGGGCGGCTACGGGCACGGTCACGCTGCCGGTTCCTCCGGAGATGGCGCAATAGCGTAGACCTCACGGCTCGCGATGGGGCGCGCCAATCTGGGCCCATCTGCGCCAAATCCTGGTTACAATAGCATCATCCGCTACTGGCCCGAAGGCTTCGGCTGGGCCGGGCGGGGGGAAGAAGCCCGACGAGGAGGATGCCATGGGGGTCTTTACCAGCAGCGCAACGTGGGTTAGTGTTTGCCTTTGGGTCGTCTGGCCGGTCCAGTTGAGTTGGGCGCAGACCAGCACCGGGGCTGTCAGCGGAACGGTTCTCGACCAGTCCGGGGCGGTCATCCCGAATGCTCCGGTGGCGCTGACCAACACCTCCACCAACGTGTCCCGGAGGACGGTCACCAACGAAGTCGGCCGGTACGTATATCCGGCCGTCGTCCCCGGGCCCTACCGGTTGAAGATCGAGGCGGGCGGCATGCAGACGTTCGAGGCCAGCCTGACCGTGCCGGTTCAGCAGAGCGTGGTGGTTGACGCAATCCTTAGGCCCGCCCAGACCACCACCGCCGTGGAAGTGCGTGCGGTGAACCCGCTGATTACGGTGGACAACCCGACCCTCGGCCATGTGCTGGAGCGGCAGCGGATCGAGCAGTTGCCCATCAACGGACGCTCCGTCGAGAGTCTTTTGCAGACCGTGCCGGGGATGGAAGGGCTGCGAGCGTACGGGCAACGGCTGGGCTCGCACGAGATGGTGCTCGACGGCTCGGCGCTGGAAGACCGGGTCCTGGGCGGCAACCTCAAGCGGCTGCCCGGCCTGGACACGATCCAGGAGTTCAAGGTCGAGGTGAACAACTCGTCGGCGAAGTTCACCCGTCCCACCACCGTCATCCTGTCCACCAAAAGCGGCACCAACACATTCCACGGCGCGGCCTTCGAGACCCATCGCAACAACGCCCTCGGCAAGGCGCGCCGCCGCACGGACTTTTACGACAAGCCGCCGCAGTTGATCCGCAACGAGTTCGGCGCCTCGTCGGGCGGCCCGTTCCTCGTTCCCGGCCTGTACGACGGCCGGAACCGCACGTTCTGGTTCTTCGCCTATGAGGCCCAGCGCAACGTCAACGCCACCACCCAGGGCTTCACGGTTCCCACCGAGGCGATGCGTCGAGGCGACTTCCGCGGGCTGGTGGACTCCTCCGGCCGGCTCACCCGCATCTACGATCCCTGGACGACCGATCCGGTAACCTGGCAGCGCCGACCGCTTGCCTACGCCGGGCAGGAGAACGTGATTGACCCGGCGCTGCTCAACCCGGTGACCAAGTACTTGTTCAGCCTCACTCCGCTGCCAACGCACCCGAACGTCAACCCGCTGATCGACAGCAACTGGTGGGGGCCGGTGCGCAGCGCCCTTCGGGAATGGACCCTCTCGGCCCGCTTTGACCACCGCTTCTCCGAAAAAGACAACTTCTCCGCCCGGCTCACCGTCGGCGACCGGTTCAACTCCTATCCGGAGGGCGGCTACTTGCCCACCCCGGGCGGTGAAGCCAACCTGAACAAGCAGACCGCGCCCAACAAGAGCCTGGCCCTCACCTGGTTCCACTCGTTTTCGCCGGCTTTCTTCAACGAGCTGCTGGTGAGCGGGTCGCGCGAGCACTGGCGCATCGCGCCGTACGACGAGAGCCGGTTCGCCGATCAGTTGGGCTTGCCGAATCCCTTCGACGTGCCGAACTTCCCGCGCTTAACCAGCAACGGCTTGTCCACCTGGCGCTTCCTCTCCGCCAACACGCGAACCGCGGCCAATAACTATCTGATGGTGGATGACAACGCCACCAAGATTGCCGGCAGGCACGAGTTCCAGTTCGGCGTGCATTTACGCCACGACCAGGTGAACATGCTGCCCGACCAGCAGCAGATTTCCGGCACCAACAGCCCGTTAGCGCCCGCCACTGCCCTCTACGATCCATCCACCTCCCGCACCAACCCCCTGGCCGTTCCCTTCACCGGGAGTGCGCTGGCCAGCCTGTACCTGGGTGTGGTGAACTACAGCAACCGGCTGGTGCGCGGCTATTTCTACGGGCGCGTGAACGAGTACGCGCTCTACTTCCAGGACAACTACAAGCTGACGCCGCGACTCACTCTGAACCTGGGCGTGCGCTGGGAGTATTGGCCCGCCTACCGCGAGAAGAACAACATTCTCAGCTCGTTCGATCCCGAGCGGCGCGCCGTGGTGCTGGCCTCGGACCTGGAGCATTTCTACCGGCTGGGGGCGACTTTTCCGTCTGTCGTACGCAAGATCGAGAGCTTCGGCGGGAAGTTCATCTCTTACAAGGAAGCGGGCCTCTCGCGGAACTTGATGCCCGGAAACCCGACGAACTTCGGTCCTCGCCTCGGCTTCGCCTATCGCGCCGGCGAAGGCGCGCGGTCCTTTGTCATCCGCGGCGGCTATCGCATGGCCTATTTCCCGATTCCGCTTCGCATCTGGACCGAGCTCTCGCACTTCAGCATCCCGCTCAGCGCCGTCTTTCAGAACAACGTGGACGACGCCACGCAGTCGCCCGACGGGATCCCCCGCTACACGTTGCGCTCCGTGCCCACCGTCTTCGCGGGCGTCAACAGCCGCGATATGATCAACGTGACCGACGCGCCCGCGCTGACCCGCGGCTCATCCATGCGCGTCGCCTATCCGCATCCCGACCAGCCGGATACACGGACGCAGGACTGGAACCTGACGGTGGAGAAAGATGTGACGCCGGACATGGTGGCGCGGGCGGCTTACCTCGGCAATCACACGCGCGGCTTGGAGCAGTGGAATCGTTACAACGACCGGACACCCACCTACATCTGGTACGCCACCACCGGCCTGCCGCTGCCCACGGGCGAATTTTCCGACGTGGCGCTCCGCCCTTACGACCAGCAGTTATACGGCAACATCGAGGAGTACCGCAAGAGCGGCTGGTCCAACTTCAACGGCGTGCAACTGGAACTGGAACGTCGCCACAGCAGGGGCTACGGCTTCCAGGTTTTCTACGTGATGGGCAACGCCCTGGCGGCGGGCGGATTGGGATGGGACGGGTTGATCGCGGCCACCAACCAGTTTCTGCCGGGCGCCGTGCCCGCCGGCCTGGACGAGCGCAACCGCTTTCTGAATTACCGGCGCGACACCACCGTGCCGAAGCACCGCGTGCGGTGGAACTGGATTGTCGATCTGCCGTTCGGCCGCGGCAAGCCGCTTGGCCGCAACGCCGGCGGCGTGCTGGAGCGACTCATCGGCGGCTGGCAGGTGGCCGGGCTCGGCTCGCTTCGCAGCAATTACTTTGCGCTGCCGACCGACATCTATCCCACCAGCGACAAAATCGAAATCTACGGCTACCAGTATCCGATCCAGGACTGTCGCGGCGGTTCGTGCTGGCCCGGCTATCTTTGGTGGAACGGCTACATCCCGGCCCACCAGATCAACAGCGTGGACGCCAATGGCCGCCCCAACGGAGTTATGGGCGTTCCAGACAACTACCGGCCGGCCGCCCAGCCGCTGAACCCTTGGCCGAAGAACCCGAACCGGAACGACCCGATGTACCCCTACTATGGCTCCAACACCGTCTTC
>JBBTDS010000280.1:0-4789 GCA_038060875.1 Acidobacteriota bacterium | reverse complement strand
CTTAAATGACCCAACCGAGACCCATTTCGGTCATGTTGTTAAATGACTTGACAGGGGTGACGGGGACAGCCTGCGTGTTTCGCTTTTGTCGGCAATCTCCCCTCCGCCCCCGGGTGGAAGGGTGAAGGAAAACAGGAAACACGCAGGCTGTCCCCTGGGGGGGCCCCTGGGGCCCCTGGGCCTACTCTTCTTCTTCCTCGACGCCGGCCTTGGCCGCCCTGGCAGCGGCGATGATCTTCTCCGACTGGAGCTGAGGCACGAAGTCGTAGTGACTGAACTCCATGGTGAAGGAGGCGCGGCCCTGGGTCATCGAGATCAGGTCGTTCTGGTAGTTGAGCATCTCGGCCATCGGCGCCTGGGCGCGGATGATCTGAGTGCCGCCGCGGGTGTCCATGCCGCTGATGCGGCCGCGGCGCCCGTTGAGGTCGCCCATCAGGTCGCCGGCGTACTCCACCGGGGCCTGAATTTCGACGTTCATGATCGGCTCCAGCAGGACCGGCCGGGCCTGCTCCATCGCGGCCTTGAACGCCTTGCGGGCGGCCAGCTTGAAGGAGAGCTCCGAGGAATCGACGTCATGGTAGGAGCCGTCGTAGAGGATGACGCGGAAGTCCACCACCGGGTAGCCGGCCAGGTAGCCGTGCTCAGCCGCCTCGATGATGCCCTTCTCCACCGCCGGGATGTAGTTCCTGGGGATGGAGCCGCCGAAGATGTCGTTGACGAACTCGAACTTGGCGCCGCGCGGCAGCGGCTCCATCTTGATGCGGCAATCGCCGAACTGGCCGTGCCCGCCGGTCTGCTTCTTGTGCCGGCCCTGGACGTCGGCGGTGCCGCGGATCGTCTCCTGGTAGGGAATCTTGGGCGCCTTCAGGGTGACATCCACGCCGTAGCGACGTTTCAGGCGGCTGACGATGACCTCGACGTGCTGCTGGCCGCTGCCGGCCAGCAGAAACTCCTTGGTCTGGGCGTCGCGGTAGAAGCGCAGCGACTGGTCCTCCTCGAGGATCCGCTGGATGGCGTTGCCCATGCGGTCTTCGTCCTGGCGCGACTTGGCCTCGATGGCGTAGGCGATGGAGGGCTCGGGCAGCACGACCGAGGGGTACTGAACCAGCGAACCCTTCTCGCAGAGCGTGTCGCCGGTAAGGGTTTCCTTCAGCTTGGCGACGGCGCCGATGTCGCCGGCCCGCAGCTCGGTCACCGGCTGAATGGTCTTGCCGATGAGGCAGCCGACGTGGGCGAGCCGTTCGTTGCCGCCGCTGCGCGCGTTCACCAGATTGGCGTCGTTCTTGACCACCCCGGAGAAGACCTTGAAATAGGTCAGCCGCCCCGCGAACGGGTCGGCGACCGTTTTGAAGACAAAGGCCGAGGCCGGCCCGGCATCGGAAACGGCGCGGGTGGTTTCCTGGTCACCGGCTTTTGCCGTCACCGGGCCGCGCTCCACCGGCGCCGGCAAGTAATCGAGCAGGAAATTCAGCACCAGGTCCGAGCCGACGTTGTGGAGAGCGGAGGCGCACAGCACCGGGAACAGCTTCCGCTCCAGGACCGCCTGGCGCAGGCCCTCGGCCAGGTGCTCGGGCGAGATGGCGCCCTGGTCGAAGAACTCCTCCAACAGGGCGTCGTTGCCCTCGGCGACCATTTCGATCAGCGCTTCGTGGGCCTTTTGGGCGGCCTCGGCCATCGCGGCCGGGATTTCTTCCTGCGTGCCCTTGCCGTCGCCGTCGGCGGCGTAGATGCAGGCCTTCATGGTCAACAGGTCGATGACGCCGCGGAAGTCCCTTTCCTCGCCGACCGGCAACTGAATCGGGACGGCGGCTCGGCCGAAGTTGGCGTGGATGCTCTCGAGGACGCGCTCGAAGCTGGCCCGTTCGCGATCCAGCTTATTGATGAGGAGGGCGGCGGGAAGCCGGAACTCCTCGGCGAACGCCCATACCTTCTCGGTCTGGACCTCTACGCCGGCCACGCCGTCCACCACCACCAGCACGGCGTCGGCGGCGGCCAGCGAGGCGCGGGTGTCGTTGATGAAGATGTTGAAGCCGGGCGTGTCCAGCAGGTTGATCTTGGTCTTTCGCCACTCGGCCAGCGCCAGCGCGGTCGAGATAGTGACCTTGCGCTGGATCTCCTCGTCGTCACAGTCGGTGATGGTGTTGCCCTCATCGACGCGGGTCAGCCGGTTGGTGGCGCCGGCGGTGTAGAGCAGGCCGGCGGCCAGCGAGGTCTTGCCGCTGTGCCCGTGCCCCACCAGGGCAACGTTGCGGATCTCTTTGCCTTCGTAAACCCTCACACTATCACTCCTGGAATTTCGGTGACAGGCGGGAACGCCTGTTCTACGTCACGACCGGCGGGAATACCTGTCCCACCTGGCCGGAGTCCACATCCTCGAAGCTTTCCGGGGGACTGTAGTACAGTATCCGGCCGCAGCTTTCACAGAACATGGTCTGCTCCCCCCGGCGGAGGTCCTGAAAAAACTGCAACCGCAGGGCGAGGTGGCAGGCGGAGCAGCGGCCGTCCACGGCCCCCGCCACTGCCAGCCCTTTGCGCTTCTTGCGAATTCGCTCGTAGGCCTCGAGCAACTCCGGGGCCAACCCGGCCACCACCTGCCGGCGCTCCTGGCGTAGGGCGTCGAGGGCCGTCTGGTCGGCCGCCGTTCGTTCCCTGGCCTGTTGTTTCTCCTGCTCCACCTGCTGGCGCTCGGCGGCCAGCGCCGCCTCGGCGGCCTTCAGGTTCACTTCCAGCCGCTCCGAGTCGATCATCAGATCGACGACGCGGTCGGACAGCTTGCGGATCTCCTTCTCGCAGAACTCGATCTCGTGCTGGAAGGCCCACATCTGCTCGTTGGTTTTGGCGTGTGTCTCCTGCTCCTTGAGTTTGGACCGCTTCTGTTCCTGGGACTGAATCTCCACCTCGAGCTGCCGCCGGTCGCGCTGGTTGGCCGCCAAGGCGGCCCGGTCGGCCTCGACTTTGCGTATGTGTCCCTCCAGCGTCTTTTCAATGGCGGCGATGTGCTTGGGCAGCGAGACGACCTCGCGGTGCAGCTCGTCACTCCGGTTGTCCAGGTCCTGGAGCCTGACAACCAGTTTCACTTCCTGGGCCATTGACTTCCGATTTTAACACGGCGAGACGGCGCAGCCGGGCCAGCGGCGCCGAAAGCGCCCGCGCGGCAGCTTCCATTTCCGCGACCTTGATGAGGCGGCAGACGAGGTAGAACACTCCGATGCCGAGCGGAACCGAGACCGCGAGGTTGGCCAGGCGCGCCAGCCGCGAAACCCCGATCCACGCCCCGGCAGCGTGGCTGGCGAAGGCGACCGCCGCGCCCATGATGGCCGCGGCCAGGCTGATCTTGGCAATGCTGGCCGCGAGCGCCCGGCCGTGAATGCCGCTGATGCGGTTGCGGAGGATCCAGAACAAGGCCACCGAACTGAACAGCGTTACCGCGGAGGTAGCCAGCGCCAGGCCGGTGTGGCCCCAGCCGGCCCAGCGGGTCAGGCTGACGGCGACGACGTAGTTCACCAGGATCGACCCCAGGCTCACCAGCATTGGGGTGCGGGCATCGTTCAGCGCATAGAAGGCGGGACTCAGGACCTTGACGGCGGCGTAGCCGGCCAGGCCGACGGCATAAGCCGAGAGCGCCATCGCCGTCTGGCTGGTGTCGTAGGGCTGGAACTGGCCGCCTTCGTAGATGGCTCCGATCATCGGCTCGCCGAGCACCGCCAGGCCCACCGAGGAGGGCACCGTCAGCAGGAACACCATGCCGAGCGAGCGGGCCAGCGTGTGGCGGTACTGTTCCAGGTCCCCCGAGGCGGCGCTGCGCGAAACCGAAGGCAGGGTGGCCGAGGCGATGGCCACGCCGAACAGGCCGAGGGGAAGCTGCATGAAGCGGAAAGCGTAACTCAGCCAGCTCACCGGGCCGTCGGGGCCGCGCTGCGGGTCGATGATCAACGAGGCGAAGTTGGTGTTGACCATCACGTTGATCTGCACGGCCGCGCTGCCGATGATGGCCGGGCCCATCAGCCGGACGATGTGGCGCAGGCCGGGATGCGACCAGGCGAGCTTCAGCCGCAGGTGGAAGCCGCGCCGGCGCAGGCTGGGAACCTGCCCGAATAGTTGCAGCGCCCCGCCCAAGACCACTCCGTAGGCCATGCCCTCAATCGGCAGCAGCCCCAGCAGCGGCCCCACCCAGTAACCGATCACCAGCCCGAAACCGAGCGAACCCAAGTTGAAAAAGCTCGAAGCCAGCGCCGGGATGCCGAACTGGTTGCAGGCGTTCAGCACGCCCATCGCCTGGGCGGCCAGCGCCACCAGCAGCAGGAAGGGGAACATCAGACGGGTCATCTTGACCGCCAGCGCGAACTTCCCCGGATCGGAGGCGGCCCAGCCAGGCGCCAGCAGCCCCACCAACGCCGGGCTGAACACCATCCCCAGCACGCAGAGGCCGCCCACGACAATCATGAGGGTGGTGGCCACCAGGTTCGCCAGCTCGGCCGCGTCGCGCCGGCCCTTGCGGGAGAGGTACTCGGTGAAAGTGGGAACGAAGGCCGACGACAGAGCGCCCTCGGCAAACAGGTCACGGGTGAGGTTGGGAATGCGGAACGCGAGCAGGAAGGCGTCGTAGGCCATGCCGGCGCCGAACAGCCGGGCCATTACGATCTCGCGCAGCAGCCCGGTCAGCCGGCTCATCAGCACCGCGGCCGACACGATGCCCGCCGAGCGGACCACCGTTTCGTGTTCGGACGCGGGTAGTGCCATAACTGTCGCCGCTCCCACCGGCCGCCGGGCGGTCTGCTCCATCTGGTTC
>JBBTDS010000279.1:0-5738 GCA_038060875.1 Acidobacteriota bacterium | reverse complement strand
AGCGGTCCAGCAGTTCCCCAGGTAGGACCCGGGGATGGCGTCAGCCTGCACTCCACGACCGTGTTGGGAGGCGTGCCGACAAGCAGCAAACTGCACGCCTGGCTGAAAGCCGGACCGGCTATTCTGAGCAGTTCAAAGCCGGAGGTTGAGGTTAGCGGATTGAGGGTCAGTGGGACCGTCCGAAAGGGCGGATCCAGACTGATCTTCCGAACCATCTGGGCCCGGAGCAGCAGAGCGACGTTGTTCGTCTTGCTCGCGCCGACCGGCGATTCCGACGGGAAGGTGGCCTGGATGAACGCTGGCTCGACCACGACGAAGTCCGGGAAGTTCTGTTGCCCCTGCGCGGCCGCGGGTGGGGCCAGCGCACAAGCGAGTGCGACAACGAAGGCGAAACCGGCGACCAGCCTCGCCCAGACAATGACATTGTGTGACATGTTGAATCCTCCGTAAGCCATGGGGACTTCTCTTACGACAGGCCGACAGGGCTACGCCCCACGGACACGGGTGCGGGCGCTCGCTCCTTAGCCGGCCACCACAACAGCATACGCCTGGCGCAGCGCGCTGTCAACGGATTCCTGGGTCCTTTTGCCCTCTTAGTTTGGAGGAGAGGCCTAGGACGCCCAGTACTGCCACCGCCAATTGGGACTTGGCGCGCTGGTGACGGCGCAAGACGACGGCGCACGCGCGCATCGAGGAGCGGGTGGGGGAGGCGGTGGAGTGGCGCGCGGGCAGCCTTACGCCGGAAACGATGGCCAGGTTCAGATCAGCATCGGCGAGCAAGCGGCGGATCATGGCTGCTCGGCAAACAGTCGTCGCCGAGCTTGCCCGATTTTCGCCCGGAGTTCTTCATCGGGCGCTTGCCCGTCCCGCTCGAGCTCCTGCCACTTCCGCTTCAGCTCTCGAAGGTAGGCTTCCGATTCCTGGGGATGGCTCAGGTAGAAGGCGATCACCCCGTACACCTGGGCCAGCGAGAGCGAAGGGAAGCTCTGCTGGATGGTTTCGGGGGAGGCTCCATCACGGAACGAGTGAATGATCGAGGCCAGCGACACCCGGCTCCCCGCGACCTAGAACGCACCCTCTCGTTCTTCGATGTACTCATGAGACAGGGTGACCCGCCTCTCACCGATTATACCGAGCAACGATCCGCTCAGTGTGCCGGACTCAGTGAATCTCTGGAGCAGCCGCACTGGAAACCGCGTTTGAGTGGGGCGCCGGGGCCGGGTTCCGCGCCCCGATGGCGCGGGCGGTCATCGGCGGGCTGATCACCTCGACGCTGCTGACGCTGATCGTGGCGCCGGTGGTGTACACGTACCTCGACGACCTCGGCGCGCACGCCGGCCGCTGGTGGCGGCGGAAGACCCCGGCGCATGCGCGGGTGGAAGAGCGGGTGGAGTAGCCCGGACGCGATCAGTCGATGAGTCCCTTGCGAATCGCGAAACGAACCAGTTCTGGCGTGCTGTGAAGGTTCAGCTTTTCCATGATCCGGCCGCGGTGGGCGTCGATCGTATAGACGCTCAGATTGAGAATGACGGCGATTTCCTTGTTTGTCTTTCCTTCGGCGATCATCTGGAGCACCTCGCGCTCGCGGCTGGTCAGCAGGTCCAGCGGATCGCTGACGTGGCGGCGATAGTCGCTCAGGACAGCGT
This sequence comes from Acidobacteriota bacterium, assembly GCA_038060875.1. Classification (GTDB taxonomy): domain Bacteria; phylum Acidobacteriota; class Terriglobia; order Bryobacterales; family Bryobacteraceae; genus JBBTDS01. Next base: position 4,092 of record JBBTDS010000279.1, on the reverse strand, counting down.
CGGAAACCGCGGGGCTGAGGTAGCCCTCGCTCCTGGCGACGGCCCGCACGGCAGCCAGCAGGTCCCGATCGATCGCGTCCTTCAGGAGGTATCCCCGCGCGCCGGCGCGGAGGATCTCGCGGACGTACACCGAGTCCTTGTGCATGCTCAATGCCAACACCCGGGTGCGCGGAGCGCTTGCCGCCAGCCGGCGCGTGGCCTCTATGCCGTTCAGCTCCGGCATCGCCACGTCCATGACAATGACATCGGGCTGGAGAGTCTCGCCCAGCTCGACAGCCTCGCGGCCGTTGGCCGCCTCACCCACAATTTCCATGTCCGGCTGCGCCGCCAGGATCAACCGGAACCCCTGCCGGACTACGGCGTGATCGTCGGCCAGCAGGACGCGGATCTTCTTGCCCATTAAGGCTGCTTCCGACTCCCAGTCTAGAACATCCTTCCGCCAGCGGCTTAATTTGGCCCCGCCCGCGAAGCCAGGGGGGCCGAGACGTTTTTCTCACCCAAGGCGCGCCCTACTTGCCGCGCGACCCATCGGATCTGCCGATCCGACAGGCCGGCGTAGACGGGCAACTGCACGGCCTCGGCTGCCCGATCGGCGCCCGGCGCATCCGTCCAGAAGTCACGAAACAGCGGCAGCCGTGTGCACACATCCACGTGCAGCGTTTCGATGTCGAGACCGCGGCGTATGGAGCGCCGCACGAGTTCGTCGCGATCAGGCACATACGCGCAGTACTGGTAGTAGACGTGCGTGCTCTCAGCCGGCGCCTGCGGCGTGAGCACCCCTGGGCAATCGCGCAAGGCCTCGTCCATCAGGCGCGCGTGCCGCTGTGTTTTTGCGGTCCACGCATCCAGATACGTAAGAGCCTCCAGGCCCAGAGCGGCCTGGACGTTGGTGTACCGCTGCCTGTATCCGGCCGGCAGCGGGTCAAGCGGCCGGATCTTTTCCCAGAGGTAGACATCGGGCTGCGCCTTCAGCCACGAGCAGACCCACAGAATGGGAAGGCCTGTGAACGTGAAGACGGAAGGGCGCGTAAGAACCCGCTGCAATCTTCCGAGGCGCAGTTGCCGCAGGACGCAGCGCTCATCCGGCCAGGGTTCGGCGTGGGCCAGAGCGGCCACCCGCCGCGCCAACTCCGGCTCCCGGACAATGGCCATTCCTCCGCCATACGTGTTCAAGGGCTTCAGACTCTGGAAACTGAAAAACGCCGCGTCGCCGAACGTGCCCACCAGCCGGCCGCGATAGCGCGCCCCTAACGCATGGGCGCAGTCCTCGATCACCACCAGCTTATGGCGCTGCGCAATCTCCATGATCGAATCCATTTCGCAGGGTAGGCCGTACAGGTGGGTGGGCACGATCGCCCGGGTCCGCGGCGTGATGGCGCGTTCCAGCGCCAGCGGGCACATATTGAATGTGGCCGGATTGACATCGGCAAAGACCGGCTTCAGGGCGGCCAGACGGGCCATCTCCGGGATCACCCAGAAGGTGAGCGCCGGCGCCACAATCTCGGAGCCGGCAGGCAGATCCAGCGCCTTCAGAATGTAATAGAAAGCCATGCGGCCGTAAGAGGTGGAGACGGCATGGCAGCACCCGAGGTACTTTGCCATCGCCTGCTCGAACTCCTCGATGTGGGGCCCCCGCACCAGTTCTTTTCTTCGCCGGCGCCGTTGGATGATGCGCTCCGTGCCAGGAACCTCCCGAACGCCGTAGCGTGAAATCCCCGTCAGCACGTGACCGCCCTCGACATCAGAGAGATTTCTTTTTGAGTGTGGCGCTCGAAAGCCTTCCGATCCAGCCGGTCCACCAGATCGCGCAAGTGGCGGCCCTCGATACGCCAGTAATTCGCCAGGAAGGAAGGTCTTGCGTAGAACCGGGCGTACGCCGCACCAAGCAGGAAACGAAGTTTCTCGGGGCTCAAAGAGGTGTGCCGGAAGGTGGGGGTGAAGCCGTCGAATTTCTGCCAGTCTTGCTCGAAGACGAGCGGGCCGAGCTGCTTCCACAGCGGGGTCCCCGGATAAGGGGTCAGGATTTTGAACTGGGCGAAGGTCGATCCCAGGGCGATCGCGTAATCGATGGTGGCGGCGATGCTTTCCCAGCCGTCATCGGCAAAACCGAACACATAGAATGCGCCGGTCAGAATACCCAGGCGGTGGCAGGCAGCTATGATCCCGCGCTGGTGCGCCTCGGGAACCGGCCGGCGGCCGACCTTGCGCAGCGTCTGGCTGGAGATCGACTCCACGCCGAAATTGACCGCACGCAGGCCAGCGGCATGCATCTTCTCCAGCAGGGGAACATCCAGACCATCGAGCCGCGTCTCGCATTCGAATGTCAGCCTGAGCCTGCGAGCCAGCAGTTCGTCGCAAATGCCCAGGATGCGGTCGCGGTGCTGGGTGAAAAGGGGGTCGCGAAAAACAACGCAAGGTCGTGGAAAATAATCACAGAGTTGCGCGAGTTCCTCGATGACGTTGGCGACCGAGCGCGTGCGGTAGCGGGCGAGTATCCGGTGCGGGCAGTAGGTGCAGAATTCAGGGCAGCCGCGGCTGGCCAGCAGGGGGAACCGCCTGCCGACGCGCGGCATGCCGAAGGCCCAGGCCGGACGGCCTGGCGCCAGCAGGTCCCAGCGAGGAAACGGCAGGCTGTCCAGGTCGGACACCGGCTTGCTGGCATGCCAGCCGGATAGAGCATTGCCCGCCGCGAGTTGGAACGCCGCCTCTTCCGGCTCGCCGGCGATCAGGAAGTCGGCATGATCGCCGAACAACTGGGGCATCTTCGAACACGCCAGCCCGAGGAATCCGACGCGGATCCCGCGGGCCCGCGCGGCGTCCGCCCAGGCGATCTCCTGCCGATAGTCCACCAGCGACGACAGGATTAGGGCGAGGTCGGCCTCGAACAGCGCTCCGCGGGTCGAAACCACCCCGTGGCCGGCGCGCGCGAAGATCGCAGCCAAGTAGCCCAACTGGATGCTTGGGACCTCGAGCCGCTTCTTGAAATGCGAAAAGACGCAGGTAACACGGGAGAACGGCGTGAACCGAGACCCGTAGCCGCCGGCGATCGTGTCTTTGGCAACCAATCCTTCCCGTCCCTTTATGTCCGCTAACAGAACCCGCATGGCACCCAACCCGCCTCCCCGTCGGGCCGTGGATTCTCCGGCCCACGACCCCTTCGAGACTACATTGCCGCGACTGCGGCTTCGGAGGCCATAGCCTTGCTGGGCTACTGGGCGATCCAAATTCAGGGGAGAGCCTGAACAGGGGGCGAGTACCCCATACGACGGTATCCGCCTTTAGACCGGGCAGGCTATTGTGTTGCGCGCGCCTCACGAGGCATCATCAGTGGGTGCCTCGAAGGCCTATGCCTATCGCCCTCCTGCTGTCATTGCTGCCGGCGGTCCTATGCACCCAATCCGACGCTTCGCTCCCGGACCCGCAGCTCCTGTATCCGCGCCTCAGTGCCGATCAGGTGGCCGAGCGGATGGCAGCGCGAGAGAGAACCGTGGAACCGACTCTCGCGAGTTACACCGTCCTGCGACACTATCTGCTGGAAAACAGGCGTTTCGGCAAGCGCGCCGAGATGACGGTTCGGATGACCTACGTCCGTCCGGGAGAAAAGAGATTCGAGATCCTCTCCGATAGCGGTTCCGAGACGGTCCGGCGGCGGGTGTTGCGGAAGCTGCTGGAGGCCGAGACCGAGGCCGCCGCCGACCAGACGCGGGACCAGACTCGCATCACCCCGGAGAACTACGCGTTCGGGCTGGCCAGCTTCGACGCATCGGGCCCTCGCCCGGCCTATGTCATCGAAGTGACCCCGAAAAAGGAAAACAAGTTTTTCATCCGGGGCCGGATTTGGGTGGATGCTGAGGACTTTGCGATCACCCGCATCGAGGGCAGCCCGGCGAAGAGCCCCTCATTCTGGACGCGAAGGATCCGCTTCGTGCATCAGTACCAGAAGATCGGTCCCTTCTGGCTCGCCGCTTCAAACTACTCCGACACCGAGGTCTTGATCTTCGGCAAGACTGAGTTGCACATCCGGTACGGGGATTACCAACTTGAGAGTACGGGGTTCCAGCCTATCAGGTAGCCTTGGGTTCCGCAATCCGC
>JBBTDS010000278.1:0-25828 GCA_038060875.1 Acidobacteriota bacterium | reverse complement strand
GGGGACAGCCTGCGTGTTTCCTCTTTTCGCTCCACAAGGGAAACACGCAGGCTGTCCCCTCAGAACTCGTACCGCACGCCGAGCATCACCTCGCGCCGGCCGCCGAAATCGCGGCTCTGGATGCTCCGGATGCGGCCCACCGCGGCCGGCACCGAAATGTCCAGATTCGGGCTGCCGAAGTTGGGATGGTTCAGCGCATTAGTGGCGGTGCCCTGCACGCGCACGGCACTGTGCTCGGCAATGCGGAAACTCTTAAAGAGCCCGAGACTCAACGACTGCCGTCCCGGACCGATCAGGATTCCCCGCCCGGCGTTGCCGAAGCGCCCGTTGGGAGGTGCGGCGAACGCCGATGCATCAAACCAGCGGTCGATCGAACGCTCGCTTCCGGACAGGTTTCCGTCTCGGAGGCGATCGGCCACGCCTCCGAAGGTGTTGGTGTTGGAGGGATCCGCGCCCGAGAAGACCGGGGTAAAGTACTCGCCCGTTTGCGCGACATAGGTGCCGCTTATCTGCCAGCGGCCCAGTATCCAGTCGAGCGGCCCACGGCGGTTCAGCAGCCGTCTTCCCATTCCCAGGGGGAGCTCCCAGATGACGTTGCTGAAGAAACGATGCCGCGGCACGTACCTGGAATCGCCACGCCAGCCCGAGCGGTTATAAGCGTTCTCAAGCGTTGGTCCACCCTCGCTCGCGTCTTCGGTATCGGTCAGGTTCTTGGCCAGGGTGTAGGCGCCCTGGAAGTACAGTCCGCCCTGCATTTTGCGTTCGAGATTCATCGACAGAGCGTGGTAGATCTGGTTGCCGGCGCTCTCGCAAAACAGGATCTGGCGGTAGAGCGGGTACGGCCGGCGGCTCTGCGAAAAAGGCTGAACACTGGGCCAGGGCTGGTTGATGTCGCGCCGGTACGTGACGCGGGTGCTCTTGGTGCCTATATAGGAGAGGCGCAAGCCGGCATGCAAGGGAAGCTGTCGCTCGACGGTGAAGTTCCACTGCTGGACGTACGGATTGCGCAGGTTGCGTTCCATGCCGCGGACGTCGAGCGTGCCCAGCCGGGCGCCCATGGCCAGGAACGGGCGCTCGAACGTGAGCAGTGGCACACCGGCCTGGATGGCGTTGGTGAAGCCCTCGTTGAAGTTGAACGGCCCATGGCGGACGAGGAACGCGGCGAAGAGGTCGGCGGTCAGCTCGTCGATGAAAACTCCGTAGCCGCCGCGAATGACGGTGCGGGTGTTCGCCCAAGGGCGAAAGGCGAAACCCACGCGCGGATTGAAGTTGTTGCGGTCGGGGTCGCGGAGCGCGCGAGGATATCCCACTTCGGTCCCAATGAGGATGGGCACTTCCTTCGGGAACAGCGGGTGGATGTAGTTCAAAGCCGGCCTGGCGGGCACGACCAGGCTCCCCGTGGCCCGATCGAAAGTGGAGATGATGTCGAACTTGTCCACCTGCGGGCTGTTGTAGTCGTACCGGAGACCGAGGTTCAAGGTCAGGCGAGGAGACACCTTGAAGTCGTCTTGCAGAAAGGCGCTGGCGTCATGGAAGCGCGAGTAGAGCAGCGGCCGCTCCTGCTCCCGCTGGGTGGTGGTCGGCAGGCCCAGGACGAAATCCGCGTAGGCATGGCCGGTGTGCCGGCTGGTGAAGTCGTAGCGGCCGAAGCCCGGACGAGCTGGCCCGTTGTATTGCAGGGGACGGTACTCGAAGCCCGCCTTCACGGCGTGGCGGCCCTTGAGCCAGGTGAGTTGGTCGATGAGGTGATAGGTGTTCGCCACCCGCCGGTTGTCGCCGCCCCAGGAGATCGACTGGAAACCGGAGATGCGAATGTCGGGCGCGGCGCGCTCCTCCGGCGGTTGTCGCTTCAGTCCCTGTATCCCGATGAGATCGACCAGCTCCTGACCGGGGACCGGCCCGCCGGTGGAGACGCGGGTGCGGGCGATTCCCGCCTTGGCCTCGTTGATCAGGTTCGGGGCCAGGGTGTAGGTGCTGGAGATCGTTCCCTGGGGAGCGCGGTTTAGCGTCCGGGCGTGTCCCCCGATGAAGCCGGCAGGGAGAAAGCCTCCGGCCAGCTCGTTGGCCAGGCTGCGGGTGTAGCCGAAGCGGGCATACACGGTGTGCCTCTCGGAGAAAAGGTAGTCCACCCGGCTGTTGATCTTGTCCACCCGGCGGTCGCGGGGAAAGCCGCCGCGGAAGTTGGCGACGGTGAGTTCCGGCGGACCGAAGTTCGGCAGTGGATACAGGCGCTCCTGAGCGTTGCGAGAAGCAGCGCTGCGCAGCTCGGCCGGAACGCGGTTTCCAGGGAGCGGTTGTCCGGTAAACGGGTTTCGGATGGTGATGGGCCGGGCCAGCGCCAGCAGTTCCGAGAAATCGCCCTCGCGCATTTTGCGGGTCGGCGCATTCACCGATACGGCGGCTGGCGTAGGGTCGTAGTTATTCTCGTAGGCGACGAAAAAGAAGGCCTTGTCCCGCTTGATGCGCCCGCCCAGGGAGCCGCCGAGGATGTTCTGCTGGCTGTGCAGCTCTTTCCCGGTGACAGGATCCACCGCGCCGCGGGTGGGAGCAAAGAACTCCCGGGCCGCCAGGGCGCTGTCGTAGTGATACCAAAACGCCGAGCCGTGAAACTCGTTCTGACCGGACCTGGTGAGCACCGTCAGGTTGCCCGGATCGGCGAACTCCGCCCTGTTGTTGACGAACTCGATCTTGACTTCCTGCATCGACTCCACCGGCGGCTGTAGCGTCGATTCCTGGTTGCCGAACACGATCGAGTTGGAGCTGATGCCATCGACGTTGAAGAAGGTCTGGGTGCCTCGCCCGCCGGCAAAAGACCGGAGCGAACCACCTCCCTCGTTGGCGGTCGGCGTGAGCACGGTGTACTGATACAGCGGAGCGACATTGCCGATGATGTTGACCGGCAGATCCAGCAACTGGCGGTTGGACCTGACTTGCGAGAGCGTCGAGGTCTCCGATTCCACGACCGGCGCGCCTTCCGTCACGGTGACCTCGCTGGCTACTTCGCCGACCTCAAGACGGACATCAATGCGCACCCTGCCGAGCGTCTCAAGCAAAATCTCGCGATGCACGGACTTCTTGAATCCGGCGGCCTCGGCGGCGACCGTATACAGCCCTGGGTTCAGGTGCGTGGCCTCGTAGTTTCCGAGCGCGTCGCTGGAAAGGGCCCGGCTGATATTGGTGGCCTGGTTGGTCACCCTGATTCGAGCGCCGGGGATGACGGCGCCGGTGGCGTCAGTCACTCTGCCGGCAATTACGCCGAAGGTTGCCTGGCTGCGGGCGATGCCGCATAGTGCGAACAGGCAGACGACGGCGCGAAGGTAAGCTGGACTTCCGGCCTGCATGGTCGTCCTCCGGCTGCTATTTGTCCGGGTTTCCCGCTGTTTTCAGCCCCGGCCACGAGTATACACCCGGCTCACGTTGGCCCTTAGCCGCGTGGCGGCGCCGCGCCCCAGCAGGCTACACTATACAGTTATGATTCGGCGTGTGTTTTCCCTGCTCGTTTGCTTCCTGGCCGCGACCCTGCCGGCGTGGGCCCAATCCGAGATCGGCGGCGCCAGCCTCAGCGGCACGGTCACCGACCCCAGCGCCGCCGCGGTGGCCGACGCCAAGGTCAGCGTCGTCAACAAGGCGACCGGCCTCACCCGGGTCACCGAGACCAACGAAGCCGGCCTGTACAACTTGGTCCGCCTGCCGGTCGGCAGCTACGAGCTGAGCGTCGAGAAGCAGGGGTTCAAGCTGGTCAAGCGGACTGACGTCAATCTTTCGGTCGGCGCCGTGGCCACCCTCGACATCCGGCTCGAGATCGGCGCCACCCAGGAGGTGATCACCGTGACCGAGGAGGCGCCGCTGATCGAAAGCTCGCGCTCGCAGACCTCGACGGTGGTCAACGCGGGCCTGGTGGACGCCTTGCCGGTCAACGGGCGCAACTTCCTCGACATCGCGCTGATGACGCCCGGCGTGGTGCGCGACCCGCGCGGCGGCGACCTCTCTTTCGGGGGCCAGCGCGGCACGGCCAACAGCCTGCTGGTGGACGGCGGCGACTCCAACAACATCTTCTTCGGCCAGTCCTCCGGCCGCGCCGGCACGCGCAATCCTTACAGCTTCAGCCAGGACGCCGTGCAGGAGTTTCAAGTCAACGCCAGCGGGTACAACGCCGAGGTGGGCCGGGCCGGCGCCGGCGTCATTAATGTCATCACCAAGTCCGGCACCAATGACCTCCACGGTACTGCCTTCTGGTTCTTCCGCGACCGGGCGATGAACGCCAACACCTTCATCAACAACTCGCGCAACATTCGCAAGCCGCCCTACCATTACAATCAGTTCGGCGGCAACGCCGGCGGCCCCATCGCCCGCGACAAGCTGTTCTTCTTCTTCGATTACGAGGGCCAGCGGAACAAGAACCCCAACACCGTCTTCCTCTCCCCGGCGCCGCCATCCGATCCGCTTTCCCAGCAGGCGGGCCAGGAGTTGCAGAAATACCTCACAACCTACACGCGCAACTTCGACAACGACATCTACCTGACCAAGATCGACTGGAACATCGACGCCAGCCGGCGGCTGAGCGTGCGCTACAACGCCCACCGCTTCCACGGCGCCAATCTGGAGAACAGCGGCACGAACAGCGCCCTCGATCACACCGGCAACAGCAACGTCGTCACCGACAACATCGCCGCCGGCTACACCAACGTGATGGGCGGCAGCACCGTCTGGGACACCCGCTTCGTCTTCCTGCGCGATGACGAGCCCGGCACGGCCAACTCGACCGCCCCCGAGGCGGTGATCCGCCAGGCCGGCGCCACCGCCATTCAGATCGGCCGCAACAACTTCAGCCCGCGCTACACCAACGCCAAACGCTACCAGATCATCCAGACCCTTTCGCAGGCGCGCGGCCGCCACTCGCTCAAGTTCGGCGGCGACCTGAACTTCGAGCGCATCGACAACTTCTTTCCCGGCCTGTTCGGCGGAGCGTATTCGTTCAACAGCTACGCCGATTTTGCCGCTCGCCGGCCTTTCAGTTACACGCAGGCCTTCGCCGGCGCCGGCACCGACGGCCCGCTCACGCGGCCGAACATCAGGGAGTTCGCGCTGTTCGCCCAGGACGCCTGGCGGGCGAGCCGCAAGCTGACGCTGAACTACGGGGTCCGCTATGACCTGATGGATTCGGCCGATCCCAAGGTCAACAACCCGGATCCGGGCCTGGCGGCGAGGCGGTTGAGCACGTCGCGGATGAACCTCGACACCAACAACCTGGGCGCGCGCTTCGGCTTCGCCCGCGAATTGCTCGGCGAGCGGCTGCTGCTGCGCGGGGGCTACGGGATTTACTACGCGCGCACACCCGCCATCATGACCGGCACCGCCCACTCGCAGAACGGCATTCAGGTGCGCACCTTTGAGCTGCGCGCGAACATGCCCGCCTATCCGCAGGTTCTTTCCGCCCCGCCGGCCGCCGGCGTCACTCCCAACCTCTACCTCTTCGCGCCCGACTACGTGCAGCCGCAAACGCACCAGTGGAGCCTCAACCTGGAAACCGCGCTGGGCCGCGACTACGCGCTCACCCTCGGCTACCTGGGTGTGCGCGGCGCTCACCTCTCCCGCACCCGCGACGTGAACCTGTACCCCGCCGAGCCGGTAGACGGGCGCTTCGCCGACGGCGCCGCGGTGCGCTTCTTCCGCCATCCGGGCGCCGCCGCCCCTGCCCGGCCCAACCTCGCCTTCGGCCGCATCAGCGTCTTCGACAGCGGCGCCGACTCCATCTACCACGGCGGCTTCATCCAGTTGACCAAGCGCTACTCACGGAATTTCCAGCTTCAGACCTCTCACACGTGGTCGAAGGTCATCGACTCGGCGCCGAACCAGGTTTCGGTGGTGGTGCCCTTCGATGACGGCCTCAACACCCAGGACACGCTGCTGCCGGGCCTGGACCGCGGCCCGGGCGACGCCGATGTCCGCCATCGCTTCATCTTTGCCGGCGTCTGGGACCTGTCCTATGCGCGCTCGCTCTCAAACCCGGCGCTGAAGGCCCTGCTGCGGGACTACCAAGTCTCGATCATCTCCAACGTGCAGTCCGGCCGCTGGTACTCCGCCCAGGCGAGCGGCGACCCCAACAATAACAGCCAGACGGCCACCGACCGCCCGCCCGGGGCAGGCCGCAACACCATCGAAGGCCCCGGCTTCGCCGCCGTGGACGCCCGCGTCTCCCGCGACATCGCGTTCTCGGAGCGTGCCAAGCTGCGCCTGATCTTCGAGGCCTTCAACCTGACCAACCGCTCCAACTTCAGCGGCTTCCTCCGCGGCCAGTACACTTATAACGCGGCCACACGGGTGTTCACCCCGGTGGCCAGCTTCCTGCAACGCAACGCCAGCGCCGACCCGCGCATTCTGCAACTGGCGGCCAAGATCATCTGGTAGCGGCACATGCCGGCGCGCAGGATCCTGGAGCTGGGCGACCCGAGGCTGCGCGCCGTCTCGCAGCCGGTCGCCTCGCCGGCCGAGGCGAAGCTGATTCTGCGCGACCTGCGCGCGACGCTCGATGAGTTCCGGCGCACGCACGGCTTTGGGCGCGGCATCAGCGCCGTTCAGATTGGCGAGACCAGGCGGATCTTCTACATCGAATTCGAGGGCACGCCCTATTCCCTGATCAACCCCGTCTTCGAGCGGCAGAGCGAGCAGAAGATCCGGCTTTGGGACGACTGCTTCTCGTTTCCCGACCTGCTGGTCCATCTGGAACGCTCGGAGAGCGTGGCCGTGCGCTATCGGGACCAGGCTGGCGAAACAAGGCTGCTGGAGGCCGCCGGCGCGCTGTCGGAGCTGCTCCAGCACGAGATGGATCACCTGGACGGCATCCTGGCGATCGACCGCGCCCTCGACCGCCACAGCTTCGCCACACGGGCGGAGTACGAGCGGTGGTACGCGCCGCGGCCCAGGCTGTAGAATGAATACACGCGGCCGCCTGGGGAGTGAAACTGCTCCGGGCTAAGCAAGAGTCCCGAGCGCGGGCTAAATGGTTCATTCTGTTAAAGAACGGCGGCGGACTGCCGATCAGAGATATGTATGACGGACAGGCGTCTTGAGCCGCGGTTATTGTGTGCCGATCTGGTCGAGGTCCAGTGGAGCGACGAAGCGGGCCGGCCGCGTGAGCTTCTCGCCAACCTGGAGGACATCTCGCTTACCGGCGCTTGCCTGCAACTGGACAGGCCGGTCCCGCCGGACACAGTAGTGCGCCTCAACCACCCGAAGATCGAGGTGGAGGGCAGGGTGCGCTATTGCGTGTTTCGCGATACCGGCTATTTCCTGGGCGTGCAGTTTACGCCCGGCTTCAAGTGGTCGCGGCGCCAGTTCCGCCCCAAGCACCTGTTCGACCCGCGCAGCCTCATCGAGCTGAACGACAAACGCGCGTTGAAGAGGGCCGGCGGCGGCGGTCAGTAGCGGCACAAGGCCCGCGCCTTTTCGATGACGCGGGCGGCGTTGGGCAAGAAGGCTTCTTCCAGCGGCGGGCTGTAGGGCACCGGTGTGTCGGCCGCCGCGATGCGCACCACCGGAGCGTCGAGGTGGTCGAAAGCCTTCTCGGCGATCCGGGCCGCGATCTCCCCGCCCACGCCTCCGGTGAGCGAGGCCTCGTGCAGCACGATCGCCCTTGAGGTCTTCCGCACGCTGGCCAGGATCGTCTCCTCATCCAGCGGCAGAAGCGTGCGCAGGTCCACGATCTCGGCCGAAATTCCCTCCTTCTCCAGGGTGCCGGCAGCCTCCTCGGCCACGTAGACCATGGCGCCGAAGGTCACGATGGTCAGGTCCGCGCCGTCGCGAAAGATGCGCGCCTGGCCGAGGGGCACGGTATAGTCGCCGGCCGGGATCTCCTCCTTGATCCGCCGGTAGAGCGCCTTGTGCTCGAGGAATATCACCGGGTCATTGTCGCGGATGGCCGATTTGATCAGCCCCTTGGCGTCGTAGGCGGTTGCCGGCATCACCACCTTGAGGCCGGGCGTGTGGACAAACCAGGCTTCGGGACTCTGCGAGTGGAAGGGCCCTCCGTGGATGCCTGCGCCCGACGGAGCTCGGATCACCATCGGCACGGCCGCGCCCCAGCGGTAGCGGCACTTGGCGGCGAAGTTCACGATCTGGTCGAAGCCGCAGGTGATGAAGTCGGAGAACTGCATCTCCGCCACCGGTCGCAGTCCCATCAGCCCGGCGCCGATGGCCGCGCCGACGACGGCCGCTTCCGACAGCGGCGTGTCGATCACCCGCCGCCCGCCGAAACGATCCAGCATGCCGGCGGTGATCTTGAAGGCGCCGCCGTAAACGCCTATGTCCTCGCCGATCAGGAACACGGACGGGTCCCGCTCCATCTCTTCCCAAATGCCCTGGCGGATTGCTTCCAGATACGTGGTCGGCACGGCTCACCGCCTCTCGTACACGTCGTCGAGCAGGCTCGAAGGATCCGGATACGGGCTCTTCTCGGCCCAGTCGATGGCCTCGTCGATCTCGCGGCGCAACCGGGCGTACAGCTCGTCGATTTCGGCCGGCCCGGCCCAACCGCGCTCCCGCATGAGCTGTTCGAGCCGCAGGATGGGGTCTTTCGCGGCCCACTCCGCCCAGAGGTGCTTGGGGACGTAGTCGCCGGGATCGTGGGCCGAGTGCCCGGTCATGCGGAAGGTCTTGCACTCGATCAGGTAAGGTCCCAGGCCCTCGCGGGCGTGGGCAGCGGCTCGCCTGGCCGCCTCGTGCACCGCGAAGACGTCGTTGCCGTCCACTATCTCGGCCGGCATGGCGTAGGCCGGGCCGCGGTCGGCCACGTTGGCGCAGGCCATCTGCAACTCCAGCGGGGTCGAGTAGGCGTACTGGTTGTTGTTGCACATCAGCACCAGCGGCAGCTTCTGCACGGTGGCGAAGTTCACGCCCTCGTGCCAGTCGCCGCGGCTGGTCGCCCCGTCGCCGAAGAAGACCCAGGCGACATGGCGCGAGCCTTGGTATTTCAGCGCCAGCGCCGCCCCGGCGGCCACCGGCACCGAAGCGCCGATGGCGCTGACGATCGAGACCAGCTTCAGCCGCAGGTCGCCCATGTGCATGTTGGCGTCCCGGCCGCGGGTCAGACCGCCGACGCGCCCCATGTACTGGGCGAAAACCTGGCGCGGCTGGACGCCGCGGATGAAATACAGCGCCATGTCGCGGTGGCAGGGAAACAGCACGTCCTCGGGATGGGTGGCCAGCCCGGCGCCCACCGAGATCGCCTCCTGCCCCCGGCCCGAATAGACGCCGCCGACGATCTTGCCCTGCCGGTAAAGCTTCCGCTCGATGCGCTCCTCGACCTCGCGCATCAGGAACATGTAATGGAGAAAGCGCCAGGCAAGCGCGGCGTCGGGATCAGGCCCGTCCGCCACTGCCAGTTTCATGGTGTCTGCCGCTGCCATGCGATGAGCCTCGGGGGATAAGTCCAAAGCCTGTAGTATACGCCATTTTCGGCGCGGCGTCGCTGCTGGACAATGGGGACAAATCCGGACCGCTCGCTACGCTCGCGGCTCAGTACCGAGCCGCGACCGAAGGGAGCGGTTATGCCGCGTCCTGCAAGCGGGGGAGGGAGTCGCGAGCGGCCAGCGCCGTCAGCTCGCTGCCGTCTGCCTCTGCCTGGCAGCGGATGCAGAGCGAGGCCCACGGCAAAGCGGCCAGCCGTTTCGGACTGATCTCCTCCTCGCAGTGCAGGCAGATTCCGAAGCTGCCAGCGGAGATGCGGCGCAGCGCGGCCCTAACGTCGCGGATCAGGCGGGCCTCGCGGTCGAGGTTGCGCACGGCCAGCTCGCGCTCGGCCGCCCGCTGGACCTCGTCCAGCTCGTCGGCGCTCTTCTCGATCACGATGTCATCGCGCTTGGGCAGCCAGCTCAGCAGCTCGGCCAGCTTCTGCTCGAGAATCGCCCGGTATCTGACGATCTCTGCGTGCCGTTTCATCACGTCAAACCTTCTTATCGGCGACCCAATATATGGCCGATATTAAATATAATTAATTCCGGCCCCGCCGTCTACAGTTTTAATAGTGCAAAAACGCGAGGAAAGTCTCAACGGATTGCGTCACTGGCCGGCGCGCCACTCCAGGAGACCGGCGGTGGAGCGCTCCCGCAACTCGACGATCAACCGTAACTTGTTGGTTTCTATGGGGTTGAAGCGCACCCGGCTGAATCCATCCCTGCGGACCTCATAAGCGGAGGTGGGGCTGACCGGCTGCCAGCGGTCCCGATCCCACCATAGTACTAGCCAGGACTGGGGTAACCGGCAGTTACTCCGGGGGCCTCCGTCTTCCGCCCAATAGGCCTCGGTCCAGGAAAAATGCCGTGGTTCCGGGAAGTGGTACTCGACCCACTCCCGCGTGCCCCGCTGCTCGGGCCAACCAAGGCGTGGAATCTTGCGGTCCGCCGAGTTCTCGGGCAGGATCTCGTCGCTGACCGCGGCGGGCGGCTCGAAGTGTGACGCATGCGAGGCGACCACCACCGGCACATTCCCCTGCCAGGTGCGCGCATCCGGGCCGTCGCCGATTTGGGGGAAGGCGGAGATCCGCAGGCGCGCGCAGCCCATCGGGATCAGCGCGATCTCTTCCACCGGCTCGTCCGAGCGCACCGGGCCCGGCTGCACTTCGCCGGTCATGCCGCTGGCCTCCAGCTTCCACTGGGGTATCCGCTTGCCCTTCGCCCGCAGCGTGATGGGCGCATGGTCGAGAGTGAACGGCTGCGCGGCCAGCGGCTCCTTGCGTTGGGCCATCTCGAAAGAGGCCGCGGGATTCTTCAGGTCCACGACCAGCCCGTAGTTCCACGGCGTAGTGGGATACACCTCGAAGCCGGGCCACTTGGCAGTGCCGCCCTTCTGCTCCCAGCGCTCGCCGATCCGCAGCGAGTAAGTGAGGGGACCGCGGTGTACCGACACCGTGTTGCGGTTCTTCGTCCACTCGGTGACCGAGATGCGCGCCGGCAACTCGAGCCGGACCTGGTCTCCGTCCCGCCAGGTGCGCTCAACCAAGATCCAGCCGCGCGCCGGCTGGGCCAACCGGAGCGCCTCCCCGTTCACGCTCACCTTCGGTTGTTCGCACCAGCCGGGGATGCGCAGCGTCAGCGGGAACCGCACCGGCTTGGGCGTGGACACACTGAAGGTGACCGTTTCCTCAAATGGGTAGGCGGTGGTTTCGGTGATGCTTACGAGGGCGCCATCACCAACCTTGGCACGCACGCGGCTGGGCGCGTAGAGCACCGCGGCCAGGCCGTTGCCCGGCGTGGCCATCCACAGGTGTTCGGTGAAGTACGGCCAGGCGAAGGCGACGTTATGCTGGCAGCAGCGGTACTGGTGGGGATTGTAGGAGAACATGTCGCCGCTGTTGTCGATGAGGGGCGTCTTGTCCTGGCGGTCGAGCTGGACCTGGTTTGGGGCGGTCAGGTAATGCAGCCCTTTCAGATCGGGTGTCATCGAGGCGGGCAGGGAATTGAAGGCCACCTCCTCGGCGCGGTCGGCCCAGACGGCCTCCCCGGTGATCCTCGCCAGCAGGGCGTGGCTGTAAATGATCTCGGCCATGGCGCAGGTTTCGGTCCCCTGGCGCGGGCCGGTGAAGCCGGGGCGGGCGTTTTCGTCGGCGCCGTAGAGGCCGCCGGGGACCTGGCCGTAGATGCCGCGCACGGTGTCGTACGCCCGCTCGGTCGCCTTCAGGTAGCGCTGGTCGCGCGTCTGCTGGTAGTACTGCGCCGGCTCGCGGAAGCATTGGGCGATGTTGACCACGTGCCAGGTGGGGATGCCGCCCACCCAGTCGGCCGTGCGCTCGTGATTGACGCGGCCCAGCTCGAGCAACCACTTCTCCCCGGTGCGGTTATAGAGCCAGTGGATGGAGTCGAGGTTATCGCCGGCGCGCCAATGCTGCCAGCTAAAAGGCACGAACTTATCGAGCGGTATCGTCATCTGCCAGCGGAAGTAGCGGAGCATGAAGGGCAGCACGCGCTTGTCGCCGGTGGCTTCGTGGAGCGAACGCAGCGGAAACAGCATCACCATGTTCGGCCACAAATCGGGCGTCCTGGCTTGCGGCGGAAACCGGTCGCCTTCGAGGTTACCCTGGCCGCCGAAGTAACCGTCCGGGCGCTGGGTGGCGAGCGCGGCGTCCAGCCAGCGCTGCGCCTCCGCCAGTATCCGCTTGTCGTCGAGCAGGCAACCGAGGTCCCAGTATCCGCGGAGCCAGTAAGGAACTTCTTCCCAGCCGAACTCTCCCTGGCCCTTGGGGTGGGTCCAGCCGTTGCCTTCGAAGCGGCAAAAGCGGCTGAGCTCGGGGAGCCGGCCGGTGAAGCCCTCGGCCATCAGTTCGAGCTGATGGCGCAGCCAGCCTTCCGGCCGGACGGCGCCGACGGGCAACTTGATCAGCGGGCTCGGCAGAAGCGGCGGCCGGTTGCCCGCATAGAAATCGTTCCTGCCGGCGGTCGAGGGCGTCGATACAACCCTGGCGGCGGATTCGGCCTGCGGTACGGAAGCCGGTAGCGGCAGCGCCAGGAAAAGCGAAAGCACCGCCGCGTTCATGTGGCCGGCCCGCGGGAACGCGGCCGAGTTGTTGAGCGTCGTCATCTGCACCTCCTGCCTGTCCAGGATATCGCTGAGCTGGTTGGGGGCGTCGGCGTTCCCAGTCCGGGGAGGGAAAGCGTAACCGAAGGGTCCAAGGCGCCGGCGAAGTTCTGGGCGCGGTTGGGCCGTTTGAACGCCTCGGAGACGGTCTCCTCGGCCCGCTTCCGGAAACAGTGGCTCGATCGGCCGCTCTGCAGTGTCGATACGATCGGACGGGTTTACGCCAACTTCAGTTGCGACGGGCTGAGGACCGGAATCCACCGCCTCCGCGAGCGCTTGAAACGAAACAAAGCGCTCCCCCTCAATCTGGGGCGCGACGTGGCCGTGCTGGACGGCCACGAGAGTCACGCCAGCTACCGCCGCCATTGCACCGGCTCCTGGGGCCGGTGGTGGGACTTCGCCGATCTGCTTTCCTGGCCCCAGGGAAAGACCCGGCTGCGCGACTTCACTTGGGAGCCCTATGTGGCTCGGGTCCCGCCCCGGCCGGCAGAAACGGCGATCCCTAAACCACCCCGCGTGGAAAAACGCGAAGCCAGGCGCCAGCAGACGTTGGCCGCGCGCAAAGCCAAGCGCGCGGCCGAGACGTGCGCGCGGCCGGTGGCCGTGGCCGCGGACTCGCCCCAGACCCTGCTGGGCATGGGGCGCGGCCTGCTGAGCTGGACCCAGTGCCCGGCGCCGCTGACGGCGGTGGTGAATCGCGAGCCCGATGAGCACGGTCAGGTGCGGGACTGGGTGCTGGTGAGCACGTCAGCGCGCCGGACTTGCTCCGGCGTCAGGAGCTGAATCGGGGGGTTGGGGAGCGCGCCTGGGAACTGCTGTCGCCCACGCTCGAGGTGGTGGCAGTGTACTACCGCCAGCGGTTCTGTCTGCTGACGTTGGCCGAACCCGCCCGCATCAAGCTCCGAGAAAAGCTCAGCCACCTCGAACGCGAGCTCTACACCCGCGCACCGCCCGAACCCTTCGCCAGTGCCTGAATCGCAGCAGAACACCCTGGCGGCTCTCGGTCGCTATTGCATAATGGTGGTATGAGGCTGCGGTGGGCACTACTGGCGATGCTGCTGGCCGGCTCGGCCGCGGCCCAGGTCATCGAGTTCGAGTCCGGCGGGCTGAAATACCAGACGCTGAGCAAGGGCGGCCTGACCGTCATGTTCGCCCACCTGCCGGCGCCGGTGCGCGACTACACCGTCATCCAGGCGGCCATCTCCAACGGCTCCCAGAACGCCCGCACCATCCGCCCCGAGGACTTCACCTTCCGCCGCAAGGACGGCGCACTGCTGCGCGGCATGCCGGCCAGGACGGTGGTGGACGACTTCCTGGACCACGCCGGCCGCGACGACGTCATCCGCCTGGTGTCCACTTACGAGGCCGGGCTCTACGGGATGCCCCAGTTCCGCTCCACCAACGGCTACCAGCAGCGCCGCCAGGCGGCGCTGGCCGAGGTCGCTTCCACGCGCCTGAAGGCCGCGGCCGCCGCCTCGGCCATTGCCTTCATCGAGACCAGGCTCCGCTCTGGCGACTCCACCGACGGGGCCGTCTTCTTCGCCACCTATGGCAAGCCGCTCGGCGCCGGCACGCTCACGGTCCGCTGCGGCGCGGAGCTGTTCGAGTTCCAGATCGAAGCGGCGCCATAGGAGGCAGGCGAGGACGCCTACCCTACAGCGGAGATGGCATCGGCTACTGCCACCACCGCGCGCATCTGGACCACGTCATGCACGCGGACCAAGTGGGCGCCGCCCAGGATGGCGGCCGTCACCGCCGCGGCGGTGGCGAAGCGCGTCCCCTCCTCGGTGCGCTGGGCGAGGAACGACTTGCGCGAAGGGCCGGCCAGTACCGGCAGGTTCAGCCGCGCCAGCTCGCCGAGCCGGGCCAGGATCTCGGCGTTCTGATCGCCCCGCTTGCCGAAGCCGAGGCCGGGATCGATGACGATCCGGCTGCGCTCCACCGCGGCCCGCACCGCACGGTGCACGGCCGCCTCCAGGTCGTGCAGGATGGTCCCCATCACATCGGGCAGCGGCGGCAGCTTGGCCCAGCTCTCCGGCGCGCCGCGCATGTGGTTCAGGATCAGCCCGGCGTCATGCATGGCGGCCACCCGCGCCAGCTCCGGATCGATGGTCAGCCCGCTCGGGTCGTTGATGATCTCGGCGCCGAGCTTCAGCGCGTTGTCGGCCACGCCGGACTTGTAGGTGTCCACCGCGATGGGCACGGCCAGCTTGTCGCGCAGGCGCTTGAGCACCGGGATCAGCCGCCGCTTCTCCTCCGCTTCCGAGACACGGGCGGAGCCGGGCCGGGTCGATTCGCCGCCGATGTCGATGATGTCGGCGCCTTGCTCCTCCAGCTCCAGCGCCCGCGCGAAGGCGCGGTCGGGGTCCAGGTGCTTGCCGCCGTCGGAAAAAGAATCGGGCGTGACGTTGAGCACGCCGACGATCAGCGTGCGGCCGCCGAGTTGCAACTCGCGGTTCTTGAGCTTCCAGGTATAGGGAACGCGCGTCATGGTCTACCCGTACTCGAAGCCGGCTGTCCCGTACACCAGGCCATCGTTGTGGGGGAACGGGGAAGCCCCTGGCAGCGCCTGGCGCACGAGCTGCCGGCGCCGCTCGAAGCCGAACTCGCGCGCCAGCCTTAGCGCCTCGTTGTTGCCGGGCAGGATGTCCCAGAACAGCGTCTCGCCCGAATGGCGCGCCAGGAAACACCGCAGCAGCTCGCGGGCCGCCTCCGGCGTGCGGCACACGCAGGGACCGAAATAGAAGGCCTTCGTGCCCGGCCGGCCCATGGCGTAGCCGTCGGGCAGACTGGCCACTTCCCACCGGCTCAGCCGCGCGAGCACGGCGCTGCGGTCTGCGCCGAAGGCCTCGCGGTCGAGCGCCAGGTGGGATAAGCCTCCCGGCTTGTCTTCGCCGGCCGCGCCGACGCCCACACCAGCCCACCGCTCGATCAGGCTCTCGTCCTCGAAGCCCAGCTTGAGGTAGAGCGGACGGCCCACGTCGGTGGCGTCCAGCTTGATCCAGGCCACGTCGCGGCCGCGCAGGAACTCCAGCGCGTGCTCCATCAATCGCCTGGCGAAGCCCCGCCCGCGATATTCGGGCGCCGTAAGCACCATGCCGATCCAGGCCAGCTCCTTGCCGTAGCAGACGGCGGTGGTCGTGGCCGCCACCGTGCCGTCGCATTCCAGCGCAAAGCAGCCCTCCGGTTCCAGCGCCAGCAGGTTGGCCCAGTCCTCTGGGGTCTGGTTCCAGCCGGCCGCCTCCTTCAGCCGCATAGCGGCCGGGATGTCGGCGGGCAGGAGCAGGCGAATCATGCCGTCACCCGGCGCCACTTCCTGCCGACCTGGACGATCAGCTCGCCGGGCGCACCGGTCAGGATCAGCTCGCCCACCTTACACCCGTTGATCTCCACCGCGCCGGCCTTGATCTTGCGGGTGGCGTCGCTGACCGAATCGGCCAGGCCGATCCGCGCCAGCATCTTGTCGAGGCGGATGCCGGCCGGCTGCCGCACGCCGTCAGGCAGCGGCACCGTCTCAATGTCGGAGGGCGCCTCGCCACGACGCACCACGCGGTTGAACTCCTCGGCCGCGCGCGCGGCGTCGGCGGCCGAATGGAAATCGGTCACGATCCGCCGCGCCAGCTCCGTCTTCGCTTCCATCGGGTGCCGCTCGCCCCGCTGGATGCGCCCGCGCATCGCCATGATGTCGTCGAGGCTGAGGTCGGTCAGCACCTCGTAGTAGCGGTACATCAGGTCGTCGCTGATCGACATCAGCTTCTTGAACATCTCTTCGGGCGGCTCGGTGATGCCGACGTAGTTGCCCAGTGACTTGGACATCTTCTGGATGCCGTCGAGCCCCTCGAGCAGCGGGGTGGTGGCCACGATCTGGGGCGGCTGGCCGAAGTCCTTCTGGATCTCGCGGCCCACCAGCAGGTTGAACTTCTGGTCGGTGCCGCCCAGCTCGACGTCGGCGCCGAGCGCCACCGAATCGTAGGCCTGTGCCAGCGGGTAGAGCAGCTCGTGCACCGAAATCGGCGTGCCGTCCTTGAAGCGCCTGGAGAAGTCGTCGCGCTCCAGCAGCCGCGCCACCGTGTACTTGGCGCACAGCCGCACGATGTCCTCGAACCTCAGCGCATCCAGCCACTCGCCGTTGAAGCGGACCTCGGTCTTCCGCGGATCGAGGATCTTGAAGACCTGGGCCTTGTAGGTTTCCGCGTTGCGCTCGATCTCCGCCCGCGTCATCGGCGGCCGCGTCACGTTGCGGCCGGTGGGGTCGCCGATGCGGCCGGTGCCGTCGCCGATCACGAAGAACACCGTGTGGCCGAGATCCTGGAAGTGTTTCATCTTGCGGAGCAGCACGGCGTGGCCCAGATGCAGGTCGGGCGCGGTGGGGTCGAAGCCGGCCTTTACGCGCAGCGGCCGCCCCGCCGCCAGCCGCTCACGCAATTCCTCCTCGCGGATCAGCTCCGACAGGCCCTTCTTCAGGTACTGGACTTGTTCCTCGATCGAAAGCACTTTCTCCATTATAGGGAGCGCGCGACCTGGAGTATGCTGAGACGTGATGGACATCCCACGTCGGTCGGCCGGGCGCCGGCGGCTGATCCGCTGGATCGTCTATGGCGCCATCGCCGTAGCCGCGATCGGATTCATCTCGGCCGGGCTGGCCCGGCTCAAGCCCGCCGCCCCTACGGTCGAGCGGGCCACGGTGTGGGTGGACACCGTCCGGCGCGGGCCGATGCTGCGCGCCGTTCGCGGCCTCGGCACGCTGGTGCCGGAAGAGATCCTCTGGATCCCGGCCACTACCGACGGCCGCGTCGAGCGGCGGCTGGTGCTGCCCGGCACCACGGTGAAGCGCGATACTGTACTGCTTGTCCTCAGCAACCCCGAGTTGGAACAGGCCACGCTGGACGCGGAATGGAAACTGAAGGCGGCCGAGGCCGAGCTGAAGAACCTCCGCGCCAGGCTCGCCAGCGAGCGTCTGACCCAGCAGGCGGCCGCCGCCACCATGGCGTCCGAGCACCGGCAGTCCAGGCTCCAGGCGGACCGCGACGCGGAGTTGAAGCGGCTCGGGCTGTTGGCCGAGCTGAACGCCCGGCTGTCTGAGGCCAAGGCCGAAGACCTGGGCAACCGCGCCCGCATCGAGCAGAAGCGCCTGGAGATCGGCCAGGAGGCCATCGAAGCGCAGATCGCCGTGCAGCAAGCGACGCTGGAGCAGCTCCGTGCGCTCTACCGGCTGAAGCTCAGCCAGGTGGAGGCCTTGAGGGTGCGTGCCGAGGCCGAGGGCGTGCTCCAGCAGGTCGTGGTCGATGCCGGCCAGCGGGTCGCTGTCGGCGCCAACCTGGCCCGCGTCGCCCAGCCTCACCGCCTCAAAGCGGTGCTGCAAATCCCTGAGACCCAGGCCAAGGACGTCATGATCGGCCTGGCCGCCTCTGTTGACACCCGCAATGGCGTCATTGGCGGGCGGGTCTCACGCATCGATCCGGCGGTGCAGAACGGCACGGTGGCAGTGGACGTGAAGCTGGAAGGCGCGCTGCCCGCCGGCGCTCGCCCTGACCTCAGCGTGGACGGCACCGTCGAGATCGAGAACCTCAAGGACGTGCTCTACGTCGGCCGCCCCACCTTCGGCCAGGCCCACAGCCAGATCGGCCTTTTCAAGCTGGACGGCTCGGACAGCCGGGGCGCCACCCGGGTTCAGGTGAAGCTGGGGCGCAGCTCAGTGAACGCGATCGAGATTTTGCAGGGCCTGCGGGCCGGCGACCAGGTGATCCTGTCCGATATGACCGCCTGGGACGCCTACGACCGCATCCGCCTGCACTGACCCAGGAGACCTCTTCATGAACGACCAGCAGCCGCTCATTCGACTGGAAGGCGTCACCAAGATCTTCTACACCGACGAGCTCGAAACCCATGCCCTGTCCCAAGTGACTCTGGATATCGCCAAGGGGGAATACCTTTCCATCGCCGGACCCTCCGGCTGCGGCAAATCGACGCTGCTCTCCATCCTCGGCCTGCTCGACACGCCGACCGAGGGGCGGTACCTGCTCAACGGCAGGCCGGTCGAGGCGCTGAAGCCCTCCGGGCGGGCGCGCATCCGCAACCGCGACATTGGCTTCATCTTCCAGGCCTTCAACCTGATCGGCGACCTCACCGTGTTCGAGAACGTCGAGCTGCCGCTCACCTACCGCGGCATGTCCTCCGCCGAACGAAGGACGCGCGTGCGGCAGGCGCTGGACCGCGTGGGCATCTCCCACCGCATGAAGCACTATCCGGCTCAGCTCTCGGGCGGCCAGCAGCAGCGCGTGGCTGTCGCGCGCGCCCTGGCCGGCGAGCCGCTGATCCTGCTGGCCGACGAACCCACCGGCAACCTGGATTCCCAGAACGGCGAGGCGGTCATGGATCTGCTCCGCGACCTGCACCGCTCCGGCTCCACCATCTGCATGGTCACTCACGACCCCCGTTATGCCAGCTTGGCCAGCCGCACCGTGCGCCTGTTCGACGGCCGGGTTGTGGACGACCCTCAGTAAGCTGAGGCCGGCCCACTTCAGCTCGTCCAGCACCCAGCGTGGCGAGGCCATGTAGGTGCCCCCGCTCCACCATGGCCAGAAAGTCCTGCTCGGAGTACACCGACAGTCGCCGGTTGATGATCGAGTCGCCGGTCAGCAGCAGGCGGATCCCCTATTAAATTAGTGAAAGCGTAGCCTGTCACCGAATTTAATGTAGAATCGAGGGTTGTCTGAGCCTCAGGTCACAGTGGTGGTTCCGACGCTGGCGGCGGGACCGACGCTG
Organism: Acidobacteriota bacterium; assembly: GCA_038060875.1. Classification (GTDB taxonomy): domain Bacteria; phylum Acidobacteriota; class Terriglobia; order Bryobacterales; family Bryobacteraceae; genus JBBTDS01. The sequence continues at coordinate 6,496 of JBBTDS010000278.1, read as the reverse complement.
CTGGACTGCATCTACTCGCTGGACCGGCAGACGCGGCGCGATTTCGAAGTGATCGTCGTAGACAATAGCGGCAAGGGCCTGGCGCGGCAGAGCGCCGCCGCCCGCTTCGGCGCCATGATCCTGGAGAACGAATCCAACGCCGGCTTCGGCGCCGCCATCAACGCCGGCTTCCGCGAGAGCCGCGCGCCATTTCTGTCCACCCTCAACGACGACGCGGTCGCTCACCCCGACTGGCTCGAGCACCTGCTGGCAGCGGCCGAGTCGCACCCTGAGGCGGGCATGTTCGCGAGCCAGGTGAGGCTGGCCGGGCAGCAGCGGCTCGACTCGGCCGGCATGCTCATCTGCGGCGACGGCAGCAGCAAGCAGCGCGGCCAGGGAGAGCCACCGGCCGCCTACATGCGCCCTGAGGAGGTGCTGCTGCCCAGCGCCTCGGCCGCCCTTTACCGGCGGGCTATGCTCGAGGAGATCGGCCTGTTCGACGAGGACTTCTTTCTCTATTGCGAGGACACCGACCTCGGGCTGCGCGCACGCTGGGCGGGGTGGAAATGCCTCTACGTGCCGGAAGCGGTCGTGGAGCACCATTATTCGCAGACGGCCGGCCAGGCCTCGCCGCTCAAGGCCTACTACGTCGAGCGCAACCGCCTGTTCGTGCTGGTGAAGAACTTTCCGGCGCCGCTCGTGCTCCGCGCGCCGTGGTACACGGTGGTCCGCTACGGCTGGCACGTGGTCTCGATGCTTCAGAACCAGGGGCTGGCCGCCCGTTTCCGCGCCAGCGGGCACAGCCCCTGGCAGACCGTCTTCATCGCTCTGCGCGCCCACTGCGCCTTGCTGTTCAGCCTGCGGACGCTAGTCAGGAAACGCCGCGCCATCCGGGCGCGGGCGCGGCTCACTGCCGGGCAATTCCGCTCATTGCTGGAGGCCCACTCCATCACTCCGCGCAAGGTGGCCGCACTGTGAACGCCGAGAAGCTGCTGATCATCGTGCCCGCCTTCAACGAGGAGGCCGCCGTCGGCCACGTGGTGCGCGAGATCCGCGAGGTGACGCCGGGCGTGCCGGTGCTGGTGATCGACGATTGCTCGACCGACCAGACGGCGGCGGTGGCGCGGGCCGCCGGCGCGAAGGTGATGTCCCTGCCCCACCACCTCGGGCTGGGCGGCGCAGTGCAGGCCGGCTACAAGCTGGCGTTTGAACTGGGCTACCAGTACGTCATCCGCGTCGACGGCGATGGCCAGCACGACCCGCGCTACATCACCGCGATTTTCGAGGCGCTGCGGAATTCCGGCTGCCAGATGGTCATCGGCTCCAGGTTCCTGGAGGGCAAGTTCGACCAGGCCACCCTCGTCCGCGCTTTGGGCATCCGCTTCTTCCGCCTGGTGCTGCGGCCCATCCTCGGCCGGCCGGTGCACGATCCCACCTCCGGATTCGTCGGCGTCAACCGCGACGCCCTTCAGGTCTTCAGCAGGAGTTTCCCGCTGGAATACCCGGAAATCGAGGCGCTGGTGGTCTTACAGCGGCGGAAGTTTCGATTCCTCGAGGTGCCCTGCCGCATGCGCCGCCGGATGGCCGGCCGAAGCACCATTACGGTTTTCAAGTCCCTCTACTACATCGTGCATGTGCTGCTGGGGGTCTTCGTAAACGTGTTGAAGTATGAGCGGAAACGGAGAAGGGGGTAACCATGCCAGCGCTGTTGGACTTCACGACCGGTATCAGCGTGGTGCTCATCCTGATGGTGCTGGTGTCGATCCGCCGCCAGCATATTCGCGTCGAGTATTCGGTGACCTGGTTCGGGGCCGCGCTCACCCTGCTGCTGCTGTCGCGCTCGCCCGGCGCTGTCTCCAAGCTGGCCGGCGCGCTCAACATCAGCGACCCGCCGCTGGCGCTCGTGTCTATCGCGGGGTGCCTGTTTCTGCTGGTGCTTTTCCGCCTCTCGGTCATCCTTTCGAACCTGAAGGACGCCAACATTGCCCTCGCCCAGCGGGTGGCCATCCTCGAATACCACCTGTCGGCCCATGAGGAAGAAACGGCGCGAAACTGAACGCCAGGCCCCGCCGGCGCGGCCGGCGCCCCGGCGCGCCTGGCCTTACGCGCTGGCGGTGCTGGCGGCGCTGCTGGCGACGCTGGAGGCTTACGGGCCGGCGCTTGGCGGCCCCTTCCTGTTCGACGATCTCTACCTGCCCTTCACCCGGCCCGGCCTGGCCGAGGCGCCGCTCAGCGTCTGGCTGGCCGGCGTGCGCCCGCTGCTGATGCTGAGCTTCTGGCTGAACTTCCGCCTCTCGGGGCTGGAGCCGTTCTCCTACCACCTCTTTAACGTGCTGGCGCACTTTCTCGTTAGCCTGCTGGTTCTGCTGATCGCCCGCAGGCTGCTGGCGTTGGCCGGGGTCGAGGGCGGGCGGCGCGAGCTGCTGTCGGTCTTCGCCGGCGCGATGTTCCTGTTCCACCCCGTTCAAACCGAAAGCGTCGCCTACGTGGCCAGCCGCTCGGAAACTCTGAGCGGCATGCTGTTCTATGCCGCCCTGGCGCTGTTTCTCTACCGCCGTTCCCAGGCCGTCTCCTGGCCGATGGCGGCCGGCGTGCTGGTCCTGTACGCGGCCGCCGTCAGCACCAAGGAACACACTGCGGCGCTGGTCGCCCTGCTGGCGCTCACTGACTACTTCTGGAACCCGGGCTTTTCCCTGCAAGGCCTGCGGCGGAACTGGCGCCTCTACGCGCCGCTGGCGCTGGCCGCGCCGGCGGCGGCGCGCTTCATCTGGAATGTGGTGAGCACCAGCGACTCGGCCGGTTTCGGCATCCGCCAGTTCACCTGGGACCAGTACTTCTTCACCCAGTGCCGCGCCATCTGGGTCTACCTTCGCCTCTTCTTCCTGCCCTACGGCCAGAACCTGGACTACGACTTCCCGATCTCGCGCAACGCCTTGGAGCATGGGGCGATCTTCGGGCTCGCCGGACTGGTCGCGTTGACGGCGATGGCGGTGGTCTACCGTCGCCGCTATCCGCTGGCCGCCTACGGCTGGCTGGCCTTCCTGCTGCTGCTGGCGCCTACTTCCTCGGTGATTCCCATCCTGGACCCGATCGCCGAGCGTCGCCTCTATTTGGCCTTGCCGGGACTGCTGCTGGTGTCGCTGGAGTTGCTGCGGCGTTGGAGAATCGCGCCCGCCCGGCTGGGCGCGGTGCTCGGCCTGGCGCTGATAGTGGCCGCCGCGCTCGCCTGGAGCCGCAACAAGGTGTGGGCCGGCCCGATCGCCTTGTGGCAGGATACGGTGGCCAAGTCGCCGCGCAAGGCCCGTCCGCACTTTCAACTCGCCTACGCCTATTACCAGGAAGGCCGGTGCGCCGGCGCCGTGGACGAATACGCGCAGGCCGCCCGGCTCGCCCCGCCCGACTACCGGCTGCTGGTGGACTGGGCGCTCGCCTGCGATTGCGCCGGCCAGCCCGAGGAAGCGCTCGCCAAGCTCCGCCAGGCGGCGGCGCTGGAGAAGAGCGCGCACGTCTATTCGCTGATCGGCATGGTATACGGCAAGCAGCGCAGACGCGCCGAGGCGCTGGCGGCGCTGGAGGCGGCCGCCCAGCTCGATCCGCGCTACGAGATGACCTTTGTCTACCGCGGGAACCTCTATGCGAGCTTGGGCGAGATGGAGGCCGCCGCCCGCGAATACCGGCACGCCCTGTCGCTCAATCCGCACAGCCAGCCGGCCGCCGACGGCCTGGCGCTGGTGGAGGCCCGGCGCTAGCATGCCGCTCCGCGTCGGCATCAACGCCCTCTACCTGATCCCCGGCGGCGTCGGCGGCACCGAGATCTATCTGCGCGGCCTGCTGGGGGCGCTGGCCGAAATCGACACCGTGAACGAGTACGTGGTTTTCACCAACCGCGAAACCGGCGGCGAGTTGGCCCCGCTGCGGCTGAACTTCCGTACCGCCATCCAGCCGGTGCGGGCGTCATTCCGGCCGGCCCGCATCCTCTGGGAGCAAACCGGCCTGCCGCTGGCGGCGGCCCGCGCCCGCCTCGACGTGCTGTTCAACCCCGGCTTCACCGCACCGGTCATCGCCGCCTGCCCCAGCGTCACCGTCTTCCACGACCTCCAGCACAAGCGCCACCCCGAGCACTTCCGCTGGTTCGACCTGCCCTTCTGGCGGATCCTCCTTTACGCGGCCGCCCACCGTTCCCGCTTGCTGCTGGCCGATTCGGAGGCGACCCGTGCCGACCTGCTCCGCTACTACCGCCTGCGGGCGGACAAGATCCGCGTGGCGCCGCTGGGCGTCGATGCGGTGTTCTTCGACATCGGCCGCCAGCGCCGTGGGCGGCGCCCGCAGCCCTATCTGCTGTGCGCCTCCACCCTGCACCCGCACAAGAACCTCGAGGCGCTGCTGGGCGCGTATGCCGAGCTGCGCCGGCGCCGGCCCGAGTTCCGGCTGGTGGTGACCGGCCTGCGCGGCTTTCACACCAGGGCGGTCGAGCGGCAGATCGCCGCTCTTGCGCTGGGCGATTCGGTGCGGCTCACCGGCTGGATTCCCCGCGCCGAGCTGTACGATCTGTTCCGCGACGCGGCGGGTTTCGTTTATCCCTCCAGCTTTGAGGGCTTCGGGCTACCGGTGCTCGAAGCGCTGGCGGCCGGGATTCCCACCGCGTGCTCGTCGATCGAGCCGCTGGCCAGTCTGGCCGGCGAGGCCGCGCTCCAGTTCGATCCCGGCGACCAGGCGGCGCTGCTGGATGCAATGCTGCGTCTCGTCTCCGACGACCCGTTGCGGGCGCGCCTCAGCGCCGCAGGCCCGCGCCAGGCCTCCCGCTACTCGTGGCGGAAATGCGCGGAGGCCACCCTGGAGGCGATCCGCGAGGCGGCGCAGCCTGACGGGTAAAGCCGTCACCTGCTATCGTCTCTACATATGGACAATCTCAATCGCCGCTACTTTCTCATGGGATCCCTGGCCGCCGCCGCGCCGCACCCCAGCCTGGCGCAGGCAGCCGGAGAAACGATCGGGGCCGGGTTCATCGGCACCGGCAACCGTGGCCAGTACCTGTTGCGCACGGTGATCGAGCAGCCGGGCGTCAAGGTGGTCGCGGTCTGCGACATCAAGCCCGACCGGCTGGACAAGTCGGCCACCATGGCCGCGCGCGACCAGCCCACCACCTTCACCGATTACCGCAAGCTGCTGGAGCGCAAGGACGTCACCGCCGTCTACATCGCCACGCCCTGCGACCTGCACGCCGAGATGGCCATCGCCGCCCTCCAGGCCGGCAAGCACGTCTACTGCGAAAAGCCGATCGGCGTCACCCCGCAGCAAGTTGGCAATCTAGTGCGCGCGGCCCGCGCCGCCAAGACCGTATTCCAGGCCGGCCAGCAGATGCGCTCCTCGGCCCGCCTGCGGGCCACCATCGCCAAGGTGCACGAGGGCGTCCTCGGCAAGATCATCATGGTCAAGGCCCAGCGCCACGCCGGCGACGACCTCGACCACCAGGGTCCTTCGGCCGACTGGTTCTTCAACGCCCGCCGCTCCGGCGACGTCATCGTCGAGATGGCCGTCCACAACCTGGACGCCTGCAATTGGGTGATCGGCAGCCGTCCCGAGCGGGCGGCCGGCTTCGGCGGCGCGCTGCTGTGGAAGAACGACCCGCCCGGCCGCACCAACATGGACGGCTACACCCTCAGTTACGAGTACGCCAACGACGTGAAGCTCTCCTTCACCCAGGTGTTCTTCCATCCGGGCGGCCTGCCGGGCGGCGGCCAGTATTTCTACGTCTACGGCACAGAAGGCGCGGTGGATCTCTCGGCGGCCACCTTCTATCCGCGGGCGCGAAAAGCGGCGCCGCAGGTGCTGGTCCCGGCCGAGGCCGAACCCGAAGGGCGCCGCGACGCTCACCTGGCCGCGTTTCTGGAATCGATCCGCACCGGCGCCAAACCGCCGGCCGACATCACCGTGGGCGCCACCGGCGCGCTGACCGCCATCCTCGGCCGCGAGGCCATCTACCAGAAGAAGGTCATGACCTGGCAGGAGCTGGGCGTGCAGATATAGTAAGCCGTAAACTAAGACGAAGGGGGCAGCCATGAGAACGAGTGGCGCCGTTCGTTTCAGTCTCGCCGCTATCCTCTGGCCGGCGCTGGCGTGGGGTCAGGGATCGGTGACCATTTTCGGTAGCGTGACCGACTCCAGCGGGGCGGTCGTGCCTGGCGTCGGGGTGGCCGTCACCAACACGGCCACTGGGGTCGCCCGCTCGACCGTCTCGGACCCCACGGGCAACTACGTTGTTTCCCAGTTGCCGATTGGCGTTTACGCGTTGAAGGCGGAAGCGCCTGGGTTCAAGGCCTTCGTCCAGGAGAACATCCGGGTTCAGGTGGACGAAAACCGCCAGATCAACATCGTGATGCAGGTGGGCGCCGTCACCGAGAGCATCAACGTCGCCGCCGAGATCACGCAAGTGGAAACCCGCTCGGGCTCGCTGCGCGAGGTGGTCGATAGCGACCGGATCGTCGGATTGCCGCTGAACGGGCGCAATCCGCTGCAA
>JBBTDS010000277.1:0-2010 GCA_038060875.1 Acidobacteriota bacterium | reverse complement strand
GACCCCTCCGCCCCGCCCCTCGGAGCACCATGCGAAAATTGGGACAGACTCTAGAATACCCGTAGTTGACCAACTCGCAGTTCCCAGGGGACCAGAGGGTTGGGTCGGGGAAGCTTTTTGTCTCGAGTTTCCCGCAGCGGCATTTTCAAGGCATCCGGGACGATCGATTGTTGCCGGGCGCCCAACTGGGGCCGCGGGGACCACGCCGCACCGCGCCGACCGCGCGCGGTGGTTCCCAGCCGGAACTGCGCGGCACAGCCGGTGAGTGCGAGCCGCTAAGGCTCACGGTGGTCGAGCCAGGGGCCGGCAGCGCGTTGTGGACCGAGTTGGTGGAACGCTATCACTACCTGGGCTACCGGGAGCCTGTGGGCGCCCAGTTGCGCTACCTGGTGCGCTCAGCGCACCGGCGAGCAGGTGCTGGCCTGCCTGCAATGGACCAGCCCGGCCTGGAAGATGGCCGTGCGGGATTGCTGGATCGACTGGAGCGCCGCCGCGCGGGCGTGCAACCTGCAGTTGATCGTCAACAACAGCCGGTTCCCGATTCTGCCCTGGGTGCGGGTAAAGGGACTGGCCAGCAAGATCTTGGCCCACTGCGCCCGCCAACCGCCCGAGGACTGGCAGCGGCGCTATGGATACGGGGCGCTATTGCTGGAGACGCTGGTTGATGCCCGGTGTTTCGCGGAGACCTGCTACCGGGCTGCGAACTGGATCTTGCTGGGCCAAACCCAGGGGCGTGCCCGGATGGACCACTGCCACCAGGCCAATGGCTCGACACGCTAGCGGGTCTTTGTCTATCCGCTATGCCAAAGCGTCCAGCGACGGCTTCGCCAAACCCCGCCGCCGCGCTTCGCTGGACCCGAGACGGACCGCCCCTGACGGCGACCCTGGTATTCCCCCCGGGGTATTTGCCGTAGTTCACTGGATAGCCTCAGTTTCGCTCGCCGAGTATCCTGAGAGGGGGGGCGAAAACGCCATGAGGGGGCTACTGACAACTACCTGGTTGGCCCGCCGTGACTTCCTGCGCCTGCTGGAGCGCCAGACTTGTCCGCCCGCCGGGGTACTGCAGGAGGCGAAGCGGATCGCACGCCGAAAACTGGTTCTCCAGGCGTAGTCGGGCGTCCGCGAGAGGAGGGTTGGAACATGATTACGACCAGGAGGAGATGCAACGCATCAGGGAGAACGGCTGCCATCCTCCTGATAACAATAACCTTGGCCAGCCCGGGGCTGATGCCTGGCGCCTCGCAGGCGCAGGTGCAGACGTGCATGTACACCGCTCCCGGGGGTTGGTGGCAGGGGCGCCGGTGATCCCACCTCTCCCTTCGACGTCACTCAGGACAGTGCCGAATCCGGTCATCCCCAAAGACCTGAAGACCGGCAACTGGAACAAGAACCAGCTCAACCCGGGCCCGGCCAGCACATTCGTCGCTGGGCCCAACTTCCAGCTCACGTCGGCCCAATTCCCGATCTCCCCCACTCGTGACGATATCGTCGGTTCGCGGGGCGTCCGGGCGAGCAATTTCCTGGGCATCAACAGCAAGACCGGGGCGGAGTCCACCACATCCCCCACCGGCTTTCGGCAGGTGACCGGAAAGAACACCCCGCCCACTGTCAACGCGGTGTTCAACCACCGCGATTTCTGGAACGGAGGCGCCCAGGCCGAGTTCGATGGTGTGAATCCGAACCTGTTGAAGCCCTGGGCGTTAGCCTCCACAGGCACTGGTCGCTGCACTCCGGGTATTTCGCGGCGCCGGAATGCTCAAAAAGGCGCCCACCACCGCACCGCCGTCTCGACGCCACAGGGGCGACAGGGCCAAAGTTGACGGACTTTCAATGAGTTGCATCGGCAGTTGCGTTGCTGGAACCGAACGAGAGCTAGCGCCGCGCTCGCGCAACCTCGGTGAGCGGCTGATTGGGCATGCCCGGTTCCAGAAAGAATGGGGAACGTTCTGGAGACGGACCGCCCTTGAGGGCGACCCTACGAAAGCGGTAGGCAATTATAAATGGGGGATA
>JBBTDS010000276.1:0-14598 GCA_038060875.1 Acidobacteriota bacterium | reverse complement strand
ACACCGAAGACCCAAATGTTAGGTCACCGAAGTACCGTGGAAATCGAGGCTAGCTCAAGTGGCCGCGAAACGCCCTACTCGCAGAACTGAACCCACGCGGGCCGGAAGTCAGTTTCTGGGAGATGGCCATCCCTGTGAAACACGATCTCCTGGCGATAACCGCCCCATCGCACCAGCCATTCAGGTCGTCCGACCAACTTGCGCTCCTGTAACGCCTATGTCGGCGCAGCGCAGCGCCGCTTTTCGAAGTGCCTCCGGCCTGGGCCGGCCGACGGGCGCCGCCTCGGCGACGTCGAACCCGCAGCCAGGAAACGCTCTACTGTATCCGGCAGTAGGGCGGGATCTGGGGGCCGCCGCCACAGGTCCCGAGGTCGCAGGAACGGGCGCTGCGCAGCGCCAGCGCTCCGCTGGGGCAGGCCTCGGCGCAGCGCAGCGCCGCTTTTAGAAGCGCCTCCGACATGGGCCGGCCGAAGGGCGCCGCCACGGTGACGTCGAAGCCGCGGCCGATGGCGGTGAGCCCCAGCGCCTCGCCGGCGGCGGCGGCGATCCGCACGCACGCATCGCACAGGATGCACTTGCCCGGCTCGTAGACGATCTCCGGGTGGGACGTGTCCTGCGAGAAGCGCCGGCGCGCGCCGGCGAAGCGCCCGGCGTCGGCGCCGTATTCGGTGGCCAGCATGCGCACGCGGCAGCAATCGGATTTGCGGCAGCCGCAGGTCAGGCAGCGGCGCGCCTCCCGGCCGGCGTCCGTGCCGGACAACCCGGTGGCGACCTCGTCGAAACCCGCCAGCCGCCGCTCCATGTCGAGCTCCGGCATGGGAACGCGCGCGGCCATTTCGATGCCGCGGAAGATCAATGCGCGCTCGGCGTCGTCGACTGGCCGGAACACCACCGCGGCGGAGCGGGCTTCGCCCACCACCGTTTCGCCCCGCAGGAACTGGTCGATCGAGGCCGCGGCGTTTCGTCCCGCCGCCACTGCGCGGACCGCCAGGTCCGCTCCCAGCACCGAGTCCCCGCCCGCAAACACTCCGGGCAGATTCGTGGCCAGCGTCCGCTCGTCGGCGGCGATGCCCCAGCCGGTGACTTGCAGCCCTTCTTGTTCGGCGACCGAGCGGTCCACCGCCTGGCCGATGGCCGCGATCACGGTGGAGCATGCGATGACCTGCTCGAAGCCTTCCACCGGCACGGGCCAGCGCCGGCCGGAGGCGTCGGGCGCGCCGAGCGCGGTGTGCTGGCAGGTCAGCAGCAGTTGATGGTCGCCTCCTCGTTCGAGCCGCGCCGGGGCCACCAGAAACTCGCACACCACGCCTTCGGCTTCCGCTTCCTCCACTTCCTGCATCAGGCAGGGCATCTCGCGCCGCGTGCGGCGGTACAGGACCTTGACGCTCCGCGGGCCCAGCCGAACGGCGGAGCGGGCGCAGTCGATCGCCGTGTTGCCTCCCCCGACCACCAGGACGTGTTCTCCTAGGGCCGGCGGGTTACCCGCGGCCACCAGCCGCAAAAACTCGACTCCCGACAGCGCCAGTTCCTCGCCTTCACAGCGCAACCCCTGGGCCCGCTGCGCGCCGATGGCCAGGAAAACCGCGTCGTAGCCGCCGCGCAGGCCGGCCAGCGAGAAGTCCCGGCCCCAGCGCGAGTTCATGCGGAACTCGGCGCCCAGGTTCCGGATCGCGTCGATCTCGGCATCCAGCGCGTCTTTGGGCAGCCGGAAGGCGGGTATTCCGTAGCGCAGCATGCCGCCCGGCTCGGGTTCGGCGTCGAACAGCGTGCACGCGTGTCCTTTCTGAAGCAGGAAATACGCCGCCGCCAGCCCGGCCGGGCCGGCGCCGACGATAGCCACCGACTTGCCGGTGACCGGCGCGCGCGGCGGCACATACGGCCCGGCCGCTTCGCGATCCAGGTCGGCGGAGTAGCGGTGCAGGGGCCCGATGGCGAGTCCATCGTCGTACTCCGTGCGGCGGCATCCCTGCTCGCACAGCCGCGGGCAGATGCGCCCCAACGCGCCGGGCAGCGCGAGCCGCTCGGTGATGATCCGCATGGATCGGGAAACGTCTCCCGCGGCGATCTCGCGCACGAAGCCGGGAATGTCCAGACCCGCCGGGCAGCGCGCCGAGCAGGGCGCTACGCATTCGCCCGCGTGGTCCGAGAGCAGCAACTCCAGCGCCACCCGCCGCGCGCCGCGCACCGCCCCGCTGTTGGTGGCGACCTCCATACCCTCGGCCGCCGGCAGGGCGCAGGACGGCGAGAGGCCGCGCTGTCCTTTCACTTGCACGGCGCAGACGAAACACGAAGAGGCCGGCTCGATTCCCGGCACGTGACACAAGGTCGGGACGCGGATGTCCAGCAGGCGCGCCGCTTCGAGCACGGTGGTTTCGGGCGCCACGCTGACCCGCCGGCCGTCGATGGTCAGGGAAATCATGGGGAGACTACCTCGATGGCATCCTCCCGGCAGGTCTGGCGGCACATGTCGCAGCGAGTGCACAGATGCTCGTCGATCTCGTGCCTTTCATAGGGCTGGTAGGCGATGGCCTTCACCGGGCACACCTGGGCGCAGGAGGTGCAGCCGGTGCAGTTGTCGGTGACGCGGTAGCGGATCAGCGCCGTGCAGCGGCCGGCCGGGCAGCGCTTCTCGAACAGGTGCGCCTGGTACTCCTCGGGGAAGTAGCGCAGCGTGGTGAGGACCGGGTTGGGCGCGGTCTGGCCCAGTCCGCACAGGCTTCCGCGGCTGACGTGGCCGGCCAGCAGTTCCAGGTTCTCCAGGTCGCCGGGCTTGCCCTCGCCCGCGCACAGCCGCTCGAGGATTTCGAGCATGCGCTTGGTGCCGATGCGGCAGAAGGTGCATTTGCCGCACGATTCGGCCTGCGTGAAGCGCAGGAAAAAGCGCGCCAGGTCGACCATGCAGTCGGTCTCGTCGAGCACCACCAGGCCGCCGGAACCCATGATGGCCCCGGTGCTGGCGAGCGCCTCGTAGTCGATGGGCGTGCCGGCCAGCCGCTCCGGGAGGCAGCCGCCGGACGGCCCGCCGATTTGCACCGCCTTCAGCTTCCGGCCTTCCTTGATCCCGCCGCCGATGTCTTCGACCACCTCCCGGATGGTGATGCCCATGGGCACTTCCACCAGCCCGCCGCGATTGATCTTGCCGGCCAGCGCGAAGACCTTGGTGCCCCTGCTGCTTTCCGTGCCGAGCGCGGCGAAGGGCCCGGCGCCGCGGCGCACGATCCACGGTACCGAGGCCAGCGTCTCGACGTTGTTGAGCAGCGTCGGCCGGCCGCGAAATCCCCGCTGGATGGGGTAGGGCGGCCGCAGCCGGGGGATGCCGCGCTGCCCTTCCAGCGACTGGATCAGGGCGGTTTCCTCGCCGCAGACGAACGCGCCGGCCCCCTCGCGAACCTCCAGGCGCAGCGAGAATTCGGATGCGAGAATGCCGCGTCCGAGGAAGCCGCGCTGTTCGGCCTGCCGGATCGCCTCCCGCACGCGCTCGACGGCCAGCGGGTATTCGGCGCGGATGTAGAAGATGCCTTCGGCGGCCCCGATGGCATAGGCGGCGATGGCCAGGCCCTCTAGCACGCGGTGCGGGTCGGATTCGAGCACCAGGCGATCCATGAATGCGCCGGGGTCGCCTTCGTCGCCGTTGCAGACGACGTACTTGTCGCCGGCGGGCTGCTGCCGCGCCAGAGACCACTTCAAACCGGTGGGGAACCCGGCGCCGCCGCGCCCGCGCAGGCCCGAATCCGAGACGATCCGAATCAGCTCCGCCGGCGCCAGTTGCCGCAGGCATTTCTCAAGCGCCTGGTACCCTTCGCGGGCGAGGTAGTCGTCGATGTTCCGGGGGTCGATCTCGCCGCAGTTCTCCAGGACGATGCGCTCCTGCTTGCCCTGGTAGCCGGCCGCGCCGCCGCCGCGGCGGTCCACCCTGTATTCGCCGAGTTGCGGCCGGGCGCCGTTGCTCCGAAACAGGCCCGCCACGCGGTCCGCCGTCCAACGCAGCCGCGCCGCGAGCGCGCGGGGGCGCACGTGGCGCCGGACGATGCTTCGCGCGGCCTCGGCGGTGACGTTGCCGTAGAGCGCGCCGGCGCCGCCCGCCTCGACCACCTCCACCAGTGGCTCACGATGGCACATGCCGTTGCAGCCCACGGCCTTCACCAGCGCCCCGGCGCCGGCCTGCCGCGCCTCTTCTTCCACGGCCGCCCGCACCGCTTGCGCGCCGCTGGCGATGCCGCACGAGCCGAGACCGATCCGGATTTCGATGCTCTTGCCGCTCATGTCACGCTCGGGATCCGAATGCCTTCCAGCGCCTCGCAAGCGCCGGCGGGCGTCAGTCTTCCGACCGTCTGGTCGTCCACCATGATCACCGGCGCCAGACTGCAACAGCCCAGGCAGGCCACTTCGTCCAGGGTGAACATCCGCCGCGGATCGGTGTCGGCGCCGCCGGGAATCTCCAGGCGCCGGCGCAACTCGTCGGTGAGATGCCGCGCGCCGGCGACGTGGCACGCCGTCCCGTGACAGACCCGGACAACGTGCTTGCCCAGCGGCGAGCGGCGGAACCGGGAGTAGAACGACGACGTGCCCGCAATCTGCGCGGCTGTGATTTCCGTCAGCTCGCAGACGCGTTTGAGGGCTTCGTCGGGGAGATAGCGATAGTGCGCCTGAATGGCTTGCAAAATGGGGATGGCCGCTTCCTTCGAGCGTCCTTCCCGTTGGACTATCCGTTCCACAAAGGCTGCCGGCGGCTCTTGTTCGCCGTTTGGGACGGCGGGCCAAGTTAAAGCTCGCCCTGCTTTGGGGGCGGCTTTGAGCTGCACCAGCCGGTCCATGGGCAGCGGTCGCCGGCCGGGCAAGGCCACCAGCCACTTGGCGGAAGCGATAAAGAGCGCCGCGGCCGCAATCAGTACGATCGCGAGGATGTCGTCGCCCTTCTTGCGCTGCTGGAGAGCCGCGGTGATGCGCTTGTGTTCGGCTTCCAGTTTGGGAGCGAAGGAGGAGTCCTGCCTGACTTTCTTTTGGAGATCCGCGACGATTTTCTCGTCCTTGGGGGCCTGGATGCGGGCCACCACATAGCTTGCGGTGAGAAGCAGCACGCACACCACGACGACCGATGCGCCGATCGCCGCCGCCCACCGGGGCGCCCCCTGGGCCCGCTCTGGCCAGCTCGGGTTCATGACTTGGCCGCCAGCGGTCCCTCGCGGGGACAGAATGCAAAGCAGCGGGCGCAGTACAGGCATTTCGGACGCACCGCGCGCATCTCCTCAATGGCGCCATAGGGGCACGCTTCCTGGCACAGCCCGCAGTCCAGTTCCTTGTCCGGGGTTATGCTGACGCCGCGGCCGGCGAGCCGGGAAACCCATTCCAGCAAGCCGCCGTAGGGGCACAGATAACGGCAATACGGCCGTCCCACGAACATGCCCACCACGAGAAACGCCGCGCCGATGTACAGCATGTGGGCGAAGCCCGTCCGGCGGAAGAAGCCGACGAAGGGGTCGAACCGGCAGATGACGAACTCGCGCTGGGCAAACGGCTGCACGGCGAGCCAGACGGCCAGGCCCAGATAGGCGTACTTCAGCAGGCCCAGCGCCCGATCGAGGCGGCGCGGAACCTGCACCGGCTTCAGCACCACCAGCTCCTGAATGGCGCCCAGCGGGCAGACGCCGCCGCAGAAGGCCCGCCCGAAGAAAAGTGCCACCAGCAACGGCAGGAAGAAGACCGCCGTGACCACGATGGGGATGGAGTAGCGCGTATCGGTCAGGGCGACCGCGACGTTTTGAATGGAGCCGATGGGGCAGATGCAGCCCTCCCGGTAGAAGCCGAAATAGCCCAGGCAAGCCACGCTCAGCGCGAGAACCCACTTCCGGCTGCGCCGGGACAGGACCAGCCAGACCGAGACCCCCATCGCGACGGCCAGCAGGACCACGTCCAGCACTTGTAGCCAGTAAGACCGCGGCTTGGGTTTCTGCACCGGGGGCGTGGTGTATCCGCTGCCGATGTCCGCCTCCTGCGGGGCCACCTCGACCGGGCGCTCGTATGGCAGGGCCTGGCCGGCCGCGCCGCCGGCGAACAACAGGATCAGGCCGGCCAGTGCGATCAGGAGTGCTGCCGTGCGCGGTCTTATGGGCATGCGGCTCTAAGGGTGAGATCCGAGCTGCACATGGTCGAAAGCTCGTTCGCTCGGCACGTGCTCGATGGCGTCTTTGGGACAGGCGATCGAGATGGCGCAGCGGTTGCAGTCCACGCACAGACTATGCCGCACCCTCAACTGGATGGATCCCAGCCCCAAGGGCTCCTTGCAGGCCATGACACACTTGCCGCAGCCGTCGCACTTAATCTCGTCGATAACGTACTCGTAGAAGTTGTTGGCGGGGTCGTCGGGATCGACTTCGCCGATCGGCTTGCGCTCGATCGCGTCGCGCGGGCACAGCTTCTCGCTGGGCAGCCCCTTCTCGTTCACCGCGCTGGTGACGTTGAAATACGCCGGGCAAATGTTGCACCGCCCGCACTTGGAGAATTCGTTGACGGCCCGCACGGCGGACTGCGACACGACGCACTCGGTCGTGCACAAGCCGCACACCTCGACGCCCGTCTCGCCCAGCCGGCTGTTGATGCACAGGGCCGGATCGACGTTCCAGACGATCTGCCCCTCGGCCTTGCGGACCAGGTGGAACGCTGCGCCACCCAGCGCCAGCGCCGCCGCTCCGCGGGCCGCCTTGGCCAGTGCGCCGCGCCGTGTCATGTCATCGCTCATGCGGCCCCCGCTTCCTCGGCCCGCGGCTCGAAAACGAAGATCTGGAGCTTCACCGTATCGGCGACATAAACCCGGCCGCGCGAGCCGGCGGCAATGCTCATGTTCTTGCAGTTGGGATCGAAAACGCCGGCGGCGATCACGGCCATCAGCTTCCCGCCGGAATCGTAGACCTTGGCGCGCGGGCCGGCTTTTTCGGTGACCCAGACCCGGGCGCCGTCGGTCACGGCCACGTTGGTGGGATTGCAGCAGCCCGAGAATCCCGCCGGATCGCGCCCGTCGAAGCGTCCGAAATGCCCGAGCAGTTCGCCCTCCGGAGTGTAGCGCTCGACGCGGTGCTTGCCCGGGTTCGCGACGTGGAGGGTGCCCTTGGCGTCCACGCCGAAATCCACCACGCCGTTGGGAATCAGGAATCCCTTCATCCGGTTGTCTTTGCCGATGTCGTTGAGGTGCTTGCCGCCGGCGTCGTAGCGGCGGATGCAGCGGTCCCGGGCGTCGGCGAGGAAGACATGGGCTTTGGAAAAACCGATCGCCGTCACCAGCCCCAGGCGCTGCTCATCGCGCCAGGTACCGGAGGGGCGGCCGGTGCTGTCGAAGATCTCCACCTGCCCGGCCTGGCCGACGAACACCCGGCCATCGCCGGAAATGGCCACCGCCAGACCCGGCTTGGCGGTGCTCCAGCGCCGCCGCAAACGGCCGGCGTCGTCGAACACCTTTATTTCCCGGTCCCCCGCCGCGTAGACGGAGTCCCGCCGGTCGACGGCGACGCCGCGCAGCGCCGCGCTGAAGCGATCGTCTTCCGGGCCTTTTCCGGCCAGCAGTTGCACTTGGCTGTATTGCATAACCTGCCTCGTTTACGCGCCGCGCACGTCGATGCACGCCATCTTGGTGAAGTCTCTCACCACCAACTTGCCGTCCGACAGCGCCATCGGCCCCCAGACCTCCTGTCCGTTGAGCACCTGGGCCTTGGCGAGTTCCTTGTATGCGGTGGCGCTCGCCTCGATCAGCCGGAGCAGGCCGGTCCTTCCTTCGAGGACGAAGAACATGTTGTCGGCCAGCAGGAAGCTGCCCAGTTCGAAGGAGGCTTTGCCGTCGCTGTCCCAGACCGTCTTGCCGTCGAAAGTCAGGCACGTGAACAGGCCCCGCTTCTTCTTGCCCACCGCGAAGAAGTGGCCTTTGTGAACGATCGGCGTGTGGACCTCGGAGTTCCACTCGTTGTTCTTCATGTCGAACACGGCCTCGGCCTGGAACGCGCCCCCGCCGGGCCGCACGCGAACCATGACGCTGCCCGCGTCGTAACTGGCAGTCATGAAGACCCGCTCCCCGTCCATCGCCAGCGGCGAGGGCACCACGGCCACGTTAAACTTACGCGGGAACTGCCACAGCAGCTTTCCGTCGCTGGCCGAGACTCCCAAAGGCCCGTTCAGGGTGCCGTACAGGTATTGGCGGACGCCGCCCAGAACCGCCGGCAGGACCGAGGCGTGGGACAGCAGCAGCTTGCCCGGGTTCGGCGTGCGCCAGATCTCCTTGCCCGTGGCTTTGTCGAGTGCGACCATGATGGCCGCGCCGCCGGTGGCGATCACCACCCGGTCCTTCTCGATCAGCGGGCACTGCCCGTTGTACCAGGGCGGAATGGCGGTCTGGTACTCGGTCACCAGGTTCTTGCGCCACAACTCCTTGCCCGTCCGGGCATCCAGGCAGTGCAGCACGCACTTCGGGTCCAGCGAAAAGACGTAGCGGCCGTCCACCGCCGGGACGGTGCGGGTGATGCCGTGATTGGGACGGATGGCGCGGCGCTCGCTGAAACTCCAGATTTCCTTGCCGCTGGCCAGATGCCGGCACTGAACGCGCCAATCGGATTTCCGCTCGTCGTAGTCGTGGTGGTAGACGCGGCCGGCCACAATAGCGGCGCCCGCGTAGCCCTGAGCCACCGGAATGGTCCACAGGACCTTGGGCCCCTTGGCCGGCCACTGGCGCAGCAAGCCCGTTTCCCTGGAGATGCCGTCGCGGTTGGGTCCGCGGAATTGCGGCCAGTCCGCCGCCGTGGCGGCGGGCAAGAGACCAGCCGCTTTGTGAAGACCCAGACCAGCCAGCCAGCTTCGACGTGTGAGCATCGGCTCCTCCACCTATAGCTCTCCCTCTGGGGTTCAGAGCTTGCGTTCCGGTTTTCGACCCTCGCCTTCAGCTACCCAGCGTGAACGGTCTACCTGGCTATTTTACCAAGATTGTCCGATTACTGGCCGAAGCAGTAGACCACGCCGTCGTGCGAGGAGATGACCAGGCGTCCGCCGGCGATGGCCGGCGAGGCGGTCAGGGCGGCGCCGGCCTCGAATTGCCAAAGCTGCTTGCCGGACTGGAGGTCGAGCGCGGTCAGCCGGCCGTTGTGCGCGCCGAAGAAAACGCGCCCGTCGGAGACGGCGGGCGAGGAATCCACGCGAGACCGCGCGGCAAAAGTCCACACCGCCTTCCCCGTCTTGGTGTCCAGCGCATGAACCATGCTGTCCCGGCCGCCCACCACCACCTTCCCGCCGGCCAGCGCGGCGGAAGAGTAGAACGGGAATTTGCGGCGGGGATTCTCGTATTCCCAGATCACGGACTTGTGCCGCAGGTCGATGGCCAGCACCTGGTTGTCGAAGGTTCCGAAATAGGCAATGTCGCCGGCCAGGGCGGGCGAAGCGCCGGTATAGGCGCCCACTTCCACCGCATATTCCTGCTTGCCGTCGGCGATCCGAATGGCGCGCAGATGGCCGTCGCAGCCGGAGATGAACGCGAGGTCCCGGGCGATTCCGGCAGTGGCGTGCACCGGGCCCTCGGTCTCGTATGACCATACCGGGCGGCCGCTGAGCGCGTCCACGGCGTAGAGGCTGCCGCCGTAGGATCCCACCAGCACCTTGCCGCCGCTCACCACCGGAGACGCCTTGATCTCCCCGCGCGTTTTGAAGCTCCAGCGCCGCTTGCCGTCCTGGACGCCGACCGCATGCAGGTAGCCGGAAAGATCGCCGACGTAGACCATCCCTCCGCTCACTGCCGGGGAGGACTCGCCGATCTCCCCCTCCGTCTTATACTTCCAGCGGAGCTTTCCGGTCGCCAGGTCGAGCGAGATCAGTTCGCCCGAGAAAACGCCGACATACACCGCTCCGCCCGCAATGGCGGCCGAAGACTCAATGGCCTGGCCCGCTTCGTATGTCCACAGCAGTTTCAAGGGGACTGGAAGAGCGTCCGCGGCGACGCCGGTGAGTTGCGGGTTGCCGCGAAACTGGGGCCAATCCTGCGCCTCCGCTGGCAGGACGCTCACCAGCGCGAAAACCAGGCCTGACAGACGCGCTACCGTCCGCCGGCTTCGAGCGAGGCGCATATCAGCTCCTTGTCGTTGCGGGTGAAGACGTGGCGGTTGGCGTAGGCCGGGTGGGTCCAGTTGACGGCGCCGGCCTCGCGGCGGATGCCGGGATTCGAGGTCGGCTCGATGAGCTTGGTGCGGCCGATCTCATGGTAGCCCGCGGGGCTGAGTGCCGCCAGGATCAACTCGCCACGGTCGTTATTGATGAAATAGCGGCCCTGGTTGCGCACCAGGTGGGCGGCCGCCCAGCGCGCTCGCTCGCGGGTGACTTCCAGCGTTTCCCAAACCTGTTTGCCGGTGTTGGCGTCCAGGCAGCGCAGGTGCCCGTAGGCGCAAATCCCGTAGATGTGGTCGCCGTCGATGAACGGGGTTGAGATCAGGGCGTGCAGGCCGTCGGGCTTGGTTTCGCTGCGGCTGGCGCCGCGCCAGAGCATGCGCGCCCGCGGCTGCGAGTCGTCCAGCGCGATCATCATGGAGCCGTCGAAGAACGACGAGATCATGAGCCGCAGGCCGGACCAGGCCGGAGTGGACACCGAGGATCCCAGCCTGCTTTCGAAGGGCAGCTCCCAGAAGCTCTTGCCCGTCTCCGGGTCGAGCGAGGCGACACCCCGCGGATGCCACTGGATGATCTGCCGCTTCCCGCCGGTCTGGATCAGGATCGGCGCGCTGTAGCCGGGCTCGAAATCCGACGACAGCGCCCGCCAGAGTACGGCGCCGGTCATTTTGTCGAAGGCCATGACCTTGGAGTCGCCCGCGCCGCCGGCCAGGCAGATCAGGCGGCGGCCGTCGACCAGCGGCGCCGCCGACATGCCCCAGACCGGGACCTCGGCGGCGAAATCGCGCACGCAGTCGTGCTGCCACAGGGGCTTACCGTCGGCCGCGCGCAGGCATTGCAGCATGCCCATGGAGCCGAAGACGTAGACCCGGTCGCCATCCACGGTGGGCGTCGCGCGCGGGCCGACGGCATACGTGGTGGCCAGGCCGGCGTAGTTGACCTCCCATTTGCGCGACCACAACAGTTTGCCGGTCTTCTCGTCGAAGGCCAGGGCTCGCTCGACTCCCTTCGGCCGGGTGGTGGGCGCGAAATCCAGCACAAACACCTTGCCGCCCGCCACCGCCGGCCCGCTAAAGCCGTTGCGCAGCGGGGCTCGCCATTTCACCTTTAGGCCCTCCGCCGGAAAGGCCTCCAGAACGCCGGTTTCGCTCCAAACGCCGGCGCGGTCCTTGCCGCGGAATTGCGGCCAGTCCTCGGCCCATTGGGGCGCCGCCAGGAGGCAGAGGCCGGCCATCAACCTGCATCCGGTCATTAAGCTCATGCTATCGCAGGCGGCGCCCGCGGCTAATTCGGCGCGATGCGGAAGCAAGCCATTTCGGTGGTGTTGCGCACGAACAAGCGGCCGCCGGCCAGCGCCGGCACGTTCCAGGTCTTGCCGTCGATGGCTGAAAACTGCGCCAGTTCTTCGTGCCGTTCCGGCGTGGCCTTGACCAGCACGACCTCGCCGGTTTCCGTGGTCACCACCAGGTGGTCGCCGGCCAGCAGAAGCTGGCCGTAGCCATATCGCCCGCCTTTCCACTTCTGCTGCCCGGTCTCCATGTCCACGCAGGCGAGGATGCCTTCGTCGAGGCCGTAAATGTGGCCCCCGTAAAGCACCGAAGGGTTGAACTTGTTCTTCATGCGCGTGTTTTGCCAGACGGTGCGGGCGGTGAAGGTCTTGCCGGCGGGCTGCAATTCGACCACCGCCGCCCCGTGGCCATAGCCGGTCGAGATGAAGAAACGGTTGGGGCCGGTCACGATGGGCTGAGAAGCGTTCACGTCGTACTCGGTGACCCAGGGGTACTCCCACAGCAGCACGCCGTCCTCGGGCGCCAGCCCCACGGCGCGACTGGCGGTGACCGTGATAATCTGCCGCCGCCCGCCGAGAGTCACCAGCATGGGCGACGTGTAGGCCTGCTTGTCGTCCAAAGTCTTCCAAATGGCCGCGCCGGTCAGCTTGTGGTAGGAGACCACCGACTTGCCGCCTGAGCCGCCGGGCTGCACAATGACCTTCTCGTCGACGATCAGGGGCGAGGCCGACATGCCCCAGGTGAGGTTGGAGGCGCCGTTGTCGGCGAGGATGTTCTTGGCCCAGACGACCTTGCCTGTGGCCGCCTCCAGGCAGCGGAGTTCGCCTTCGGCGCCTTGCGCGTACAGCCGTCCTTCGTGCCAGGTGGGTGTGGCGCGCGGTCCGTCGCCGCCCATCGACTCCCGGAAGTCGGCGTCCCAGGAGTTGGTCCACAGCTCGCGGCCGGTGTTGATGTCATAGGCTGCGACAACCTCCCGGCCGCGGCGCTGCTCGATGGTGAAAGCCCGGCCCTCGGCGATGACGAAGGAGGCGTAGCCGCCTCCCACCGGCTGCTTCCACAACCGCGTCAGGCCGCGTTTCGGCCAGGCCGTGAGGATGGGTGTCTCGCCGTAATGGCCATCGCGATTCGGGCCGCGAAAGTCGGTCCAGTACGGCGGCGCGGCCGGAGCGGATGGCGCTGGCGCGGGGGCGGCCTCCACCGTCCGGGGGGACGATTCCGGAGCCGGCGCCTGCTGCGCCGCCCGGCTGGCTTCCAGTTGCTCGTAACGGGACGCGCGGGTGCCGAACGAGAACATCGGCTTGGCGCCGGTGCCGTCCATCTCCATGCGCAGGCCGAAGGACAGGAACAGGTGGGCCACGGCGAAACCGACAATGGGGATCGTCCCAAGGAGCTTCCAGACCACTTTCGTGCCTCGCCGAATCCACAGCAACACGAGGCCGGCCGGCGGGAGCGCCACGGCCGACAGCAGCAGGACGGTGAGCGACTGATGCCAGGACCGCGCTTGATTGGTCATGGTATCTAGAGTATCGCGAGGCGCGCGCCGGCGAGGGTCACCTTATCGCGAACAGCGTCCCGTCGCTGCGCAGGTACAGCCGCCCGTTCGAGATTGCCGGCGAGGCCAGGAACCGCTCCCCGAGATCGTTCTCCGCCAGTACCTCCGGCTGGCGGCCCGCGCGCAGCACAAAGGTCGTCCCGGTTTCGCTCACCATGTAGATCTTTCCGTCTCCGGCCACAGGGGACGCAAAGAACACGCCGCCGAGCCGCCGCCGCCAGACCGGCGCGCCGGACTTGGCCTCGGCGCACGTCACCACGCCGATCTCGTTGGTCATGTAGAGCAAGCCCTCGTAAAGGACGATGGACGGCACGTAGGACGCCCCGCTCGAAGTGCGCCACAGGACGTGGCCTTCGCTCACATCGCCTTTCCCGCCGAGGCGGATGGCCAGGTAATCGCTGTTGCGGTAGCCGCGGCTCAAGTAGATTACGCCGTCTTGGAAGACGGCGGTCGGGATCGGTGTCTGTCGCTCGCTGCCCGCGTGCCAGAGCAGCTCGCCGGTGGCCGGGGCGTAGGCGTCGATGCGTTCGCTCGAATTGACGATCAACTCGTCGCCATTCGGCCCCCGGACTACCAGCGGGGTGCTGTGCGAGCTGCGGCCCTGCCCGCGATCGGTCAGCCAGCGTTGCTTGCCCGTGCGCCGGTCCAGCGCCAGCAGGTAGGAACGCGGCCGGTGGTCGCACAGCAGAATCAGCGTGTCGCCGTACAGCGCCGGTGAGCTGCCGTGTCCCCAGGGGTTGCGAAACGGAGAGATCTCGAGGCCCAGGTGCCGCGTCCACACCGCCCGCCCGTCCAGGTCGAGCGCCGCAATTTGCCCGTTGCCGAACCACGCGTAGATGCGCTCGCCGTCAACGACCGGGGTCGGGGTGGCGAGGTTGTGTTTTTCGTGCAAGTCGGGAAACTCGCCCGTCGCTTTTACCCGGTACTCCCACAGGCGGCTTCCGTCCGAGCGGCGGAACGCCTCCACCACCAGGAAGACATCGCTGCTTTCCGAAGCCGGCGTGGAGCGCGCGCCCTGAATCGGGTGTTCCCGCTCGGCCAGAGTGCTATCGTCGCGCGCCAGCAGCGGAAAGGAGCCTCTCGCTCCATGGGCCCGGCCGGTCTGCGAGGTGACGATCACCCGGTCGCCCCAAACCACCGGCGAGGAAACGCCGGTCCCGGCCAGCGGCGCCTTCCAGGCCAGGTTCTTCTCCGCGCTCCATTGCACCGGCAAGCCGGTCTCCGAGGAGACGCCCCGGCTTTGCGGCCCTCGCCATTGCGGCCAGTTTTCCGCCGCCAGCACGGACGAGAGAAGAAGCAAGCCCGGCGCCACAGGAAGCGCCAGGCGCCTGGATTTGCTCATGCCATCATCTCCGCCCAGGTCACTTCGCGCGGCTCTGCCCTGCCATCCCGACATTCTACTCCTTGACCGCGCCGGCGGCGATTTCGTGATCCGTAGCGGGCGCGCGACATACCGGAGAAACCGGCCACAACAAATACCTGCGAATGTTTGGGATATGCAAGGAGATGTGAACGGCCTCGCGACACAGGGCTGTCAACCTGCAATCCGGCGCCAATTTGTTTCTCCTCATGGAGTCAGGGGCGACCCAGCAATTCGCCTGACCAGCCAAGAATGCCTATTCCACTGCATGG
>JBBTDS010000275.1:0-1375 GCA_038060875.1 Acidobacteriota bacterium | reverse complement strand
TTCTACGGTCGTGAGTCCGGCCGCCCGTGCGGCCTGTCACATAGGGTGGGCCGCCCGTTGCTCCTGTCGTGCCTGCACCCGAACGTCTCATGGTTTCTCCTGTCTTCCTGCCCCCCTCTGGCTTCGGAGAGGGCTGATGAAAAGAACAACTCTTCAAGACCACGTTAAGCCACCTGAGGCATCCTGCGTAATTCATATTCCCGAAGGACCGCCCAGAGGAATCCGGCCAACTCCCGCGCCACCGCCACCACCGCCTGGTTCGGGACTTTACCCCGCTCCAGAAGACGCCAGTACCGCTGGTATAAACGAAGCATCGCCCGATCCGCCAGGTCTATCGCCCATGGGGGCTGATCCTTCCGGCGACGCTTCAGCTCCCGGCTGACCCACGGCCGATGGCGATAATGCCATCCCCCCTCGACCAGCAGGCGTCGAACGCGCTCATTGCCCGTCTTGGTAATCGCCCCCGGACGCCGCCGCGGCCCGCTGGAGTATTCCGAGGGAACCAGCCCCAGATAGGCCATCAACGCCCGGGGCGAGGCAAAGCGGCCCCACTCAAAAAGCTCCGTCAGCAGCGTGATCGCCGTCAGCGTATCAATCCCCCGAAAGCACCGTAACACTCCCACGATGTCCCGGTACGGCTGGCGCTGGGCCAGCTGCGCCACCTGCTTATCCAGAGTCGCCAGCCGCTGCATACAGTGCTGAAGCTCCGTGAAGTAGAGCTCAAAGACCTCTCGCAGATCCGGCAGATCAAACTCTAAAGACCGCAGCCACGCCAGATGCCGCTGCGTCCAGTGACGCCCCTGGCTGTACAGATACCCGTGACGCGTCAGGAACTTCAGCAGTTGATGGCGAATCCGCTTGAGGTTCTCCTGGGCCGTCTGGCGAGCCCGCGTCAGCTCCCGGGCCGCTTCCTGCTCTTGATCCGGAGCATATACCTCGGTCAATTGACCCGCCACCAAGTGCCCCAGCAGCTTCCTGGCGTCCCGCCGATCCGTCTTGATCCGCTCGCCCGGCTTGGTGGGAACCAGCGAAGGCGCAATCACGCTGCACGCCCCGCCCAGGCTCTCGATTCGACGCTTGAGAGTGAATCCACAGACCCCGGCTTCATAGCAGAAGCGGACTTTGCCTGCAGAGTGCTTTTGGATCCTCTTGACCATCTTCGTAATCTCTTTGACCGTGTTCTTGACGGTGAACTCCTGCCTCTCGCCCGTCTGAGAATAAACAAGGGCAACGCTATGCTCCTTTTTGTGTGTGTCCATAGCCACGTAAGCGGTATAATCATTCATGACCGGCTCCTTTCGGTTGTATGCGGCTCTGTCGCCGCCAGGTGATAACCCGCGCTTCTCAGTGGGACCATCCCACTCTGTCGCACATG
>JBBTDS010000274.1:0-1359 GCA_038060875.1 Acidobacteriota bacterium | reverse complement strand
GCGGCCGGACCAGCGGCCGCTTCACGCCGCTGACCGCACCGTCGGTCCGCCTGACGACCGGCTCGCGCTACTATGAAAAGCATTCAGCCTATGAAGCCGTTCGCCGCCCTGCTCCTCATTCCCCTGGCCCTCGCCCAACAGCCGCCCCCAGAGTCGCCCCTGGCCGCCGAAATCCGCGAGAAATCGGCCCGTCTCGGTGTCGATGTCTTCGCCTTCGCAAAGAACATAGACACCGGCGCGTCGTTCGGCTGGCGCGAGCATGTGAGGGTAACCACCGCCAGCACCATCAAGTTGCCCATCCTCGCGGCCCTCTTCGACAAAGTCGCCGAGGGCGAAGTCCAGTGGGACGAGACGCTCGAACTCAACGCCGCCGCCAAGGTAGGCGGCTCCGGCGTACTGAGGGAGTTCTCTGACGGCCTGCACATTCCCATTCGCGACCTCGCCAACCTCATGATCGTCGTCAGCGACAATACGGCCACAAACCTCATCCTCGACCGCATCACCGCCGAATCGGTAAACGTCTTCATGGACTCGCTCGGTCTTCCGCAAACCCGATCACTCCGCAAGGTCGCTGGCGGCAATGGAGTGAAGCTCTCGGGCTGGTCCAAGGCCGGACTCCTCGAAGAGAATCGCCGCTTCGGCCTCGGCGTCAGCACCTCCCGCGAGATGGTGTCTCTGATCGAATTGCTCGCCAACGGCAAGGTCGTCTCTCCCGAGGCCTCCAGGCAGATGATTGCCATCCTGGAGCGCCAGCAATACAAGGACGGCATCGGCCGCCGCCTCCGCGGGCTGAAAGTCGCCAGCAAGTCAGGCCAGCTCAGTCAACTGCGCTCCGACGTCGCCCTCGTTACGACCCCCAAGGGGCGCATCGCCATGGCCATCACCGTGGACGGTTTGAAGGCAAGCGAGAACAACGATGACAGTCCCGGCCTGACGCTCATCGCCGACCTCGCCCGGAAGCTGGTCGAAACCCTATCGCGCTGACCCGGGCGTGTAATAGCGGCGGCCCGCGCTGCGCGAGGTTCTTCTGCCGGGCCTGCCTGCCGCGCTGCCGGTGCCAGGGGTAGCGGTAGACTGCCAGCCGGGGCAACCGCTCGCTACGCTCGCGGCTCGGCAGAGTTACCGAGCCGCGACCGACAGGGAGCGGTCTGTCAACCCGCCTCAGAAACAGTACACTGGAAGCGCACCGAATTCAGGAGGTCAGAATGCGAGTCCATCCGTTAACGCTGTTGGTGCTGGCGCTCGGCTGCGGGCCCCTATGCGCCCAGTCGCGGCTCACCGGTACGGTCAAGGACAGCTCCGGCGCCGTGGTCCCTGGCGCGGAAGTCGCGGCCAGAAACGTCGAGACCGGCCAGCTCA
>JBBTDS010000273.1:0-19141 GCA_038060875.1 Acidobacteriota bacterium | reverse complement strand
CAAGTATATCTCTATTCGCGTCGAGATGCTACCTTTATTTATTGACGCCGCCTAAGGAACATGCCTGCTGGCAGAATGCCAGAGAATCCCGTTTTTGGGAAGAGGGTAGCTCTACACTACACGCGACTCTGGAGACCGGCGATTGCAGGCACAGAGGTTAGCTCTTCTCCAGACCCGTTTCGCCTGAAAATCGCCGCCCAACTGCGAAAGCGAGGCTAGGGTGCACCGGGGTGCGCGTGGACCGGCGGGGAGACCGGCGGCTATATAGGCTGCGCGAGGGCGGCAGTAGAATGAGCGCTTGCGGGGTGTTGGCTGCCTCGCTCATACTGGAGCGTACAATCCGTACGAACGGGAGTCATGAAGCGCCTGAATGCGTCGAAAGCACGGGAACAGTTGTCCGCGATCGTGAACCGGGCCGCCTGCCGAGGCCAGAGGATTGTCGTCTGCCGCCGAGGGAAGGACTTGGCTGCGGTCATCCCGATCAAGGATCTCTGGCTCCTGGAGCGGCGGGCTAAGGAGGATACGGACCGCGCGGACGTTGACGATGCCCGCGCCGCCTTGGCGGAACCGGGTGAAAATATCCCTTGGGAGAAGGTCAAAACCGACCTGGGTCTCTAACCGGTGGCCTCCCGAATTGAGTTCCGCCCCGCCGCCTTCCGTCAGTTCAGCGCCCTCCCCCGGCGTGTTCAGGAGAGCATACGACTGACGATTGACGCTCTGGCGAATAATCCCTATCGCGGGTGATGAGACGATACGCCCCCTTCGCCGTCCTGCTGGCCGAGGTGCTGCTGTTCTACCGCCGGGTGCTGTTCTCATCCGCCTACGGCATTCCCTGGGACTTGCGTGAGTATCACCGGCCGCTGGCCGAGTTCATGGCCCGGTGTCTGCGCAACGGCGAGCTGCCGCTGTGGGACCCTTACACTTACTGCGGGTTCCCTTTCTATGCGAACGTGCAGGCGCAGGTCTTCTACCCGCCGGCGTGGATCACGCTCGCGCTCAGCAACCTCGCCGGCGGCCACCGCCTGCTGGGTTTCCTGGAGTGGCAGGTCGCGCTCCACGTTTTCCTGGGCGGCGTGTTCACTTACTGGTTGCTGCGGCGGCTCGATCTGAGCCGTGGCGCGGCGACGTTCGGCGCGACCATTTTTCAGCTTGGCGGCTACTTCGCGTCGCAGTCGCAGCACCTGGGCGCGATCAGCGGTGGGGCCTGGCTGCCGCTGGCCTGGCTGAGCCTGCTGGCGTTAGGTGAGCGGTTCGCGTGGCGCTGGCTGGTCGCGCTGGCGCTGGCGCTGGCGATGGCGGTGCTGGCCGGCTTTCCGGCGGTCACCGTCGTGGTCTTTGCGTCCTGTGCCCTGCTGGCAGGGGCGCTGGTCGCGTTGCGGCGCGCCTCGCCTAGGCTCCTGGGGTTTGCGACGCTGGGTTGCGTCTGGGCCGGACTGTTGAGCGCCGCGCAACTGCTGCCCATTATGGAGCTGTCGGCGCTGAGCATGGCGCCTCGGCGCGGCGAGTGGTTCGGCACCGGCGGCGGCCTGCCGCTGGCGGCGCTGGGGTCGCTGCTGATCCCCAACTATGGCGGCATCTTCGACCGAGCCCACTTGCCTCCGAACACGACGTTTCTGTACCTGTACTGTGGCTGGGCGGGTCTGGTGTTGAGCCTGGCCGGGCTGATCTGGTCCCGCGACCGGCGCCGGGCGGTCTTCGCCGTGGCAACGCTGCTGTCGGGCCTGTGGATGCTGGGCGCCTCGACGCCGGTGGGAGCCGCACTGTTCGCGGCGCTTCCGACGGCGGCGAAGTCGGTGGTTTACCCCGAGTTCGCGATGCTCTCGTTCCAATTGGGGGTAGCCGCGCTGGCGGCGCTGGGCGCGGAGCGACTACTGGCGGGGAGACACGCGGTCCTTGCCGCGGCGCTGGTCGCCGTCGCGGTGATCGAGCTGATCCTGGCCGGCTCGGGCCGGCCCATGAACACGATGGTGGTGCGCGACGACCCCGGCGTCACCCTCCGCGAGTTTGAGGGCAGCCGGGAGACCCTGGAGCGGATGCGCTCGCTGGTCAACCAGACCGTTCCGCCCGCTCGCGTTGAGGGCTACCGCGATTCGTGGCGGTGGGCGAATTTCGGTCTCATGACCGGGATACCGACGGCCAGCGGCAACGACCCGCTGGCGCTGGAGCGGATCCTGGCGGTGCGCCGCATCTTCGGCAAGGGGGAGTACTGGCTGCGTTACTGGGAGCTGTTTGCGCTCGATTCGCCGGTCCCCGACTTGCTCAACGTGCGCTATCTGATATCGTACGCGCCGTCCGCGGAGCCGGCAGTGCGGCACCCCAAGTGGGCCCGCGTGGCTGACCTGCCGGGGCACCAGGTCTATGAGAACCGCGACGTGCTGCCGCGGTTCTTCCTGGTCAGCGAGGTGCGCGCGGTGCCGCCGGGTTCCCCCGGCTTCGATCCGCGCCGGGCGGCGAGCGTCGAGGGCCTGCCCGCTTTCACCGGTGCGCCGGGAGAGGTGAAGGTGCTCAAGTATACGCTCCGCGAAGTGGCGCTGGAAGTGAATGCCGCCGGACCCTCGTTTCTGGTCACTTCCGAGGCCCACTACCCCGGCTGGCGCGCCTTCGTGGACGGCCGGCCGGCGCGGCTGTTCCTCACCAACGTCGCCTTCCGCGGGCTGCCGGTGCCGGCCGGGCGCCACCGGGTCGAGATGCGCTTCGAGCCGCACATCCTGTGGTACGGGCTCGCCCTCAGCGCGCTCGCCTGGGCGCTGCTGGCGTGGGCACTGGTCACGGGCCGCGCGCGGCGCTAGAATTGACCCCATGCGACTCCCCGCCAGACAGTTGACCGCTCTCGTTGTCGTTGCGCTCGGTTGCGGGCTTGCGATTCGCGACCGGATGAGCAAGACTTCGGCTTCCGATACGGATACGGTCACGTGGGGCGCCACCGATCCAACCTTCTCGCCGGACGGCGCGCGGCTGGCCTTCTCGCTGTTTGGCAGCATCTGGGTGGTCCCGGCAGAGGGCGGCGAAGCCCGGCAGGTGACCGACTCGGCCGGCTACCACGCGCATCCCGCGTTTTCGCCGAAGGGAGACCGGATCGCCTTCCTCCGTGGCGACGCGCCGCGCGGGCCGATCCCGATCATCCCTGGCGCGCTGGTGCTGGTGGACGTAGAGACCGGCCGCGAGCAGGAGATCCGCACCCCGCAGCCGGTTTCGGGCACGCTGGGGTGGTCGCCCGACGCCAGCCGCATCGCGTGTGCCCTGCGTGTCTCCGACGCCGGCGCCCTACTGCACGAAATCACCGTGGCCGACGGCAGCGTGAAGCCGATCCAGACGTACGCTCACGGCCAGCGCTCGGGCTCGACGTGGGTGGACGCCGCGTGGAACCCGAAGCGCAGCGAGATCTTCTTCGCCGGGGCGCGGATGGGCGCGCCGCAGGTCTGGACGATCGACCCGGCCGGCCCGCCGATCACGGTGCAGATGCCGCTCACTCGTTACCGCCCCGAGGACATCGTCCAGTTGAACCGCATCTCGGCGCTGCCCGATGGTTCGGGCATCGTTTACTCGGCGGACGTCGTGAACGGCCGCGGCAACTATGAGCTCTATCGCGTCGGGCGGCAGGGTGGGACGCCGGCAGCGATCACCAACACCGCGCGCGATGAGTTCTCGCCCGCGGTCTCGCCCGACGGCAAGCGCATCGCCGTCTACTCGAACGAGATGGGCAACACCGACCTGTACACCATGCCCATCGCGGGCGGCGAGAAGAAGCACGTGCGGCTGGCGGGCCTGAAGTTCCGCGGCCCGGCGGGGCGCGTGCGCGTCCGTGTGCTCGATGAACAGGGCCAGCCGACTCGAGTGCGGCTCTACGTGCGCGCCTCCGACGGCAAGGCGTACGCACCCGCCGGTTCGCCGCTCTACTACTACGCGCTCGATCCGGGGCGCAGCCGCGAGGGCTTCTTCGTCGCCAGCGGCGACGACACCTTCCCAGCACCCGCCGGCAAGGTCGAGCTGTTCGCGCTGAAGGGCGTCGAGTACGAGCTGGCCGAGCGCGCGGTGGAGGTGGCGGCCGACCAGACCACCGAGGTCACCGTCCACATGCGGCGCTGGACCAACTGGTACCAGCGCGGCTGGTACACCGGCGAGAACCACTTCCACGCCAACTACAACGGCATCTACTACCAGCGGCCGAAGCAGTCGCTGGCGTGGCTGGAAGCCGAGGACATGAACGCGGCCAACATGATCGTCGCCAACAACGAGGGCGCCTTCATCCACGACATGGAGTTCTTCCGCGGCGAACCCGATCCGCTCTCCACGCCGCGCTACGTGCTGTTCTGGGGCGAGGAGTACCGCAATCACGCCCCGTACGGCCACCAGGCCTTCCTGAACCTGAAGAAGCTGGTGCCGCCGTTTTTCACCAGCGTGCCGGGCAGCAACTCGCCCTATGACTTCCCGCTGAACACGATGGCCGCGCTGGAGGCGAAGCAGCAGGGCGGGCTGGTCACCTATGTGCACCCCACCGGCGGGGTGCGCGACGTGCTGGACACCTGGATCGGCGCGAAGGAGATCCCGGTGGCGGCGGCGCTCAACGCGGTGGATGCGCTCGACGTGCTGCCGTTCGGCGAAGCCGCCTACGAGCTGCTGTACCGGCTGCTGAACTGCGGCTTCAAGATCTCGGCCGGGGCGGGCACCGACGTGTTCACCAACTGGCGCGGCATCAACCAGATTCCCGGCGGGGCGCGGCAATACGTCGAGGTCGGCGGGGCGATGAACTGGCCGCGGTGGGTGGAGCGGTTCCGCCAGGGCCGGAACTTCGTCACCAACGGGCCGCTGGTCAGCTTCCAGGTGAACGGCCAGCCGATTGGCGCCGAGATCCGCGCGCTGGAAGGGCAGCCGTACCAGGCGAAGCTCGCCGCCGAGGTCGCCGCGCGCGTGCCGCTGCGGACGCTCGAGTTCATCCAGAACGGCAACGTGATCGAGAGCCGCGAGATCCCGGCCGGCGCGCGCACGTTCCGCGCCGAGAAGGACGTGACGGTGGAGCGGAGCTCGTGGTTCGCAGTGCGGGTGAGCGGGCCGCCGGCCCGCGGAATCGGTGTGCCGCGAGCGCATTCGAGCGCTATCTACGTCGCGGTGGGCGGGCGACCCACGCTCGTCCGGGAAGACGTGGAGCTGATGGTCCGCTGGCTCGACCGGCTGTGGCTGACGCTCGAAGAGCGGAACAACTTCGGCCCCGGCGACAACCGCGAGCGGGCGCGGCGGATGATCGCCGAGGCGCGCAAGCATTACGAGACCAAGCTGGCGGCGGTTCGCTGAGGGACGCGATGGACAAGGTTCGAGTTGGCTTGATCGGGTCCGGCTTCGTGAGTGCGATTCACGGCGAGGCGCTGAAGCGGGTGCCGGCCGCGGAAGTGGTCGCCGTCGCCTCGCCCAACCACGCCGGCGAGTTCGCCGCCCGGCACAACATCCGGCACTGGTTCGCCGATTACCGGCACATGCTCGACATTAAAGACCTGGACATGGTGGTGCTGGGCCTGCCCAACGACCTGCACTGCCAGGCGACCGTCGATGCCGCCGCCGCGGGCAAGCACGTGGTGTGCGAAAAGCCCATGGCGATGAACCTGGCCGAGGCGGACCGGATGATCGAGGCTTGCCACCGGGCGGGCGTGAAGCTGATGTACGCCGAGGAGCTGTGCTTCGCGCCCAAGTACGTGCGGCTCAAGCAGCTTGTGGACGAGGGCGCGCTGGGGAGCATCTACCTGGTTAAGCAGAGCGAGAAGCACAGCGGGCCGCACTCGGCCTGGTTCTGGGACGTCAGCCGCTCCGGCGGCGGCGTCACCATGGACATGGGCTGCCACGCCATCCAGTTCTTCCGCTGGATGCTCGGCCAGCCGCGCGCCGAGAGCGTCTACGCGGAGATGCGCAGCTCGGTCCACCAGGACAAGACCGCAGGCGACGACCACAGCCTGATCATCGTCAACTTTGACGGCGGCGCCAGCGGGCTGGCCGAGGAGAGCTGGGTCAAGCCGGGGGGCATGGACGACTGCGCCGAGGTGTACGGCTCCGAGGGTGTGGCTTACGCCGACCTGCTCCAGGGCAGCTCCATCCTTACTTACAGCGAGCGGGGTGTGGGCTACGCGGTAGAGAAGGCCGGACTGACGCGGGGCTGGTCGTTCACCATGTATGAGGAGATGTGGAACTACGGCTTCCCGCAGGAGTTCGAGCACTTCGTCGATTGCGTACGCCACGACCAGCGACCGCTGGTCACCGGCGAGGACGGCCGAACTGTCCTGGAGATCGTGTTCGCGGCCTATGAGGCCGCGCGCACTGGGCGGCGGGTGACGCTGCCATTCCACACTGACGCGCGGGCGCCGATCGAGCTTTGGAGGAGACGATGGGGACCTTGGTTGCCTGCACATTGATGGCAGGTGCGATGATGGCCACCGAACTTCGTATCCGCGTGGAGGATGAAGGCGGCCGGCCGGTGTGGGCGCGACTGGAGGTGCGCGGCCCGGACGGCAAGATGCACCAGCCCGCCGGCGCGGTGCTCGACACCGTCAAGAACGCTCGTGGCGGCGGGGCGTTCTACCTCGGCAGCTTCGTGATACGCGATGGGGCGGTCATGGAAGTTCCGCCGGGCCGCTACACGGTGATCGCCGAGCGCGGGCTGGAGTACGAGCGCGTCGAGCGGGCAGTGGATGCGCCCGGCAGCGTGGAACTCCGGCCGCGGCCGTGGATCCGCATGAACGACCGCGGCTGGTGGTCGGCCGATCTGCACGTGCACCGCCGGCTGGAGGACGCTTCCGCGCTGGCCCAGGCCGAGGACCTGAACCTCATGGTGCTCACCACGATGTGGAACCAGCGGAATCTCTGGGCCGGCAAGCCGTGGCCGTCGGACCCGGTGGTGCGGGTCTCGCCGCGCCACCTGGTCACGCTGCTCAACGCCGAGGACGAGCGCGGCGGCGGGGCCTGGATGCTGAACGCCTTGCGCGAGGCGCTGCCGCTGGCGGTGCCGGGACGGTGGTATCCGCCGGGGCTGGTGTTCATCCGGCAGGCTCGTGCCCAGCGCCCGCCGGGCGGCGTGCTGCCGTGGTTCGACTGCGAGAAGCCTATCTGGTGGGAAGTGCCGGTGGTG
This sequence comes from Acidobacteriota bacterium, assembly GCA_038060875.1. Taxonomy (GTDB): domain Bacteria; phylum Acidobacteriota; class Terriglobia; order Bryobacterales; family Bryobacteraceae; genus JBBTDS01. Next base: position 12,033 of record JBBTDS010000273.1, on the reverse strand, counting down.
ATGGCGCTGGCGGCGCCGGACTCTTTCGGCGTGCTGCACAACCATTTCATGCAGTACGGCATTCACGCCAACGAGGCCTGGGGACGGCCGCGCGACCAGGCGAAATTCCCCGGCGCGGAAGGCTTCGTCGAGTACACGACGGGGCTGTACTACCGTTACCTGAATCTCGGGTTCCGGCTGGCGCCCTCGGCCGGCTCGGCCAGCGGCGTGCTGCCCAATCCGGTGGGTTACAGCCGCGTGTACGCGCAGCTCGACGGGCCGCTTTCGGTGGAGAAGTTCTACACCGCGATGCGCGAGGGCAAGAGCTTCGTCAGCAATGGCCCGATGTTGTTCTTCACGGCGACGACGGAGGGCCGCGTGCGGGTGGAAGCCCGCGCGCATGAGCCGATCGACCGCGTCGAGATCGTCGCCAACGGGACGGTGCTGAAGCGCTGGACGCCGCCAGCGTCCGCCAAGACGTTCAAAGGCTCGTTCACCTTCGATGCGCGGAAACACTCCTGGGTGGCGGCGCGCTGTTTCCTGAAGCCGGGCGCGACCATCCGCCTGGCGCATTCGAGCCCCGGGTACCTGCCAGGCAAGTTCGACGCCCGCGCCGACGCGCGGTACTTCGTCGAGTGGATCGACGAGCTGATCGCACAGACCGCCGCCGACCGCGCCCGCTTCACCAGCGACGCGGAGCGCGACGAGGTGCTGGCGCTGTACCGCCAGGCGCGGGCGGTCTACGAGGCGAAGACGCGGTAGCGGCCATGCCGATGCGTACACTGGGCTGGCTGGCGCTGCTCGCGGCCCTCGCCGGCGCTCAGCAGGCGCCTGTCGAGCAGAAGTACGAGGAAACCCAGAAACTCGTGCACCGTTACTGGGAAGAGCAGCAGTTCGCCAAGGCGCTCCCGCTCCTGGAGGAACTGCGCCGCGACCCGCGCCTGCTTCAGTTTCCCGAGTACCGCTCCAACGTGCTCTACAACCTGGCTTGCGGCTACTCGCGGGTGGGTGACAAGGCGCGCGCGGTGGAAATGCTGAAGGAGTCGGCGCGAGCGGGAATATCGAATTTCAAGCACGCCGAGACCGACAAGGACCTCGACAACATCCGCAACGAGGCGGGTTACAAGGAGGCGCTCGACAGGATGCGAGCGCTGGCCGCGTTCTGGGACGGCCCGCCGCTCGCGTCGGGCTTCAGAGAGCGATTAACCGAAGAGGAGAAGATCACCGGGCTTTCCAAGTCCTGGGCCGAGGTCAAGTACAACTTCGCCTGGTTCGACAACGTGCCGGACCTCAACTGGGACGCGCTCTATGTGGAGTACATGCGCAAGGCGCGGCAGGCAAACACGATGCTCGAATACTACCGCCTGCTGCGCGAGCTTTGCGCCCGGCTGAAGGCCGGCCACACCTACATCACCCCGCCGCGGGAGATCCGCGAACAGCTCGATTTCAAGCCGCCGCTGCGCACCGGCCTGATCGAGGGCAAGGTGCTCGTGCTCGAACTCCTCGACCCGGCGCTGGAGGGCGACGGCGTCCGGTGCGGACTGTAGTGTTCGCCACCGAGAACGGCAAGCGCTTCGAACGCGTACTGCTGCGCGACAGGAACCGCTACGCCGGCGCCGCCGCGCTGTTCGAGTTCAGGGTGTTGCCGGGCAACGTCGGGTACGCCGCGCTTAACTCGTTCAACGACGAACAGATCGTGCGCGAGTTCGAGACCGCGTACGAGCAGATCGAAAAGACCGGCGCGCTGATACTCGATCTTCGCGCCAATCCCGGCGGCAGCGAAGGCAACGGCCGCCGCATCCTCGCGTATTTCTTCGACCGGCCGTTCCAGACTTCGATCCGGGGGACGCGGCGCAACCGGGCGTCTTATCGCGCCCAGGGGCAAGCGATGGACTGGCACGTCTGGCCGCAGCAGATGCTCCAGCCGCACGGCAAGAAGTTCTTATCTAAACCCATCGTGGTGCTGACGAGCGCGCGCACCGGTTCGGCGGCAGAGGATTTCCTGGTCAGTCTCGAGATCGAGCGCCGGGCCGTCATCGTGGGCGAGCCCACCGGCGGCAGCGCCGGCCAGCCGTTGTTCATTTCTCTTCCCGGCGGCGGCAGCGGCGGGATCTGCACGTCCGCATCCTGGTATCCGGACGGGCGGACTTTCGTCGGGACCGGGATCCAGCCGAACATCCGCGTGCGGCCGGCCGTCGCCGACGTCCGCAGCGGGCGCGACGCGGCGCTCGAGGCCGCCCTAAAGCACCTGGGCGAGGCGGGTACCCGCCCCGGCCGCCCAGGTGGGTCACCGCGGCGCCCTCGCACCACCCTGTTACCAAGCCAGCCGCAGGCTGAGCTGGATCTCGCGCGGTCGAGCCACCCACAAATGCCGAGGATCGCGCTGAGTCCCTGAACTACGGTCATCGGGTCACTCATGGTTCTATGGCTCCCTTCTCTTCAAACTGCTGCACAGCCCCTCTGGCGAGGACAAGCGAAAGGCCCGGATCATGCGCATGTCGAGTGCGAGTCTCAGCTAGTCAGTGCTCCTAAAAAGACCACATAATGCTGCGCTTGCCTTCGGGTGCCGCAATCCGAAGCGATGCAGGATCGCGGTGATGAGGTACATTGCCGGACGGTGAGCGTGGGTCAGTGTGCCTCGTGAGCTCTTGTTGACCCTGAGAGATTTCCTCAGATGCCTCAATACGCAAGCGGCCTCGTCGTGTAGGCGTTTCTGCTTGGCGGACCCATCCAGAAAAAGCTCCTTCGGCACCAGGACGTTGTCCGCGATGAGCCGGGCGAGGAGTTGTGCTCCGGCCTGGTGTCCAGACGTGCCGAGGTGCACGCAACGCGACCGCGCTTTCCTACAAACCCTCGGATGGTGATCTACAAACCCCACTCGCTTGCACTCCGGTAGCCAGAGATCCTCGTCAATCAGGAACTCACCCGTGAAGTTTCCATTTCGATACCAGATCTGGGTCTTGGCATCGTAGAAGAGTGGTCCTTCACCCTTCACGGGGTCATAACGGGTCAGTACTGAATGATCGTTGGAACTGATCAAAATCCGGTAAGCCGGCGGATGGTACAGGGGCATGGCCTCGACCCAATAGAACTTCTTACCACGGACCAGTTCTTTCCAATCAAAGTCGAACCGCACGCTGCCGTAAATCGAGCCAGTCGCCCAGTAGTTCGGCGAAACCCACGACACGCAGGTTCTCGTATTCTTCAGCTTGCTCTCATCCCACACGAGTGAGGATCGAAGCCGACCGTCCTCGAACACCCGAAGAGCGTCGCCCACATGGCAAACGTGGAAGACGGTCTCGAACGGAGTGCAATCTGGGTTAGTCCAGTTCGGTCTTGTCGAGGGCGCGCCGACCCGGTACGCGCACCACTCTGGGCTTGCACGACGTGAGTTCCTCATTGTGCAAACTCAACGAATACCGCTGAACCCGATATCCCGATATCGTAACACTGACAGCGACGCGGCACCCAGGGTGCTCCCGATGCCGATGTCTCAGGTGCGTAGGCTGACATTTCGGAATCACGTTGCTGACGCAAACTGCGTGCCGATTGGCATGCTCACTCAACCAGCCCGAGTGCCCGACTGCGGCATCCGGCCCTCCTCCAGGATTTCGCTCTGGCATCCCGGCCACACTTGAGCATACGCCTCGTCCGGTACCGCCGGAGGGCTGCCGGCGCAAGCGCGTCTGCCTCGACCGCTGTGATCTCCACGGCGAACAGGTTCCGCTGGCAGAGGCTACCCGAAATGCGGCACACACGTCCCTCGGTGCAAGGCTGCCCCGTGAGCCGGTGACAGCCCTACTTCCGCATACGATCTTCCAACGTCCACATCACCTGACCGCGAAACGCCCCTTCCAGGATGCGAACCTGAACAAGTGATCCCGTCAGGAGTTTGGCACGGTAGGGGTTGTCTCGGAAGCCCACGACTTGCGCCTTGGTGCCGCTCGGCACCTGGAAGACCTTGTGGGCCGTGAGCAGATTATGGTGACAATCTATTGTCCCGCTGCGATCATAGCACTTCGTGAACTCGGCGTAGTCGGACGGCGTCAGTGCCGTATCGATGACCTTGTGCTGCCCGAACTGCAACTTCACCACCTCCCCTGGTTGAGGACGGCGCGCTGCCGGAGCGGAAGTCGGCTTTTCGACTGGCCGAGCATCGATTCCCAAATCGCCGATTTTCCTTAGACCCCTGTCCAGTCTCCATCTCGGCTTACCGGTGTGGCTTGGGTTGTCATAAAACGAAAGCACACTTGCGATGCTGTGCTTACTGTTCCACTCAAACACCGCGTCAGTACAACTGGGGCTATCAAGCTTGTCCATCATCTTCCCGAAACAGGCCCCGTACAACTTGATCTTTGGCACGTCCATGCTGTCGTAGAACGTGATGGCACTTTGTGGGTGAAGCCTGTGCAATTCGGTCGCAGCGGCCATTAACTCTGAATCGGAGATCGTAGGGCGAACGACGACCGCGATGAATTCCTCTCCGCGAACCACGACACTGTGGACTACCGAGTACGCGGCGCGGGACTGCACGGAAGCGCACGTTGTGGCGGCGGCAATCAGCACACAACCGAGGAGCACCGAGCACGATCTGAGCATAGCGCCACCCTTTCTCCGGGATTGCCATTCTTGGCCCCCCGGCGGGCCGCAACGTACACGAGGCTGCCTCCGCTTGGCCACATTTCCTTGGTTGGCTCCCGGCTGCCATTTAGTATACTGCCAACCGCCTTCGTTCAACCCGTTTTCGCTTCCGGGCGGCGGCGGCGCCGGGATCTGCACAGCCGCATGCTGGTATCCCGACGGGCGAAGTTTCGTCGGGGCCGGGATCCAGCCGAACATACGCGTGCGGCCGACGGTGGCCGACGTCCGCAGCGGGCGCGACCCGGCGCTCGAGGCCGCCCTAAAGCACCTGCGCGAGGCGAGCCCGCGACCCGGCCCGCAAGGAAGTCGGCGTTGAGGCACGAGTCAACCGCAGCCATCCTTCCCTCACACCCGCCTGATGTCGCGGGCGGCGTGAATGAAGCCGAGGACATACACGGCGTCTACCGCGATCCGGTAGATGAGCCGGAAGCTCCTGACGAAGAGTTCGCGAAGAGTCGGATCCTCGAACTCGGGAACTATACGACCGCGCTCGGCGAACCTTTTCAGTGAACGCGCCGCCTCCTGTGCTTCGCTCACCACAGCCGCCGCGTATCGGGGAGAATCGGTGGCTATGTATCGGGCAGCGGCTTCAAGATCTTCGACCGCCGGCTCGGTCCAGACTATTCGTCGAGCCATCTGGACAGCCGGTGCTGGACTTCTTCCTCGGAGAGGACGCGGTTTTCGCCGATGGCCCTCAGCCCGCGCTCAATCTTCTCCCGGACGTAGATGTGGTACTGGATATCTTCGAGGGAGGCGTCATCGGGAAGGCTGTCGAGCATCCGGCGGACCTCTTCCTTCGCGGTAGCCATGATGGTTTCTCTGAAAACTCCTTCAAGCACTAGTTAACCACAGTCTCAGCACGGGATCGCAGCATGACAGGCGGGCCATCTCGTCGTCGTCACCGCCAACACCGTAGAGCTTGGCGTTGGACGCGAAAACGAGGCCGCGCATGCGGCTCTGGTTGAGCCGCTTGCTCAGGTTTCCGAGCTTGAGGCTCTTGGGGTTGAGGCAACCGAGGTGGGGCGGCCAACCCTGGCCGCAACCGGCCTTTTTGCCGGCCCGAGCCCGCTGAAAATCGGGGACAGCAAAGCGGTCTTCCGGTTCAGAACGCGAACTGCACCAGGAACCGGAGCGTCCGCCCGTCATTCAGCGTGTTGGTGATCTGGCCGAAATCGGGTGAGGCCATTTCGAGGCCGGGCTCGGCGAACTGCGCGGTGTTGAACAGATTGACCGACTCGACGCGCAGCGTGAGCCGCTTGTCGGCCTGAATCACCCAGGTGCGCGAGAGCGCGGCGTTGACGTTGCGGATGGCGCCCTTGCGGAAGGTGTTGCGCCCCAGGTTGCCCCGCACGTCCGTCGGCTGGATGAAGGTGAAGGCGGAGCGGGGCAAGAGCCGGCGCGAAGTGTCCGGATGGCCGATGGTGCGGCTCAGGATGGAGGCGTCCAGCAGATTGGGCCGGTCGCCGCCGTTGGCATCGACGTTGCCGTACCCGGCCGCGTCGGAGCCGGCGACGACGGTGAACGGCGTCCCCGTCTTCAGGAGCGCCACCGCGGAGACCTCCCAATTCCCCAGCAGCGCGCGCAACCGGCCCGCGGGCGGCGCGGGAACGGCGTAGGCTGCCCGCCAGAGCGCGGCATGAGCCTGGTCGAACGAGCTGGGGCCCTTCATATCGCGGTGGGTGTCGAACTCCGACTGGCTGCGGCTCTCGCGCGAGTCGCGGTCGTAGGCGGTGTTGGTGTAGCTGCTGCCGAGGTCAAGCGCCTTGCTGAACCAGTAGGAGGCGTCGAGCGACAGCCCCCGCCAGCGCCGGACCACCAGCGAAACCCTGCCGGCGTCCAAGTAGCCGCGCGAGCCGTTGATCACGCGGCGGATCTCGGCATAGCGCGGGTCGGCCCGGCGCAGGTTGACGGTGGCGCTGGTCTGCGAAACTCCGGGCACCGGATGGGCGCGGTTGAGATACCACATCGTCAGCAGCTTATGGGACCGGCTGCCGAGGTAGCCGAGCTCGAGGTTCCAATTCGTCCCTGCCCGGGTCTGCCAACTGAAGTTGTACTGGTGCGAATACGGCGTTGCCAGCCGCGGATCCAGCATGTAGAGAGTCGGGATGGCATCGGGGCGGCGACCCGTCCCGGCCAGCACGCCGAGCGGGTCCAGCAGGCTCGGCGCGGGGATCATGATTTTGTAATTGCCGGGCGGGCTGAAGCGCACCTGCTGGAAAGTCACCGGGAAAATCTCTCCGTACTGGAGACCGTAGGCCCCGCGCACCACGCCCCAGCGGCGCGGCAGCCGCCAGGCGAAGCCGAATTGCGGCGCCAGGTTGTTGCAGTCGCAGGGATACGGGATGACGTTGAGTCCGTTGACCTCGACCGGCGTCGTCACCGGCTGGTAGCGCAGCGCGGCGTTCAGCGTCAGGTTGGGCGCGGCCCGCCAGCGGTCGCCCGCGTAGACCTGCGCGTCCCAGTTGCGGAAGCCCCGGTGGATGTGCCCGATCGAAATCAGGTGCTGCGTGGGCGCGCCCAGGCGGAGGTTGGTGATCGAGTCGCGGCCGAAATCGTGGTTGAAGGAGAAGAAGCCGCGGTGGACGTCGGACTCCGTGCCGTTGAGCTGGCGCCGCACGAGGCCGAAGCCGACGCTCCAGGAGTGATGGCCGGCGGCGCGGCGGATCGCGCCGGCGTAGCGGAACAGGTTCAGCGCGCGGTTGATCGGGATGACGCCGCCCGGGCCGAGCGGCTCCAGCCCGGCGATCATCACCAGCGGCCCGACCGCGTTCTTCTCGGGCACGAGCAGCGAGCCGACCCGGTCGAAGCCGGCGGAGAAATCGGTGAGGGTGGCGGCGCTCCACTGCCGGTTCCAGGTGAGCTGGGCGATGTGCGATCTGGTATCGGTGTTCGGGTTCTGCCCGGCGACGAGTTGAAACGCCTCGACGTGCTGGCCGGTGAAAGCATAGCGCAGGCTGAGGCGATCGCGGGCGCCGCGCGACTGGTCAAGACGGATGGCCGCGCTGTCGTGGTTGATGGTCTGCGGGGCGTTGGTGTTGAGCGCGCGCTCGTTGACGTCGGTGCGGTTCGGCAGCTCGCGCGGATAGGCGGCCAGGAAGCGCGCCACCAGCGCCCGAACGGCGGGGTCAGCGGCCAGCGGGGTGCGCTCGTCGGACCGCGGCACCAGCACGTTGCCGTTGACGCTGCCGCGCGCCTTCTGCTGAGCGCCTTCGAGCGCCAGCGCGCCGCCGCGCCAGAGCGGGCCGGCGAAGGTGAAGCCGTAGTCGTTGGTCCGGGCCGGCTTGACGTCCCCGGCCTGGAAGAACGAGCGCGCGCTGAAGACACTGTTGAGGTGCGCTCCCCAGAGACTGCCGTGCAGGCCGGATCCGGCCGGCGCCGCCAAGTGGAGGACCTCCGCCGGAGCGTTGCCGAACTCGGCCCCGAAGTGGCCGCGCTCGGGAGCGAACTCCTCGACGATGGTGGCGGTGGTGCCCAGCCGGACGTTCAACTCCTTCAGCGCGTTGTTGTCGATGAGGTTGAACTGGACGTTCTCGTTGCGGCGGCTCTCGCCGGCGGCGGCGTCGGTGATGCCGAGCAGGTTGAGCTCGACGCGCCGCTGGGAGGAGGCAGCGGCCGAGGCAGGCGCGGGTTTTTCCGCCGCGGCGGCGTCGCGCGCCGGCGGCTGTTGCGCCGCTGCCAACAACAGCGGCCACAGAGCCGCGCCCGCCAGCCTCTTCGCCGCAACCGCCACCCTGCTAGTGTGCCACGGCCGACCCGCGCGCCGCGATGCTACAATTTGGACAGGAGGACTGGTTTTGTGAACGACGTATCTGAGGGCCGGAGCTCCGGCGCTTCGCGAATCATCGTGCCGCTGCTGTTCGGGGCGGTCATCGCCCTGGTGGCGGCCACCGTGGTGTTATTCATTCAGTTGGATCGGGTGCGGGAGGAGCTGGCCAAGTTACGCGACTCGACCCAAAACGAAATCGCCACTCTGCGTGAGACCTCGACGGTGAGCACGGCCACCAGCCGGCGCAACCTCGATGCGCTGCGCGACGAGCTGGAAGCGGCGCGGCGCCACGCGGCCATGGCCGTCGGCCAGGCGAAGACCGAGGCGATGAACAAAGCCGAGGCGCTGGCGCGGCAGCTTGCCGAGGAGCAGAAGCGGCAGCAGCAGCAAGTGGCCGGCCAGATCTCTGAGGTCAAAGAGGCAGCCACCGCCACCACCGCCAAGCTCGGCGAGGTCTCCACCGAGGTGACCGCCGTCAAGGGCGAGGTGGCCAGCACCAAGTCGGAGCTCGACAAGACGATCGCCCACCTGAAGCGGGTGACCGGCGACATGGGCGAGATGAGCGGGCTGATCGCCACCAACGGCAAGGAACTCTCGGCCCTGAAGGCGCTCGGCGACCGCAACTACTTCGAATTCGACCTGAAGAAGACCAAGGCCCCGCAGCGGATCGGCGACGTCGCGGTGCAGTTGAAGAGGACCGACACCAAGCGCAACAAGTACACCATTGACCTGGTGGCCGACGACAAGAAGGTCGAGAAGAAGGACAAGAACGTCAACGAGCCGGTCCAGTTCTACGTCTCCAGGGCGCGCCAGCCTTACGAGCTGGTGGTGAACGAGGTCAAGAGGGACCAGATCGTCGGCTACCTGTCCACCCCGAAGGTCCAGGCGACACGGTAGCCGGGTTACTCCAGCACAGCTCCGGCGACGCGGGCGGCGACGGTGCGCGCGGACGCCCTCTCCAGGTTCGTCAGCACGGCCACGGCGAGGCCGCGGCTGGGCAGCATCATCAACAGCGTCGCAGTGCCTTGTTGCGAGCCGCTGTGCTCGACCCACTTCCTGCCGTCCGCCTCGCGGATGTACCAGCCGAGACCATAGTTGGTGAGCTGCCCGGCGCGGGTCCGCTGCCGGGTGAACATCCGCTCCAGGGTTTCTCTCTTCAGCAGGCGTCCCGTCTGGAGGGCGACGGCGAAACGGACCAGGTCCGGAGCGGTAGCCACCAGGCCGCCGCCCGGGATCTTGTTGCTGGTGTCGACCAGGGCGCAGTTCTCCAGTCCGCCGGCCGGTGTTCTGCGGTAGCCGCGGGCGCGATTGGGGATGATGCGGTGCACGTCGTCGGGCTGGGTCTGCTCCATCGCGGCCGGACGGAAGACGTTCTCCCGCAAGTAGTCCACGAACTTTGCGCCTGAGGCGGCTTCAACAACAGCCCCGAGCAGGCAGTAGCCGTACGTGGTGTAGGAATACCTGGCGCCGGGTTCGAACAGGAGCGGATCGCCGGCGAAGATATTGAGCGGCTCGATCAGGTCGGTGTAGTGACGGGTGCTGCCCATTTCGCCCGGGCGGTAGTGGCGGATGCCGCTCAAGTGGCCCAGCAGCAGGCGCGCGGTGATGGGCCCCGACTTCTCGGGGAACGAGTGCACGTACTTCTCGACCCGCGCATCGAGATCCAGCCTGCCCCTCTCGACGAGCTGCATGGCCGCCACGGCCGTAATGGGCTTGGAAATCGAGCCCAGCCGGAAGACGGTGGCGGGCTTGACCGCGACGTTGTTCTCCACGTCAGCGAGCCCGAAGCCGCGCGCCCAGGCCACCCTGTAATCGCTGGCAACGGCCACCGCGAGGCCGGGGATCTTCTGCTTCTCCATCTCCTGCGCGATGGCCTGCTCGATGGCCTGGATCCTGGCGGGCGGCAGGCCGCCGCGGGTCTGGGCCGGCGCGGCCGCGGCCAGGCAAAGGAGAGCCAGCAGGACACGACGAGTCATGCCGCGCCCCGGTTCCCTTCGAGGATCACCGCCTCCCTGCGCACGCCGTCCGCCGTCTCGACCGCCTTTTCCGCCGCGCTGAGGTCGTTGGCCATCAAGCAGACGTTGGCGGTCGCGGCGCCCTCGACCCGCAGGAAGGTGCGCGTGCCGGCCGGCGCGCGGCAGCCGTGGACGAACGCGCCTTTCACGTTCACCAGCCGGATGGCCGGCCCGGCCGCGGGCGGCGTGAACCCGTCACACTGGAGAAGCTTGAGGTTCTCCACGTCGTCGGCGACCAGCGCCGGGCGCTCGTCCGGCGTGGCGAAGGCGGTGTGCACGTTGCGGAGCGTGAGGTCCCGCACGTGGCGGCAGTAGAAGCCGTAAGCCGGCAGCACGCCGAACATCTGGTACTCGGGGTATTTCTCCGCCTCCTCGGGGACCTCGCGGGCGGCATCTTTTCGCGTGCCGCCGCCGCGGAAGCTGAGGCGGATGTTCTCCAGCGTGATGTTTTCCGCGGGGTGCCCGGCGAGGCCGGTGATGGAGCAGCCAGCACCGTCGGCGCCGGTGGCCAGCACGTTGCTGATGATGATGTTGCGCAGCTTGCCCATCCCCGGCCTGGCGCCGCCCTCCTGGAACGGGCGGGCGCGGTTGCCGAGGCGAATGAAGATCGGGTTGCTCACGTTGTTCATGGTGATGTTGGAGACGATCACCCGGTCCTCGACGCCGCCGTCCACCAGCTCCAGCGCGATGCCCGACAGGCGCGTGTCGTAGATAGTGCAGTTGCTGATAACGATGTTCTCGAAGCCGCCGTTGGATTCGGTGCCGAGCTTCAGCGCGTTGCAGGCGGTGCTCAGCACGCAGTTGGTGATGCTGACGTCGCGGCAGGGGCGATCGAGCGTGCTCTTGAGCACGATGGCGTCGTCGCCCGAGCTGATCTCGCAGTTGGCGATGCGCACCTTCTGGCAGCCGTCGATGTCGATGCCGTCGTTGTTGCCGTTCACGCGGCTGTGAACGGCGATGCCGTCGATGATCACGTTCTCGCAGGCCAGGTAGTGCTGCACCCACATGGGCGAATCGACGATGGTGAGGTCGCGCACCGAGACGTTGCGGCAGTTGATGACGCGGATCATGTAGGGACGGACCTTGTAGGGGCCCTTGAAGGCCGCGCCCTGCCCGTCGATAGCGCCGCGCCCGTGAATGGCGACGTCCTCGACATTCTCGGCGTAGATGAGGCTCTTGTCGGTGTAGTTGTCGGTGTAAGAGCGCAAGGCCGCAACGGTGACCGGGTAATCGGAGAGGTTCTTGCTGCCCACGAGCGTGGCGCCGGCCGCCAGGTGCACCGTCACCCGGCTCTTGAGGAACAGTGTGCCCGACAGGTAACGCCCCGCGGGGAAATAAACGGTTCCGCCGCCGGCGCGAGCGCAGGCGTCGATGGCCTGCTGGAGGGCCGCGGTGGTGAGCGAGACGCCGTCGGGGACGGCGCCGAAGTCGCGGACGTTAAGCGCGCCGCTTGGCGTCTGCGGCGCGGCGGCGGCGGGCGCCGCGGCTGCGCCGGCGGTGAACATGCCGGCGATGAACCGGCGGCGTGGTGAAGACTCGAACATGGACGGACTCCTCATTTTGGAGATTGTACCGCAGATAAGCCTCCCGGCTTGTCCCCGTAGGATAAGCCTCCCGGCTTGTCCCCGTAGG
>JBBTDS010000272.1:0-2328 GCA_038060875.1 Acidobacteriota bacterium | reverse complement strand
GGCGGGTGGGAAGGGACTCCCTGCGCGGTTACGCAATGGACTCCAGCCGCATCACCCGGAGCCCTGGATTCTGGTTTGGTTGCCCAGCGGCAACTTTGGTTGCTCTACGGCAACCTATTTTTCGCGCGACAGCAGCCGCACAGGCACGCCAAGCAGACCCGAGAGGTGTTGCCACTGAGAGCGAATCGGAGCCGCTCCCACGCCTGGGATGCTGATGCCCGGCGCAGGCGCTCCCACGCCTGGGATGCTGATGCCCCGCGTTCCACTGGCAGCGGTGGTGGGCGTTGAGCCCGTCGCCGTCAGCCGGGGAGAAACCACCTCCACGGATCCTCCCGCCTCGAACAGGCCCGCCAGCCGTGCGAGCTGGGCGGTGTGTGCCAGCGGATGAGAACCAGCGCCCGCGAGCTGAGTGTCATCGAAGATGCGCAACCGTCCAATGCGGCCGCCCGCTCCGATCTTCGCCTTGATGGCCTCTACCATCTCCAGCGCGAAGCGCACATACAGGGCCTCCCGAAGCATTGCCTTGCGCGGGCTCCTCGCCCCGGTCGAATCTACCAGGACGACATCGATGTCCATAACCGCCTCCCCGGGTAATTGAAGCAGACAACGGCCCGAGATGCACTAAGATTACTGGGTCACGCGCCGGAGGCCTTTGAAGTCCTTGAAGTCTTTGCTGTTCTGCGCTGTCGAGACCGACCTGGCCGAGGCCGCCCCCTCTGCGAGCCCCGCCGATCAGCTCCTCTATGCTCTGTTGAGAAACCGGGACTTCCTGCGGTGGGCGTGGGATTTGCAGGAGGATCTCCAGCAGCGCTCGGAGGCGGAGGATGCTGGCCAGGCGCGGCGTTTGGATCGGGCAAAGGTCTATCAGGAGATCATCGATGCCGCAGTCAGGTTCGTGGAACCGGAACGGGCGGCGTCCGTCCCGCAGGTCGCGCCGCTCGTAAGGCGGGAGCCGGTTAACTCACTGTCACGTTCGGACCTCCGGAGAATCGCCTGTTTTCTTGCTGAACGGGCAGCCCTCACGCCGCCCTCGCCGCCTCCCGGCGCCTCGACCGCTGTGCCGCCGATTTTTGCGCCGCCGGCTTGCGAGCGACTGCTCGCGATTATGCCCACGTTCCAGTGCACGGCTGCCTGCCGGAATTGCGGCACTCTGAGCAGTCCTCGGGAGAAGACCCGGCTTCCATTGCGATGGATGTGCGACGCGATTGAGCAGGCGGCCTCGGCAGGCTACCGCACCGTCGCGTTCACGGGCGGCGAACCGACGCTGGCAGGCGACACCTTGCTCGAAGGCATTCATCGCGCCGCCTCCCGCGGTCTTGGCGTCAGGCTGGTCACCAATGCGCACTGGGCTGTCGATGCAGCCAGCGCGGAGCGGCACGTGTGGCAATTCATTGAAGCCGGGCTGGACGAGATCAACCTCAGCACTGGAGACCAACACACCCGCTTTGTGCCGCTCGATAACGTGATGCGGGCGGCCGGGGCGGCGGTGCGGGCCGCGCTGCCCACTGTACTCCTGGTGGAAGCCGGCGCCGGACAGAAGATCACCCGGCAGGCGCTTGAGTCCCGCCCGGAATTCCGGCGGATTCGCCAAGGATCACCCTCGATCCCGTTGTCACTGGTCGAGTGCCGTTGGACCCCCATCGGACCGTCCAAGGTCTGTCAGCCCGTGGCGAAAGTCGCTTCGGACCGGAAAAGCGGAGCGAAGTGCTTGGTTCGCCGTGGCGGTCACAGCGGCTCCGAGACTTTCGCCACGGGGTCCCATGCCGGCCCCGAAGGGGCGCTGGCCAATCGTTTCAACCTCGCCGTGCGCGGCGGTTGTACGGAGCTCTTCTCAAATTCCACGCTGCAACCGGACGCAACGATAAGTTTCTGCTGCGGCTTGGGAATGCGCATCATTCCTGAGCTACGGGCCGGTCACATTGAGGAAATCACGCTCGCCGAGGCGGACCAGCGCGCTCGCCAAGATTTCATCAAACGCTGGATCAGGGTGGAAGGCGCCGAGCGGATTCTGGCCTGGGCGTCCTCCTACGATCCGGAGATCCGCTGGGAGAACCTGTACGCCGAGCCGTGCCAGGCCTGCGTTCGTCTTTACAGAGATCGAAGAGTGCGGCAAGTGATCGCAAAGCGCCACCCGGAGCGGATGGCTGACGTGCTCTTTGCGGAATGGCTGTTGTTTCGCTTCGGCCCCACAGAGGCAGTGTCCGGTTTCCGGGATTCTCCTCCCACCGGGCTCACCGAAGGTCCCGCGGTCGCTTGACACCCGCGACACCGTGATCACGAGGGGCTCGGGCACACGCTGCGCCGCTGTGCCACTCAAAGAGGTCTGGC
>JBBTDS010000271.1:0-1004 GCA_038060875.1 Acidobacteriota bacterium | reverse complement strand
CTAGCCCAAGGTGGCCCGCTTGGCGATCCTTCGTTGAATACTCCGGCTGCATCGCTTGGTCAATCTCCACCTCCGTTAGCGAGTGCCCAGTGTTGTGAATTCGCACGACCGCTTGTCCGGGGTCAGGACCGGGCTCAGTGACCACCGTGACCGTTCCCGAGCTCCCCAACGCCTCGAGTGCATTCCGCAGCAGATTCACGAGCGCCGCCACCGTCACCATCAAATCGATCTTGATCGGCGCATCGTACTCGTCCCTCACGATCAGGCTCACATCGGGCTCTGGCACCTCCGGCCGGACTGCTCGGACGGCCTCGTGCACCGCCGTACGGAGCCGTTGAACCCGCGGGCGAGTACCCCACCCGCGCCAGGCGGCCTCCAGGATCGCACGCACTGCGATCCCGCGTTGCGCCTCGATTTCGTCCAGGAACTTCTGCTTTTCCTCCGCCGGGCAGTACCGCAGCCGGTCTACCTTCCGCTGGATCCGGGTAAACGGTTCCATCAGTCGGTGGATCGTCATCGTTCCGAACAAGCCCGCCGCTGCAATCCGGGTGGCCGTCGCCAGCTGAACTCGAAGTTGCGCCAACGCGCGTTGGTGATCCACCTCTCCCAGCGCCTGACCCAGAGCGCTTGCTACGTCCTGCGCGGCCTCGCCCTCAAGCTCATTGAGAACCTCGTAAGGATGCTCCCGCGACGGGATGCGCTTCACCAATTCCAGCACTCCCCTCACCGTCCCCTTCTCGGACTCCACCGCGACGAGGTAGCGTGCCTTCGGCGCTGACTCTCCGCGCGGCTGCCCGCCCTCCGCTGCCTGAATCAACGACTGGTCCACACCCGCCGTCGGTCCCTCGGTCGCATCCCCCGCCGCGCCCTCCGGCGATGTCCAGCCGAGCCTCAGGCCTGCCCGGTCCCTCAGGTACAAGCTCACCCGATCCAGTTGGAAGGATGCGCGCAGTCCGTCAAACAACTCCTGCCACCGCCCTCTCAATTCTGAGACCCCCACTAGC
>JBBTDS010000270.1:0-3121 GCA_038060875.1 Acidobacteriota bacterium | reverse complement strand
GCGGATTGCGGAACCCAAGGCTACCTGATAGGCTGGAACCCCGTACTCTCAAGTATAGTTCATGGCCTGATTTTATGCCGCTCTTTCCTCCCTCCGCTCGGACGCCTCCCACGCCGCAACAAGGTCTTCCACTTCCCAGAGGCGATCCGTCACCCCGGCGGCCATCGCGGGCGTCATCCGCAGCGTGCGGTGAATCTTGATGAAGTTGTACGCGAAATAGCCGAGGGCCACTGCCGCCGCGTGATTTTCGATCTTCTTCGAAAACGCATTCGTCAACCGAGTGAACCGCCGGACGGTCATCCGAACGCTGAGGTTCTGGCGCTCCAAATAGCTAGTGCTGATGTGCTTCGGATCGGGGGTGCCAAGGATCGGCTCCGTCCGTGTGCCGAGGCACTGCGCCGGGCTGTACCGCTTCTGGCCTTCCACGTCCGCGCCGTAGAGTTTCACAAGCTGCGCGTAGTCGATGTGCTCGCCGAAGGAATCCAGGACCGCGCCGAGGTAGACCTTGTGGCCGTCGCTGGTGAGTTGAACGCGGTGCGAGAGCCGTGCGGACAGGTCGGCGATGAATTCGCATGCGGCGGTCGCATCGCGCTGTCCGATGTACCACGACGGCACCAATTTAGTATCGGCGTCGATCGCGACCCACAGCCACGCATTGCCCGCGACGTGGCGCTCCAAGATTTCGGGCGTCACGTTTTTTTGCTTGCAGTACACGAAAGACCAGCACTCGTCCACCTGCAAGCGGCGGCACTTCGGATTGCGAAAGACGCGGTCCTGGTAGTCCGAACAGAACGCGCCAACCTCAACAACCAAGCGCATGACGGTCTTCTTCGCAACCCCCGTCAGCCTCACCGTCGAGCCGCCGGAATTACCTTCGATCAAGCAGTTGATCACGCGTGCACGCTGTTCTGAAGTCAGGCGGTTCACAGTTCTATTATGCTTGAGCGGGTCATGCATTGTCAAGCACAATCCCGCTATCGGCATTGACCATGCTCTTGTGCTCCCTTGGTATCGGTGTGGCACAGCCAGGCGATACGCTACCGACACCCGGATTTGCGGGAGGCGAAATAATTGTGTTGCAACGAAATTGCGGATCGGCTATGCTGGAGGAGACTAAAAGGCGAAAGCGGCTTCTGGAGACAGGGCCTAAGAAACCGGTCCAGAAGCCGCCAGCGGAAAGAGGGCACCGTGAGAACCGATGCCCCCATGGATAAGGGGCGAGCAGCACCCTTTCTTGGTTCCCCCTCCAAAAGGGAACCAGCTCCACTGCGGCTCCCCTTCCACAAGGGAGCCGCTTTGGGGTGGGGGCGACTGCTCCCGTCCGTTCATCATTGTGCCACAAATACATCCCGAATGAAAGGAGAAAGGAATGGCTTCAGAGCAGTGTAGCCCGTATGATCCTGCAATTATGGATGTTGAAGCCCGCATCCAGCATTTGCAGACGGTTCTGGAGACCCTAAGGCAGCTTCGCGCGATGGCTGACGGCACCGCCGTTTCGTTGCCGCCTACCGTGGCGCGCGCCGGCGGAGAGGCCGAGATCGCGCACGACACGTTCTTCGGAATGACCATCGCAGAAGCCGCCAGGAAATACCTCGGCATCGTCAAGGCAAGTAAATCCACCGGAGAGATCGCGGCTGCCCTTGAGCAGGGCGGGCTGAAGCATGCATCCGAGGACTTTGGAACGACGCTGCGATCAATTATCGGGCGGCGCGAAGAGTTCATCCGGGTCCCCAATGGCGACTGGGGTTTGACGGAGTGGTACCCGGGGATGCGGAAGGAGAAGAAAGCAAAGCCCACTTCCGCGCCGAAGAAAGCCCCGAAACAGAAACGGCCGAGGGCGCGCAAGGAAACCCTGGCTGAACGAATCCTTAGCACGATGAAAGCGGACCCAACCGCCGCGTGGCTACCGAAAATGATCTCCGACGCAATTGGAGCCAACAACCGCTCGGTTCAGAGCACCCTCACATCCATGGCGAAGGACGGCAAAATCCTGAAGGCGGCAAAGGGGTACATGTTGCTCAGCACCAATGGGCAGGAGGCCGCGGTCTAGCGCTGGGACTGCTCGCGGTCCCAGCGCGACCGCGCCGCTTTCAATGCGATCTCGCGCCGCCGCTCGGGCGCCACTGAGGCAGCCCGGTTCTTCCCGCCGATTCTCCCTCCACGTCGCCCCAGTTCAGCCATAACCCGCGATATCTCACCTTGGGTCGGTACCGCAGTTTCCTCCGGCTCATCCTGTCTGGTTGTCAGCCGCACTAGCCGCTGTGCGACCTGGTTGGAATCCGGCTCCGGGGATCTCTTCGCCTTGACCATCTTCTTTGCTGGTCGCTTCTTGCTCATGCTCCCAGCATGCCACGGCTGCTTGACCGGTTCAAGCTGGCAGGTTTTCAAAGTAGCCCACTACCAAAGCGCAGATCGTGGCAGAGCTGCTGCACCCGCCCGTCGGAGAGGAGAACCCGAACGCCGATGCGGAAGGTCCCCCAGCCGGTGGCGGTGAGCGGGAATGCCTGCGACCCTCTGCCCGGGTCGCAGATTTCCTGCACCGGATTGGGGAAGGTGGGATGGAGAGTGTATTCCACGCAGCGGACCTGACGCAGCGCCTCCGGCGGGCCCTGGATGTACACGGTCCATCTCCATCCTCCTTCACGGAGCCTGGTGGCGACGTTGCCGGTGATGAGCTCCAGGCGCTTGTCCACGGACACCGGCTGGGTGAACGTCAGATTGTGGCGGAAGTGCTGGACCGTGCCATTCAGGAAGGTGATCTGGATGGGGATTTCGAAGGTTCCCCAGCCGTTGCTGGAGAGCGGGAAGGCCTGAGAGTCGGACTTGCGGTCGCAGACATTGCGGATCGGGTTGGGAAAGGTGGGGTGCAATGTGTACTGGACACACTTGATCTGCCGGAGCAGACCGGGATCGGCCTGGATGAAAACGGTCCAGTCCCAGCGGCCGCCGCCGATGTAGCGGGAGGTGTTGGCGACCGAGACTCCCGGAGCGGCCAGTGCGAGCCATGGCAGCGCGGCAATGGCCCAGCAGAGGCCGCTAATCATCACTGCCTCCCTGGCCTCCGGACGGGGCCGTGAGACGAGTCATGGGAAGCTTGGCCTCCTGCGCTCTAATGTCGTCG
>JBBTDS010000269.1:0-6844 GCA_038060875.1 Acidobacteriota bacterium | reverse complement strand
CCAACAACAGTCGAAACGGGTCGAAGGTCCGGCGCATTGGCACAGGATAGCAGCGAAGACCGCCGTAGCGGGCTCCGCAAGCGGCACGATCTGAAGCAGATCGGATTTTTGGACACCACGGGATGAAAGAACGGCCCCAACGGAGGCGATTCGGAGTATATTGGAAGGCGGCCGGGATGCGAAAACGGAAATCCCTGCTGAACAGCAACGGGCAACCGGCGCACTGGGTGCGCCCGCACGGGCCGGACCCCCGGGTGCAGCGAATCACGACGACCTTGTTGCGCCGGGATCTGGCGGCCAAGCCGCCGCGCCCGGGGTAGGAATTGACACCGGCACTGGGAGGAGATTGTATGCGAGTTGCACGCTTGATGGTCATTTGCTTTGTAGTCTGTGCGTCGTGCGTAGCGCAGATTTCCGTGTCGACGCTGCGAGGAACGGCTTCGGACGCGACCGGCGCGGTGGTCGTCGGAGCGGAAGTCGTTGCCGTCAGCCTGGAAACGAACCTGAAGCGAACCGCGAAGACGAATGAGAACGGGGATTACGAGATCCCGGACCTGCTGCGCGGGACCTACCGGCTCACCGCCACCGCCGGCGGGTTCAAGACGTTCATCGCCGACAACATCATCCTGGAAACGAACCAGATCCGGCGCATCAACATCTCGTTCGAGGTGGGCTCGGTGAGTTCGGAAGTCACGGTCAGCGCGGCGGCGGCCGTAATCTCGACCGACACCGCGAAGATCCAGAGCCAGTTTACCAACCAGCGCTTCGACGAAGCGCCGCTGATCGGCGACGGCCGCAACCCCGGCCTCATCCTGACCACCTTGCCTAACGTGCAGAGCGCCGGCGGCATCTACACCGTCCAGATGGCTGGGCAGTCCAACGCGCAGATCCAGCAGGGGATCGATGGCCATACCAGCGACGGCGCCGTGAACCAGATCAGCAACATCCACATTGTGCAGGAGGTCATTGCGGTCCCGAGCAACAACTCGGCGGAGTTCGCGCGGGTCGGCTATTTCAACATGACCGTTAAGTCCGGCGCCAACGATTACCACGGCCGCCTGGCGTACTACCACCGCAACTCTGCCCTCAGGGCGCGGAACTTCTTCGAAACCGTCAAGCCGCAGGCAAAAGTTCACGACATTATCGCGCAGGCCTCGGGCCGGATCATCCGCGACAAGACCTTCTTCTTTGTGGGCTTCAGCACCCAGCGCTGGCCCGGCGCCAGCTCCTATCTGAGAGACGTCCCGACCGAGAGGATGCGCGCCGGCGATTTCTCGCAGTTGCTCGGCCTGGCCCGGCCGGTGACGGTGAGGGACCCGCTGAGCGCAACCCCGTTCCCGACCAATGCGATTCCATCCAGCCGCATCAATCCGCTGTCGCTCAAAGTGCAGAACAAGTACGTTCCGACTCCGAACCAGGGCGCCCCAGGCGACCTGGCGCGGAACTTCCAGTACATCTGGCCCTATCCGAGCGACCTCTGGTATAACCAGGGTCTTACCTTCCGGATCGACCACCAGGTAAGCCAGGACAACCGGTTCTATGTGAAGCTGCAGAACTCCATGCCTCCCTTCGGCAGCTTCTACATCTTGTCCAGAGACCTGCCCACCTTCGGGTGGACGCGGGCGCGAAATGCCGGGCACCTGGTCATCGAGGACACGCACATCGTCTCGCCGACCTTGGTCAACACGGTCCGCTTCGGGTGGTATATGTCGAAGTACGAGGATGGCACAGAAGTCGGCGGCTTCAAGCCGGAAAAGGCCGATGTGGCGATCAAGGAACTGGGGCTTCAGGGCGTCAACCCTAAGAACCGGAGCGCTATGGGCTTCCCCCGCATGGACATCACCGGGTATCCCTCGCTGTACAACACCATAGGCGGCGTTGGGGCGCACCTGAAGGACTGGGGCCTCGCCGAATCGCTGACCTGGTCGGTTGGGCGCCATGTGCTGAAATTCGGCGGCGAGTACAAATGGTTCACCCAGTTCAGCAGCATCGTTCCCCAAGGCAACTTCGGCCAGTTCAGCTTCAACGGCTCGCTGGCGGGTTATGGCTATGCCGAATTCCTGCTGGGTTTGCCGTACTCGAGCTTCCGAGTTGACCCGCTCACCGACCGAACGCAGGCCGATACGGAACTGGGGCTGTATGTCCAGGACGCCTTCAAGGCGACCAGCCGCCTCACGCTGGACCTCGGGCTGCGCTGGGACCGGTTCGGCTCGCCCACTTACAAAGACGGCCTGATCTACAACTGGGACCCTAAAACCGGCAACGCGATTGTACCCGAGGCGGCAATGAAGTCGGTCTCGCCCCTCTACCCCTCGACGATCAAGGTGGTCACCGGCGATGTGCGCCAGAAACCGACGCTGAGGAACTTCAACCCGCGGGTGGGCGGGGCCTACCGGCTGATTGGCGACACCACCGTGTTCCGCGCCGGCTACGGCATCTTCACCGAAACGCTTGGGCTCTTCGCGCGGGCGCAGGGCGGCGGCCCCTACGAACTGGGCGAGACGTTCTTCAACCAGATCCGGAGCGGCCAGCCGGTGTTTTCGTTCCCGAACCCGTTCCCGGCCGGCGCCGGCAGCATCGCCTCGCAGAGCGTCTCGGGCTATCCGCGCGAGACCTCGAACGGCCGCATCCACCAATTCAATGTCACCCTCGAGCAGCAGATCCGCGACATCGGGTTCCGCTTCACTTACCTGGGATCGCGGAACGTCGGGGTCAACTACGGAATCGCCCTCAACAAGCCCCAGGCCAGCCTGATTGCGTTCAACCAGAGCCGGCGCCCGTACCCGCAGTTCGTTGGCGCCTCGATGGCCCGGACGGACGGCGCGCAGACCTTTAACGGGTTCACCTTCCAGGTGCAGCGCAAGATGGGCCAGCTCACGTTCGACAATCACTGGACCTGGGCTTCCAACTACTCCAAGACGGTCAATCTGCAAGATCCGTACGCTGCTTTGGGCTGGGACCGGGTGCAGTACACGACCCGGCACCGGGTGGTCTTCAACACCATCTGGCAGCTTCCGGTCGGGCGCGGCCGTAAGTTCCTGAGCGGCGTGCCCAGGGCGGTGGACCACGTGCTGGGCGGCTGGCAGCTCTACTGGATCGCCTTTATGGAAACCGGGCCGTTCTTCGCGCCCAATTTCTCGGGGTCGGATCCTTCGAACACGAACACGTCTGGCGGGCTTCCGGACCGCATCGGCAACGGCAACCTGCCGCCCGGCCAGCGCACGATCGATCGGTGGTTCGACGCGTCGGCGTTCGTCGTGCCGCCGGCCGGCCGGTACGGAAACAGCGGGGCGTTTGTCCTGGAAGGCCCCGGCCTGCACACGCACAACCTGACCGTGACCAAGGAGTTCAGGATGTACGAGCGGTTCAAGCTGGCCTACATGGCCTCGATCCAGAACCTCCTAAACCACCCGAACTTCTGGTTCCCGGCCGCGAACATCTCGGTGCCGGGATCGGTCGGGAAGATCAGCAGCACCAACCCCGTCGCGCCGGCGCGCGACATGATCATGCGCCTGCGGCTCGACTTCTGAGCGCCAACCGTAACGACATGGCTGAACAACATCATTTCGGTAGAAGGCAGTTGCTGAAAGGAACGCTGGCGGCGCCGTTAGGCGCCGTCGCGGCGCAGACGCCGGCGGGCCGGCGGGACTCCACACTGATCCAACGGGGGAACAGCAGGCCTGGTTCCACCGACTGGCAGCTCACGAAGATCCGTATTCCGAGGAACGGGTACCGTTCGCCCGACATCGAGGGTTACTGCTCGCGCCAGAGTGTGGAGGCGGGCGACAAGCTCCAGATCATGGTGAGCGCCAACCCGCCCGGCTCGTTCCGGATGGAAATCTTCCGAATGGGCTACTACGCCGGGCGCGGGGCGAGGCTGGTGGGGAACTTCGGCCCGTTCAAGGCCAAGACCCAGCCGGATCCGCCGGTCGGCGAGAGGCGGCTCCGCGAATGCAAGTGGGACCCCACCACCGAGATCACAATACCGGCCGATTGGATCAGCGGCGTCTACCTGGGCCGCCTCAGTCTGGTGGCGCCGGACAACAAAACGCACGACTGGCAGAGCTTCATCGTCTTTATCGTGCGCGACCGCCGGCCGGCCGACATCCTCTTCCAGTGCGCCGACAACACCTGGCAGGCCTACAACCGATGGCCGGACGACTACTCGCTGTACACCGACCCCCGCGGAGCTTCCGTCCCCGGGGTGGACGTGAGTTTCGACCGGCCCTACGGAAAATACCCCCAGGTTACCGAGTACGCCGCATCTCAGGGGTCGGGCTCGTTCCTGCTCTGGGAATTTCCCCTCTGTTACTGGCTGGAGCAGCATGGCTACGACGTGACTTACTGCTCGAACAGCGACATGATCGTGCCCTCCCAGATCCTGCGCTCGAAGGTGTTCATCAGCGTGGGGCACGATGAGTACTGGGACGAGCGGCAGTATCACAACGCCATGGCGGGCGTGAAGGCCGGCGTCACCGAGCTCTACCTGGCCGGCAACACGGTTCACTGGGTGACGCCGTTCCGGCCGGGCAGCAGCGGACAACCAAACCGGATCATCGCGCGCAGAGGCCCGTTCGGGCCGTTCCCTCCGGAGCGCTTGACGAAAGACCCCGTGCCGTTCGACTATGTGGGGCCCGACGAAGGTTTGCTGATGGGAGCCCGGACTCCTTCCCCCGCCAACGGCTGCGGCGACTGGATCGTTACCAGGCCCGACCACTGGGTGTTTGAAGGAACAGGCATGAAGAAAGGCGACTACGTTCCCGGTCTGGTGGGATGGGAACATCACGGCCTCCCCGCCGATTTGCCCGGCCTGGAGATTCTGGCCGAGGGCATCGCCCTGAGAGGCGGGACGGAACCCGTCCGCTGGACGGCTACCATCTACCAGGGCCCGAAAGACAACTTCGTGTTCAATGCGGCGACCATCTGGTGGTCACAGGGCCTCTCGTCGCCTCCGGGACACGTGCTGCCGTGGAGCCATTTCGTCCATCCGCACGGGCCGGACGCGCGGGTCCAGCGCATCACCCGCAACCTCCTGCGCCGCGCCTTGGGAAAGAGGTCCTGATGAACCGGAGAAGTATTCTCCAGGCGGGAATCGCTTCCACCCTGGCCGCCCTTCGCGGGGCGGCCCAGGGCAAGCGGGACAACCGCATCGTTCAGGAGAACAGCAAGCCGGGGACGCCCGAGTGGCAGCTCCAATACACGAGGTTCGACAACCCGATCAGCCTGGCCGCTTACCCGCTCAACCGCCGAATCCGTTCCTCGGCGATCGAGGGGTATTGTTCGCGGACGAGCGTCTTGCCCGGCCAGACCATTGATTTCATGATCGGCATGAGCCCGGCCGGGAAGTTCCACATGGACGTCTACCGGATGGGTTACTACGGTGGGACCGGTGGGCGCCACATGCTTCGGCTCGGACCCTTCAATGCCGAACCGCGGCCCATCCCGATGATGAAGATGGAGCGGCTGCGGGAGTGCGCGTGGCCGAAATCGGCGAGCCTGACCATCCCAACGGACTGGCCGAGCGGTGTGTATCTCGGCAAGCTGACGCGCGACGAGCCGTTCGGGGCCCAAAGCTACGTCGTCTTCGTGGTCAAGGAACACCGCCGGTGCGATCTGCTGTTCCAGGTCGCAGACCTGACCTGGCAGGCATACAACAAGTGGCCGGGGAATAACTCGCTCTACGACGACGGGACCCCCGAAGTGTGGTACACCGGACCCAACGTGCGGGTCAGTTTCGACCGTCCTTACGGCAAGTACTGCCAGGTGATCGACGCGCCGCTCTCGTCCGGGTCGGGCAGCTTCCTGCTGTGGGAGCATCCGCTTGCGTTCTGGCTCGAGCAGCACGGCTACGACGTGACCTATTGTTCGAACCTGGACCTTCACCTGGATCCGGGCATACTCAAGACCGCCAAGGTGCTGCTCTCGGTCGGGCACGACGAGTACTGGTCGCGGAAAATGTTCGAGGAGGCGCTGAAGGCCCGCGACGAAGGACTTAGTATCGCGTTCCTCTCCGGCAACGCGGTCGATGGGGAGATCGTTTTCTACGAAAGCTCGGTCACGGGAGCTCCGTGCCGCGCCTTCGCGCGCCGCCAGAAGTTCGAAGACGAAGAGACGCTGATGGGCTCCAGTTCCTACGGCAGCGGTTACGGCGACTGGATCGTGACGAAACCGGACCACTGGATCTACGAGGGAACGAATCTGAAGGCCGGCGACAGGATCCGGGGCGTGATCGGATGGGAGTATCACGGCAAGCCGCTGGCCAGGATCGCCGGCCTCGAGGTGGTTGCCTCCGCCCCGCTGTTCCCAACGGCTTCGAGTACGGGCCCCCCGAGGGAACATGCGGCGGTGGTCTACCCGTGCCCAAAGGGCAACTGGGTGTTCAACGCCGGCACCATCTGGTGGTCGGAGCATCTTTCGTTTCCGCCCGGGCATATTCCGGCCCGTACGTCCGCAGGGGGATTCGGCGTGAATCCGCTGATCCAGCGGATCACGACCAACGTCTTGAGCCGGATGTCGAAAGACTCGCCCCGCCGCTGGTGATACGAGCGGGTAAGGGGTGGGCGGGCGGAAGCCGTTGCGGGAACACGCGTTGTCGGTGCGGCGCCAGAACTGGCGGGCCTCGGGCAGAGCCGTCAACCACTGGGGAGTGCGGAAGTCACGGGGAATTCGTTTGGCTCCCCCGGTCCGCGCGAATTCGGTATGCGTCAGAGCGACCGCAGGGTTGACAGCGTCGGCGCTTTGGGCTAGCGTTTGCGGGTGGGCCAGGCTGCGGGGGTGAGTTCCGCCAGCCTTTGGATGCTGGCGCCGGCCAGGCCGGGCAGGACGGCGGCCAGGTAGGCGCGCA
>JBBTDS010000268.1:0-2082 GCA_038060875.1 Acidobacteriota bacterium | reverse complement strand
GCCGCCCCGCGCCGGCCGAACATCCTGTTCTTCTTCCCCGACCAGATGCGCGCCCAGGCGATGGGCTGCACGGGCAACCCGGACGTGCGCACGCCGCACATCGACCGGCTGGCCGCGCAGGGAGTGCTGTTCGAGCACACGCTGGCCAACACGCCGGTCTCGTGCCCGGCGCGAGCGGTGATGATGACCGGCGAGTACGCGCACCGCAACGGCATGATCGCCAACGACCTGCGGCTGCGCGAATCGGAGACGACCATTGCCGAGGCGCTCGAAGCGGCGGGCTACCGCACCGGCTTTATCGGCAAGTGGCACCTGGACGGCGGCCGGCGCCTGCCCGGGTTCGTACCGCCGGGCCCGCGGCGCCAGGGCTTCCAGTTCTGGGCGGCCAACGAGTGCAGCCACCGGCACTTCGACAACACCTACTTCCGCGACACGCCCGAGCCGATCCAGATGAAGACCTTCGAGCCCGAGGTGTGGACCGACCTGGCCATCGAGTTTCTGCGCGGGAGCCACAAGGATGGCCGGCCCTTCTTTCTAACGGTGGCCCCGGGCCCGCCCCACGATCCCTATGGCGCGCCGGAGGAGTACATGAAGATGTACGACCCGGCCAAGCTGGCCATGCGGCCCAACTGGAAGCGGGTCCCGAACACGCCCGGGCCGAAAGAGATCGCCGCGTATTATGCAGCCATTACGGCCATCGACGACCAGATCGGGCGGCTGATGCGGGTGCTCGACGATCTCGGCCTGGCCGAGGACACCGTCTTCCTGTTCAGCTCGGACCACGGCGACATGCTCGGCTCGCACGGGCTGCCGCTGAAGAGGAAGCCGTGGGAGGAGTCGATCCGCGTGCCGGGGATTGTGCGGTACCCGCGTGGCGTGGCGGCCGGGCGCAGGGAGCGCGCGCTGTTCACGCACGTCGATTTCGCGCCGACGCTGCTCGGGCTATGCGGCGTCAAAGCGCCGGCCCGCATGCAGGGCGCCGACCTGTCGCGGATCGTGCTGGGCAAGGGCGGCCGCGGACCGGATTCGGCGTTCTTTCAAATCTTCGGCCCCTACCAGGCCGGGCGCGTCGCCGAAGGCTGGCGCGGCGTGCGGACCGAGCGCTACATGTACGCCCGCCACGAATCCAGGCCGTGGGTGCTCTACGACCTCGACGAGGACCCCTACGAGCTGAAGAACCTGGTTGACGATCCCGGCTCCGCTCCGCTGTTGAAGGAGATGGATGCGAAGCTCAGCACCTGGATGGGCCGCACCGGCGACTCCTGGAGGTACAACTGGACCCACCCGATGGAGGACGGCGGCCGGCTTTACCGCCACCAGACCTTCTACACGGTGGAGGAGTACCTGAAGTGGGAAAAGGGGCAACCGGGGCTTGTACCCAAATAAAGAAGCCCCGAACTGGGCTTCGGGGCTTCACTCAGAGGGGCTGGCGACGGGCTGGGCCCCGTCGCCGGGGATGCTATGTGAATAGCAGCTACCCACACTATACCACAATCTCCGACCTGTTTATCTTTTTTTTAGTGAATTTTTCTTAATCCGCCTCCGGGCTGGGTGCGAGCCCGGGATGGCTGGTAAGCTGGGGCGGTGAGCCAAGAACTGACCCGGCGTGAAGCCCTGGCCGCCGTGGCGGCTTCAGCGGGCGCCACGTCGGTGGATCCCTCGATTTTGCAACGGCATGGGCAGGCCGTCGAGCGGCTGCTCAAGACCCAGGTGAGGGACCCGGCCAGCCGCTGGTGCGGGACCTGCCCGGATGAGTTCGGCCTGCACAACCCCCACCCGGCCGGGGGCATCCTGGAGACGTTCACCGCCGCCTTCCTCCACCCCCAATCCAGGTTTCACCGCAGCAACCTGCTGGTGGAGCGGATGCGGCTGGCGGCCCGCCACCTGGAGCGCGCCCAAAACTCCCACGGCAACATCAACTTGCTGACCACCAACTTCAACTCCCCGCCCGATACCGCATTCGTGGTGCACTCGGTGGGGACGGCGGCCTGTCTGGCCAGCCGGAACAACGAACGCGAGCTGGCCGGCCTGACGGAGCGGTTCCTGCGCCGGGCCGCGGCGGGGATGGCCGCCGGCGGCATC
>JBBTDS010000267.1:0-7682 GCA_038060875.1 Acidobacteriota bacterium | reverse complement strand
GCGGCGCTGGCTGAACGCGGAGAGGTCCGCGAGCGCCTCCAGTGGTTCACCCGCGAGAAGCAGTGGATCAATGACCAGCACCTCCAGCTCAGCCGCATCCCGGCCCCGACGTTCCTGGAGCAGAAGCGGGCGGAGTGGATGGCCGGCCAGTTCCGCGCTGTGGGCTGCGAGGTTCAGGTTGACGGCGCCGGCAATGTGCTCGCCTTTCCGGAGCCGCCCCGGGACCGCCCGCTGATAGCGCTCACGGCGCACCTCGACACGGTGCTGGCGCCGCGCCACCATGACGACATACTGGTGGAACCGGACGGAGCGCTCCGCGGCCCCGGGGTGGCCGACAACGGCTCGGGGCTGGCGGCCCTGCTTGCCATAGCGCGGGCCTGGCGCGGTGCGCCTCCCATCCAAGACACGCGCGCCGCGCTGGCGCTGATCGCCAACGTCGGCGAGGAGGGCGAAGGCAACCTGAGCGGCATGCGCTACCTGTGCGGCGGCTCGCCGCTGGCCGCCCGCTTCCGGGCTTTCCTGGTGCTGGACGGGCCGGCCATGGATCGCATCACCTGCCAGGCGCTGGTCAGCCGGCGGTTCGAGATAGTCTTCTCCGGCCCCGGCGGGCATAGCTGGAGCGATGCGGGCAACGCCAACCCCGTCCACGCCCTCAGCCGCGCCATCACCCTGTTTGCCGGCCAGTGCCCGAACGGCGCCGGCGAAGGCCCGCGCGCCGCCTTCAACTTCGGCCTGATTGAGGGCGGCACGAGCATCAACTCAATCCCCAGCCTGGCGCGGGCCAAGGTGGATCTGCGGTCGGAGCTCGACTCCAGGGTTGAGCAACTCGCCGCGCTCCTGTCGGGCGCCGTCGAGGAGGCGCTGGAGCACGAGAACCAGCGCGCCGCCGGCGGCAAGCTGGCAGCCAGGATGCGGGAGATCGGCTCGCGGCCGGGCGGGCAGTTGCCTCCCGAGGCGCCGCTGCTGGCCTGCCTGCGCGCCGTTGACGCCCAGTTGGGGATTCGCGCCCGTCTGGACTGTTCTTCCACCGACGCCAACATTCCGCTTTCGCTGGGGCTGCCGGCGGTCGCGATCGGCGCCGGCGGCCAGGGCGGCGGCGCGCACACGGCGGCCGAGTGGTACAGCCCCGATGGCCGGGACCTGGGCCTCAAGCGCATCTTCCTGACGCTGTGCCTGCTGATGCGGGAGGCCGGGTGACGGGCCCCGCGCGGTCGCGGTCGCCGCGGTGACCGCCAGGCTCTGGCGCGCCGACCTGGCGCTGGTGGCGGTCTCGCTCATCTGGGGCGCGACCTTCGTGGTGGTGAAGGAAGCGCTGCGCGACTCCTCCACGCTGTTGTTTCTGAGCCTCCGCTTCACCCTGGCCACGCTGGCGTTGGGCCTGGTCTTCCGCCCGCTGCCCAGCAAGTTTGCCGGCGGCGGAACGCTGGTGCGCGGCGGCCTGCTCGCCGGCGCCTGCCTGTTCGGCGGCTATGTGTTACAGACCGTCGGCCTGCGGTACACGACGCCCTCGAAGTCGGCGTTCCTGACCGGCCTTTCGATCGTCCTGGTGCCGGTCCTCGGTGCGCTGGTCCGCGGCCAGGCCCCGCGGGCGCGTGAAGCGCTGGGGATCGCCGCGGCCACGCTCGGCATGGGCCTGATGACGTTCCAGGGGAGCCTGCTGCGGATGAACCGCGGCGACTTGCTGACGCTGGCCTGCGCGGTCGCCTTCGCCGTCCACATCCTGGTGGTCGGCCACTACGCTCCGCGGTTCAGCTTTCAGGCGCTGACGCTGGTGCAAATCGCTACCGCGGCGGCGCTGGCGTCGGCCAGCTTCTGGTGGGCGGAGACGCCGCAGATCCGCTGGCGGCCAGGAGTGATCCTGGCGCTGATCGTCACCGGACTGCTGGCCACGGCGCTGGCCTTCGCCATCCAGGCCTGGGCCCAGCAGTACACCACCCCGAACCGGACGGCGCTGATCTTCGCGCTGGAGCCCGTCTTCGCCTGGCTCACCTCGTTCCTGCTCACCGGCGAGCTGCTCAGCCCGCGGGCCAGCGCCGGCGCGGTGCTGATCCTGGCCGGCATCCTGCTGGTGGAGTTGAAACGCGCGCCCGCGGCCGCGCATCTATCACCTTAGACACCCCAACGCCAGCGCGGCATGTAATATAATGGATTAACGGCTTCTTTCGGAGTCAAACACCTATGAAGTTTTTCGCCAGTTTGCGGGAACACAAGCTTCTCTCCTTTACTTTGTTGCTGTTCACCCTGTCGATCGGCATTTTGCTCGGCACGCTCGTCAACACGGCGGTTCGCGCCGGCAACGGGCAGGCGGGCGCGCGCGACGCCACCCCGCTGAGCATCCCCAACCCGGTCGAGCTCTCGACCGCCTTTTCGCAACTGGCCAAGCAGTTGGAGCCGGCGGTGGTCCACATCACCTCGACTTACGGCGAGCGCGAGCGGCGCCAGCAGTCGCAGCGCGCGCCGCGCCGCCAGCCCATGCCCTCGCCCGAGGAGGGCCAGGAGGGGTGGGAGTGGTTCCGCCGCTTCTTCGGCCAGCAACCGTTCGAGGATGCTCCCCAGTACCCGTTCCGGCAGCAGAGCACCGGCTCCGGCTTTGTGGTGGACAGGAACGGCTACATCCTGACCAATCTCCACGTGGTCGAGGAAGCCAGCCGGATCCAGGTCAAGTTTCACGCCGATCCCAAGGAATACGACGCCAAGCTGGTCGGCTCCGATGCGGAAACGGACGTGGCGGTGATCAAGATCGAGAACGGCAAGCCGCTGACGCCGGCCCGGGTCGGCAACTCGGACGCCGTTGGGGTGGGCGATTGGGCGGTGGCCATCGGCTCGCCGTTCGGCCTGGAGGCGTCGGTCACCGCTGGCATCATCAGCGCCAAGGGGCGCGAGCTGGCGGGAGAGGGACATCAGCTTCAGAAGTTCATCCAGACCGACGCGGCCATTAACCGCGGCAATAGCGGCGGACCGCTGGTGAACATCCGCGGCGAGGTGATCGGCATCAACACGGCCATTGCGACCGACACCGGCGCCTACGCCGGGGTTGGGTTCGCCTTGCCGGTCAACCTGGCCGTCAACGTCTACAACCAGATCATAAAGACCGGGAAAGTCTCGCGCGGCGGCATCGGCATCCAGTTCCGCAAGGGACGCGACGAGCTGCTGAAGGCCTACGGCGCGACCGAGGGCGTGTTTATCGAGGCCGTCGAACCCGGCGGCCCGGCCGACAAGGCCGGCATCAAAGTGGAAGACATCATCGTCGCGCTCAACGGCAAGCCGGTGAAGGATGGCGACGACCTGGTCAACCGCATATCCAATACGCCGGTCGGCACTCAGGCCACGGTTGCCGTCCTGCGCAACGGCAAGAGGATCGACCTGCCGGTGACGGTGGGCGAGCGGGCGCAGATCTTCCCGCGTCTGAGCGGGCGCCGCGCGCGGCCCGGAGCGCCAGACGAGGTCGAAGGCGCCACCCAGGCCAAGTTCGGCATGAGCATCAGGAACCTGAACGAAGCGGATAAGGACCGGCTCGGCTACGAGGGCCGTGGGGTGCTGATTACCGAGGTCGAGCCCGGCTCGTTTGCCGAGGACATCGGCCTGCTGGCCAACGACATCGTCACCTCGATCAACCGCCAGCCCGTCAGCGTGATCGAGGACTTGCAGCGCATCCAGGGCGGCTTGAAAGCTGGCGACCCCGTGGCCTGCCGCGTCATGCGCGCCTCCCGGCAGGTCCCGCCGCGCGGGCAGCGCCCGGAGTGGCAGCCTCTGTTCGTGGCCGGCACCCTGCCCGCTAATCCGTGATAGCATAGCCTCTTGCGGGGCGCCCGCCGGCGTCCCGCGAGGCGGAGACCCGTCTTGCGCAAAGTGGCGGTGTTGTGCGTTCTGCTAGGTCTGAGCTCGCCGCTGTTCCCGGCCACGGCGCAGACATCAAAGGCCCCGCGTTCCAGCGCGAAAAAGGTTGCGCCCGCCCCGCCCTCCACCGCGAAAAAGGCCGCGCCCACCCGCAAGAGCGCGCCCGGCAAGAAAACGGCCCGCCGCAAGGCGAAACCCAAGACGCCGAGCTGGCGCACAGGGCAGCAGGTTCCCACGCGCGAGCGGTACGCCGAGATCCAGCGCGTCCTCGCCGAGCGGGGTTACTTCAAATCCGCGGTGACCGGCGTCTGGGGGCCGGAGTCCGTGGACGCTCTCAAGAGGTTCCAGCGGGATCAAAACCTCGAACCGAGCGGGAAGCTGAATTCCCTCTCGTTGATTGCGCTGGGCCTGGGACCCAGCCGGGACTCCAACCCGCCGCCCGCCAGCGGCCTTCCGCCACCGGCGAGCGAGCCCAAACCACCCCAATGATCATCGGTGTCCCCAAGGAAGTCAAGGATCACGAGACGCGAGTGGGGCTGGTCCCCAGCGCTGTGACCGCGCTCCGCGAGGCCAGCCACCGGGTGCTGGTCCAGGCCGGCGCGGGCGAAGGCAGTTCGATCTCCGACCAGGAATACGAGCAGGCCGGCGCCGAGCTGCTGCCCTCGGCGTGGGAGGTGTGGGACGGTTCCGACCTGGTCGTCAAGGTCAAGGAACCGCAGCTCTCCGAGTACGAGCTTCTTCGGCCGGGCCTGATACTGTTCACCTACCTGCACCTGGCCCCGCTTCCGGACCTGACCGACCGCCTGCTCCAGAGCGGCGTCAGCGCGGTGGCCTACGAGACCATCCGCGAGGCTGACGGCTCGCTGCCCTTGCTGACGCCGATGAGCGAGGTGGCCGGACGGCTGGCGGTGCAGATCGGGGCCGTCTACCTGGAGGCGCCCAACGGCGGGCGCGGGGTGCTGCTGGGCGGCGTGCCCGGCGTGGCCCCGGCCAATGTGGTCGTACTGGGCGGCGGCGTGGTCGGCACCAACGCGGCCAGGGTGGCTTTCGGAATGGGCGGCCACGTCACCGTCATCGACAAGAACCTGGACCGGCTGCGCCAGCTCGACGACATCTTCTCCAGCCAGGTGGTCACGCTGGCGTCCAATGCCTGGACGGTGCGCGAGGCGCTGCGGACGGCCGACCTGGTCATCGGCGCGGTGCTGGTGCCCGGCGCGTCCGCGCCCAGGATCGTGCGGCGCGACATGGTAGCGGGCATGAAGCGCGGCGCGGTGGTTGTCGACGTCGCGATCGACCAGGGAGGGTGCCTGGAAACTTCGCGGCCCACCACCCACACCGATCCGGTCTACTTCGTGGACGGCGTGCTGCACTACTGCGTCCCGAACATGCCGGCCGCCGTGCCCCACACCTCAACGCTCGCCCTGACCAACGCGACGTTTCCCTACCTGCACGAACTCGCCAACAAGGGCCTGGAGCGGGCCTGCTCGGAGCACCAGGCCATCCGCGAGGGCGTCAACACCTACCAGGGCCACGTCACGCATCCCGGCGTGGCCGAGTCCCAGGGCCGGGCCTGGCGGGAGATCGCGAGCTTACTGTAAGCGGTCCATTTTACTGCTCCGGCCAGAGCCCGGCGCCGCCCGCGCTACAATAGGTCTTCAGCATTGTCCTCACACCTTCTCGTAGCCTCCCTGCTGATCCCGCTGGCCGCCCCCGCCGCGCCGGCGCCGCCGGCGGCGCTCACCCAGCTTGCCCAGGGACTGAAAGAACTGGAAAAGGAGCGGTACGCCGACGCGATCCCCCACTTGAGAGCCGCCCAGTCACGTCTGCCGGAGCTGGCTGACTACACCGGCTACTGGCTGGCGGCCGCGTTGTTCGGCTCTAAGAAGTATCCCGAGGCCATCCGCGAGCTGGAGCCGGTCTGGAATCCCGCTGTCCCCACTCCCTTGCGCGGCAAGGCAGCGTTGCTGGCGGCGCGGGCGGCACGCGAGAGCGGCGCCCCGCAGGAAGCGGTCCGGCTCCTCCGCATGCACTCTTCGCACTTGCCGCAGCCCGAGGGCGACTCGCTGCTGGCCGCCAGTTACGAGGCAGCCGGCGATCTGGGCGCGGCGGCAGTCGCCTGGCAGCGCGTCTACTACCAGCATCCGGCATCCGCCGAAGCCGAAACCGCGGCCGCCGCGCTGGGACGGTTGCGCGGAGCGCTTGGCGATGCCTATCCTCCACCGATGCCCCAGGCGATGCTGGAGCGGGCCGCGGCCTGGCTGCGCCAGCGGCAGTACCGGCGCGCCCGGGCCGAGTACGAGTCGCTCGTCCCCAGGCTCGCCGGGCTCGAGCGCGATCTGGCCCGTATCCGGGCCGGCGCGGCGCTGTATTTCGATTATGAGACCGCCGCCGCCTCGGCCCACCTCAAGTCTCTTGACAGCGCCCACCCGGAAGCCGACGCCGAACGGCTCTACTACCTGGCCGAGTGCGCCCGCCGCCTGGAGAAGGACGACGAGATGGTGCGGATGGTCAACCGCCTCGGCGAGCTCTACCCGCGGTCCCAGTGGCGGCTGAAGGCGCTCGTCGCGGCGGCCAATCGTTTCCTGCTCGGTAACCAGCCGGAGAGCTATGAGCCGCTGTACCGCGCCTGCTATGAGAGTTTCCCCGATGACCCGCAAGCGGCCGCCTGTCACTGGAAGGTCGCCTGGATCTCTTATCTGCGCCGCCGGCCCGGCGCGGCCGAGATGCTGCGCGATCACCTGGCGAAGTTCCCGGAGTCCGACAAGGCCGGCGCGGCGCTGTACTTCCTCGGACGCCTGACGGAAAACGCCGCCCACTACCAGACCATCGTTGAGCGGTTCCCGAATCACTACTACGCCGTGCTGGCTCGCCAACGCCTGGCCCGGCCGCCGCCCGCGCCCAACTACGCGCTAAGCTTTGAACCCACCGAGGCCACACGGCTCCGCCTCGCCAGGTTCCGGCTGCTCCACGCGGCTGGACTCGCCGAACTAGCCGAGGAAGAAGCGCGCTTCGGCGCCCGCACTGGCGAGCAGCCGCACATTCTGGCGCTTGAGCTCGCGCAGGAATTGAGCAAGAACGGTCCCCCTCACAAGCCGGTCCAGGCGCTCAAGGCGCTGATACCCGGCTACCTCGCCTTTCCGCTCGACGCGGCGCCCGCCCCGTTCTGGCAGCTCCTGTTCCCGGTGCCGTGGCGTACCACGCTGGAGCGCTCCGCGCGCGAGCGCGAGCTCGATCCTTTTCTGGTTGCCGGTCTGATCCGGCAGGAATCCGAATTCAACCCCGGGGCCGTCTCGCCCGCCCGCGCTTACGGGTTGACCCAAATCCTGCCCTCCCAGGGCCGCGCCCTGGCGCGACAGCTCAGGTTGCGCTTCCGCACCAGCATGCTGTTCCGGCCCGAAACCAGCCTGCGGCTCGGCACGTATTATCTGCGCTCCCTGTTGGATGATTACGGCGGCCGACTCGAGGTCGCGCTGGCCGCTTACAACGCCGGGCCCACCCGCGCCAAGACCTGGCTGGGCTGGGCGGATTTCCGCGAGCCGGCCGAGTTCATCGAGACCATTCCGTTCACCGAGACGCGCACCTACGTTTTGGCCGTACTGCGCAACGCCGAGATCTACCGCCGCATCTACGTCGCCGAGAAGCCATCGCCGCCGCGCCCCGCCCAGCCGGCGCGCAAGGCCCGGTGAGCCGCAAGGACCACGGCCGCACAGCCTGACGTGATCCGGCACTACAATGAAAGCGATGAGGCGGCTGCGTGTATATGCAGACACTTCCGTGTTCGGCGGTTGTTTTGACCCCGAGTTCGACGAGGCCAGCCGCGCCTTCTTCCGCGAAGTGGCCGCCAG
>JBBTDS010000266.1:0-3017 GCA_038060875.1 Acidobacteriota bacterium | reverse complement strand
GGGCAGAGCATCAAGGCGAGAGGTCCCTAAATACTTAACGTAGTAATACTAGGAGGCCCTCCGGCCGAGCTCACTGCGTACACCGGGCCAGTCGAGTTCCGCCCACCCACCCCGTAGGCAATCCACCTTCCGTCCGGCGAAAAGCGGGGCCGGCTGCCGTGGCCGGCAATCTTTCTGGCATCTCCGCCCAACGACGGGACCACGTAAACCCCGCCGCCCTCTCGGTCGGAACCGAACGCGATCTGGGAACCGTCCGGCGAGAAGGCGGGTTCGTAGTCGTCGGCCTCGTGAGTCGTTAATCGTATGGGCTGGCCATGGGGCAACTGCTGGACCCAGATGTCCAGATGGCCGCTCCCAGCCCGGTCCGACGCGTAAGCCAGCAGTTTCCCGTCAGGAGAGATTGCCGGCTGGTAGCTCAGGCCCGTGTCGGTAGTGAGCTGGGTCAAGACAAATACCGGCGCCTGCTTCGAGAGAGGCCGGGCGAACCAGCCCAGTCTCCAGCCGGCTACCAGAACAACAAGGATCACTGCTCCTCCCAGCAGCGGGCCCCTTACGCGCTTCCGGCCGGCCCGCCCCTCCAGGGCGACCTCCCCTTCTCTTACTTCCGCCACAAAGCGGTATCCGCGCTTGGGAAGCGTCTCGATGTAGGGATTCCCGCCTGTCTCTTCTCCGAGGGTTTTGCGCAGCACGGAGATATTCTGGGTCAGGTTCTTCTCTTCAACGAAGGTCTCGGGCCAAACCGCTCTTAGCAGTTCCTCCCTTTCCAGCAACCGGCCCCGGTTTTCCACGAGCACCAGCAAGGTCTCCAGAACTTTGGGCGTCAGGTGGACAACCTTGCCCTCTCGCAGCAACAACAGCGGGCTGGCTTCCAACCGGAAAGGGCCGAACTCGTAGATACGCTTGGCCTGCACGATCCAGGTTCCTCTAGTCATTCTCTGACATTTCTTTGGTCAAGTATTGACCTTGTCTCGGAGGACTTGGCAACGGAGCTTCGGCTACGGTCGGGTGTGGCGCCCAGGATTTCAGCGCTCTGCTGCCTCTTCTTCGCGCTCTCCTTCGCTGAGGAGCCGCCCTGGGAAGCGAAGGTCCGGCTCGCTACCCAGTTGATCGGCCAGGGAAAACACCGCGAGGCGGAACCTCTCATCTCCGCCGCTCTGAAGGAGGCGGAAACGCTTCCCTCTGGCGATCAGAGGCTGGCGTTCACCCTTAACAACCTGGGCTCCCTTTACCACGACTTGGGTCAGTATAGGAAGGCCGAGAACCTCTTCCGCCGCGCTGCCGCCGGCTGGGAGCAAGCCTGCGGCGGAGAATGTCCCCCGCTGGCGGCCACGCTGAGCAATCTGGGCGGCGTCCTCATACAGTACGAGCAGTACGGGAAGGCCGAACAGTTTTGCCGGCGCGCGCTCGATATGCGCGTCAGACTGTTCGGCCCCGGCCACCCGCTGGTGGCTCGGAGCCTCCAGAACCTGGCGCGGGTGAAGTACCAGCAGCGCGATTACCCTGAGGCCGAGTCGCTCTGCCGGCAGGCGCTGGCAATCTGGGACCGGCAGACAGGGACGGCGCCTGCGGAAACCGGGGATCTCTTGCACACCCTGTCCTCGATCCGGATGGCCACGGGGCGGCGCGCCGAGGCACTGCGTTACATGGAGCGCGCCGTGGCCTCCTGGGAAAAAGCCGCCGGCCCCGAGCACTTCGACCTGGCCCGGCCACTCCTCGCGCTGGCGATGATCTACGTGGCTGGCGGCCGGTGGGCCGAGGCGGAAGCCGTCCTCAAGCGGGCCCTGGCCATCGTCGAGAACAACGCGGGATCCGACCATCCTCTGGCGGGCGAAATCCTGTCGCGTTACGCCGCCGTCCTCCGGAAGACGCATCGCAACTCGGAAGCGAAGCAACTGGAGCAGCGCGCCAGCACGATCCAGCAGAGACACTCGCGCGACAACCTGCTGGAGCACACCGTCGATTTCCGGGCGCTCAAACGGTAGGACGGACTCCGCCAAGTGGGCGGGCGCTTAAGATTCGGCCGCCTCGGGCGGGAGCCTGACTGTGACCGCTGCCAGGAACTCACTGGCCAATGAGCCCTTGGTGTGCGACACCAGGCCCAGGTCAGGCTGCGCCATACAGCAACGTCCCCTCCCGAACCACCGTCGAGGGCAGTGAAGCCTTCAAGTGGAGTTGCCTGTCAAAATCGCTGCGGGTCCGCACCAGCACATCGGCAGCCACCCCGGTCCCTCGCAATGCCCTGTATCCCGGGTCCTCCGAGCGAAGATTCGCGGGCGCGTCGTCCGGAAGGATGACCATGAGGTCGTAGTCGCTGTCCGGGCCGGCATCCCCACGCGCGACCGAACCGAACAGGTAGATTCGATCGGGCCGATAGGCTCCCAACAGCCGGCGAACTATCTCGGACAGCAGCGGGTTGTCGGAGCGCGGAGGCTTGCTCATCTGAGATTCAGTCTGCCACAACTGGCGCGACGCGAAGTGAGCGGCGGCGGCCGGGCGCCTGGTCCGAAGTTCCAGGTGATGAAATAGGTCAATTCAAACTCCATCCATGACTTGGGCTGGTTTTGGCCTTCCAATTGTAGCCATTAAATACATCACTTTACTCTCGCTTCTTCATCACTGTCGCTGTATACTTTGGTATGCCAACCAGATCTGGCAGAGTTCATGTAGCCACCAGCGTCGCAGGCTCTCGACCGCGAACTCGGCGGTGTCATGCGTCATTCCCACGTTCACGAAACCTTCGTTCCGCTTCACGTCGTAGGCCCCATAGGGGATTGCCGTGCCGACTCCCAGTTGTGGGTAATCATAAATGTTCACTTCGACCGGTCGGCCCTTCGGATGCCACGTTCTTCCAGCGTTTTTGAAGTTACCGACACGCTCTTTCTTCTTGGTGTCCACCGACACAACCGGTTCCTGGCGCGCCAGATGCTTCTTCACCTGTTCGTTGATGTGCGGATTCCGAGGTATGTCGATCAGCGTTCCGAACTGATGTCGATCACGGTTCCGAGGTGGTGCCGATC
>JBBTDS010000265.1:2606-31152 GCA_038060875.1 Acidobacteriota bacterium | reverse complement strand
CTGCTCGTCAACGACATACCGAATCGCCGCCGACACATTCTCCCGCTTGCACAGCCACCGGGTGCTCCCATGCCGGGGTGCCCTCTGGGCCCACCGCTTTCGACTGGGTTCATCCAGCCCCATTCGGTTCAGGCAGCGGCTGGCACAGGACTTCAGGTCATTCATGACTCTCTCGGGTGGCAGCCGTAACAAGCGGTAGAGATGACAACCGCTCCCTGCGGTCGCGGCTCAGCCTGGCGTATCTCTACACTCAGACCGCAACTCCGACCACCTTACCACTTCCATGTCGCGCACCCGAATGCCGGTCCCACCTTGCGCGGCTAGCTTCACTGTGGTGGAGTGGGAGTTGCCGTGCCTGCTTGCCTGCTGCTGTTGGCCTTTACGCTGGCGGCCGCGCACGCCCAGCAACCGGTGGGGACCATCGCCGGCGTGGTGAGGGACGAATCGGGCGCGGTGATCCCCGGCGCCCGCATCACTGTCACCAACACCGAGACCGGCCTGAGTCGCGCGCTGGTGACCAGCGCTGACGGAACCTACGCGGCCGCCGCCTTGCCCGCCGGCGTCTACGAGGTTAAAGCGGAAGCCCCCGGCATGAGGCCGGTGGTGCGCAACGCCACCGTGGCCACAGGCGGCACGACCGAGGTGGACCTGCCCCTTAGCGTCGGCGCCCGGACCGAAACGCTGGCCGTCAGCGACGCGTCGCCGCAGATGCAGTATGAGAGCCACCGCCTCGACGGCGTCATCTCGCGCGTCGAGCTGGAACACCTACCGCTCAACGGGCGCAACTTTCTCGAGCTGGCCAAGCTGGAGCCCGGCGCCACCGTCAGCGCTTCCATCAGCGGCGGGGCCAACCGCCAGTTCCAGGTTTCGGTGTTCGGCGCGCCTTCCGACCGCACCCGCGTCACGGTGGACGGCGGCGATGTTCTGAACTACGTCCTCGGGGAGAACGCGCTGAACCTCTCCCAGGAAGTGGTCGCCGAGTTCCAGATTTCGGCCGCCAATTTCGACCTGTCAACCGGCGTCACCGGCGCCGGGGCCATCAACATCGTCACCCGCTCCGGCGGCAACGAGTATCACGGCAGCGGCTACTACTTCTTCCGCGATCACCACCTGGCGGCGTACCCCGCACTGGCGCGCGAGCCGCTCAATCCCGCTCCGTTCTTCGCGCGGCGTCAGGGCGGCCTGTCGCTGGGCGGCCCGGCGCGCAGGGACCGCCTGTTCTTCTTCGCTAACCTGGAGCACACCAACCAGGACGGCGTGGTGACCGTGCAGCCGCGCGCGCCGGAGTTCGCCGCCCTGGGCCGCATCGTGCCGAGCCCGCTCACCGGCAAGCAGCTCAGCGCCCGCTTCGACGCCCGGCCCAGCGACGGCCAGAATGTCTTCCTCCGCTACTCGCACGACGGCAACAACAGCTTCACCCCGCCTTACGGATATATCAGCCTGCCTTCCAACTGGCTGCGGGAGATGAACTGGTCCGACCAGAGCATCGCCGGGCTGACCAGCGTGCTGCGGCCCAGCGTGGTGAACGACGCGCGCCTGTCGTACACCTACTGGAGCATCCGCGACCGGCTGCCCACGGCGGCCGATTGTCCGGGCGATTGCATCGGCCTGGGCGCCCCGCGCATCGAGGTCCTGGGCACGGGGCTTACCATCGGCCATTACAACTCCGGCCGCGCCGACCTGCGGCGGTTCACGGCCACCGACAGTCTCACCTGGCAGCGCGGCCGGCACCGCGTCCGCTTCGGCGGCGAGTGGGAGTCGTACCGTTCCGGCGGCGTCTTCCTGTTCGATGAGCCGGCCTTCATCCAGTTGTACTCGCCCGAGGCGGTCCGCGCCGCGCAAGCGCCGATCCCGCTGCCCGGCTCTTTTCGGACGCTCGACGATATTCTCCGGCTGCCGCTGGTTTCCTTTTCGACCGGCATCGGCGATCCGCGCCAGCCGCCGCTCTATCAGGCTGATCGCGCCCGCAAGAACCAGCGTTTCCTCTTCTATTGGCACGACACCTGGCGGGCGCGGCCGCGGCTCACGCTCAACTACGGGCTGCGCTACTCGTTGGAGACCGGCGCCGTCAACCACGATCTGGACAAGCCCGAGTATCTGGCGCCGGTGCTGGGCGCCGGGGGCCTCGGGCCCACGCGCCGCGACCTGAACAACCTCGGTCCTTCAGCGGGCCTGGCCTGGGGCGCGACGCGCGACGGGAAGACGGTTGTACGCGCCGGCGCCGGCGTCTATCACGACACCGTCCTGCAAAACGACCGCCTGCGCGAGCGGACCATCATCAGCCCGCGCGGAAACGGCCGCTTCCCGGTCACTGGAGCCATCTTTCCGAACCCGATCTCGGGCATTCCCGGCGTGCCGCTGTTCCAGCCCCTCAGCTTCACCGGCGGCCCCACCGCCTTCACCGGTGTGCATCTCATGTCGATCCTGCCAGGTCTTCGCGAGCTGCTCCAGCGCCACATCGGTGAGCCCTCCGCCGACCTCACGGTGCGCAACGTCGATATGTTCAAGCAGGCGCAGGACCTGATCCCCCGCGACTTCCCCATGCCCTATGGCATTCACCTGAACGCCGGCCTTCAGCGCGAGCTGGCGCGCGACCTGGTGTTGAGCGCGGACTTCGTCTTCCGGCGGTTCGTGCACATGCCGCTCTACAACGTCGATTACAACCGCTGGGAGAGCGTGCGCGGCCCGGTCATCCGCGCCTGCGCCGGCCTGGAGGCCCTCGATGTGAACGCGCGCTGCTCTACGGGTCCGATCGGAGTGCAGACGCCGGGCGGGCGCTTCGGCTCCAAGGGCCTGCTGGTGAAGCTCGACAAGCGTCTCTCCCAGAGGACGCGCTGCCTGGTCTCGTACGCTCTTTCCAGCAGCGTGGGCATCAACCCCGTGATCAACAAGGAGAACTGGTTCGAGAGCTTTGGCCCGCTGCCGACCGACCGGCGGCACATCTTCAACGCATCCGGCCTGGTCGAGCTGCCCTGGAGCCTCACGCTGGCTTTCATTTCGTCGGTCACCAGCCGCCCCCCGTTCACCTCGGTGGTGGGCGGCGCCGACTTCAACGGCGACGGCACCAACGACGACCTGTTGCCGGGCAGCCGCACCAATCAGTTCAACCGCGGTCTCGGCAAGGCCGAACTGGCGCGCCTGGTCGCCGTCTTCAATGACAGTCGGGCCGGCGGCCGCACGCCGCGCGGGCAACTGATCCCGAAGATCACCCTGCCGGCGCACTACGAATTCGGCGACAGCCTTTTCTCGCAAGACCTGCGTCTGAGCCGGACGCTGAAGTTCCGCGAGCGCTGGACGCTCACTGTGCTGGGCGAGGTCTTCAATCTGTTCAACGTCGCCAACCTGCTCGGCCACAGCGGCAACCTGGTGGAGACGGCGGCCTTCGGCCAGCCGACTCATCGGGTGCAGCAGGTGTTCGGCTCCGGCGGCCCACGAGCGTTTCAGCTAGGGGCGCGGGTGTCGTTCTAAGAACTGGGACAGTCGCGGGTGTCCCTCTTCTGGTGTGAGGGATAATGGACAGATCAGGCGCGCATGGAGTTCGTCGAACAACTGAAGTCGGCGGTGGACATCGTCGCGGTGATCGGCCAGTACGTGCGGCTGAAGAAGGCCGGTGTCCGCTACGTGGGCCTGTGTCCGTTCCACACCGAGAAGACGGCGTCGTTCTCGGTTCACGCCGTCCACCAGTTCTACAAGTGCTTCGGGTGCAACGCCGGCGGCGACGTCATCAAGTTCGTGATGGAGATCGAGCGGCTGACCTTCTGGGAGGCGGTCAAGCTGCTGGCCGAGCGCCACGGCATCCCGCTGCCGAAGCGGGCCGAGTACTCCGACCCGGAGACCAAGCTGCGGGCGGCCGTCTACAGCATGCACGAGCTGGCCGCGCGCGTCTTCCGTTCTGCCCTGCGCGAAGCGGGCGGCGCGGAGGTGCGCGCCTACCTCTCCCAGCGCGGCGTCGGCGACGCGCTGGCGGAAGAGTTTCAACTCGGCTACGCGGAGAAGTCAGGCAGCGTTCTCGCGCGGGCCTTCGAGAGAGAGGGATTCGCGGCCGAGCAGATCGAAGCTTCCGGACTGGCGCTAAAGCGCCCCGACGGCAGCTTCTACGACCGCTTCCGCAACCGGCTGATGTTCCCGATCCACAGCGAGTCCGGCAAGGTCATCGCCTTCGGCGGGCGCGCGCTGGCGCCGGGCGACGAGCCCAAGTACCTCAACTCGCCGGAGACAACCATCTACCGCAAGAGCCAGGTGCTCTACAACCTTCATCGCGCCAAGGAAGGGATTCGCAAGGCGGACGGCTCGGTGTTGGTGGAGGGCTACATGGACGTGATCGGCGTCTGGCCGGCGGGCGTGCGCAACGTGGTGGCCACCTGCGGCACCGCGCTGACGGCGCAGCAAGTGCGCACCCTGAAGCGGCACGCGGATAACATCGTGGTCAACTTCGATCCCGACCAGGCCGGCGCCACTGCGGCCGAGCGCTCCATTCAGGTCCTGCTCGACGAGAGCGTGCGGGTGCGGATTCTCGGCCTCGACGGCGGGCTCGACCCGGACGAGTACGTCAAGCAGCGCGGCGGCGAGGCTTACGCGGCACAGCTCGCGCGGGCGCCGGGCTACTTCCACTGGCTGGCCGATCGCGCCCGCGGCCGCTACGATCTCCGCACCACCGAAGGGCGGCTGAGCTGCCTTCAGTTCCTGCTGCCGGCGGTGCAGCGAGTGCCTGACAAGCTGGAGCGCGACGCCGTCGGCAACGAGCTGGCCAATTACCTCGGCATCGAGCCGGGGCTGGTGCGGGATCGTTTCCGCAGGGCGGCCGCCGAGCGCAGCCAGAAAACGCTGCCGCCGGCTCGCGAACCGCTGCGGCCGGTGGAGAAAATCCTGCTGAATGCGCTGCTGGAAAACGCCGAAATACGCCACGAG
This sequence comes from Acidobacteriota bacterium, assembly GCA_038060875.1. GTDB lineage: Bacteria > Acidobacteriota > Terriglobia > Bryobacterales > Bryobacteraceae > JBBTDS01. The sequence goes on along the minus strand of JBBTDS010000265.1, from coordinate 26,244 downwards.
ATCGCGCCCCGGTTGAAAGCCCTCCCGGCCCTTCAGCAGTTCGTCACGCGGCGCATCTTCCAGGCGCTGCTGGCGCTGGAGGAGAGCCAGGGCCGCTTCAGCTTCGCCGACCTGGAGGCGAGGCTGGAAGAGAACGACCGGGAACTGCTGGCCTCGATCGTGCTGGCCGATGAGTTAAAGAAGGCGGAGTATTCGCTGGCGCAGGCGCACGCCTGCCTGGCGGCGCTGGAAAACGCCGGCCGGCAATCGCAGCGCGCGCAGCTCCAGACACAGGTCAAGGAGGCGGAGCGCGCCGGGAATCGGGCCGAAGCCTTGCGGCTGACCGAAGAGTTGGTGCGGCTGGACAAGGGCTGACCATTTGGCGGCGTTGAGTGTTGTAAAATGGCGGGGACTGGGGAGCCTGTGGCAGAGGACGAAAAATACCGGCGTCTGAGACAGCTCATGGAAACCGGGAAGGAGAAGGGCTTCGTCCTCTATGACGACGTCAGCGAGCTGCTTCCCGAGGACATCGCCAGCAGCGCCGAGCTGGACGATCTGCTGGTGCAACTGGACGGGGCCGGGGTGGAAATCCTCGAGGAGCCCAAGCTGGAGAAGGTCGCGGAAGAGGACCTGGCCGAGCTGGATCTGGGGCCGGACCTTAGCGACAAGACCAGCGACCCGGTGCGCATGTACCTGCGGGAGATGGGCACGGTGGCGCTGCTCACCCGCGAGGGGGAGATCGAGCTGGCCCGGCGCATCGAGCGGGGCCAGACGGCGGTGCGCAAGGCGCTCTCGCGCTCGCCGCTGGTGGTCCAGGAAATCTGCAACCTGAGCGAAGACCTCCAGCGTGACGCGCTCCCGATCCGCGATCTGCTGGTGCTGCCCGACCTGGTCTCGACCGACGACTCGTTCGAAGTCCAGAAGCAGGAATTTCTCCAGATGGTCGAGGAAATCGCCCGGCATCATAAGAAAGGGCAGCAGTTGCGCCAGAAAATGCTGGCGGTGCCGCGGACGATGAAGCCGAAGCAGTTCCGCAGCCTCCGCTACTCGCTGGCCCGGACGGTGGTGAAGATCTCGCGGGCCATCCGCAATATCCAGTTCAGCCCGATGATCCACCACCGGCTGGTGGACCAGTTGCACAAGGCGGTCGAGGAGTTCCGGCCGCTGGAACGCGAGGTCGCGCGCCTCCAGCGCAAGTGCGAGGATCCGGCCACCTCGGCGGCGGCCGCGCGCGAATTGCGCAAGGAGCTGCGCCAGTGCAACCAGCGCATCCAGCAGCGCGAGGAGGATTGCGGCGCCACCGCCACCGAGCTGCGCCGGACCTTGCAGATCGTCGAGCGCCGCGAGGCGGAGGCCGAGACGGCCAAGAAGCAGCTCATCGAAGCCAACCTGCGGCTGGTGGTCTCGATCGCCAAGCGCTACACCAATCGCGGCCTGCAATTCCTCGACCTGATCCAGGAAGGCAACATCGGCCTGATGAAGGCGGTGGACAAGTTCAACTACCGGCGCGGCTACAAGTTTTCGACCTACGCCACCTGGTGGGTGCGCCAGGCGATCACCCGCGCCATTGCCGACCAGGCGCGCACCATCCGCATCCCGGTCCACATGATCGAAACGATCAACCGGCTGGTGCGCACGCAGCGGAAGCTCCAGCAGGAGTTGGGGCGCGAGCCCAGCACCGAGGAGCTGGCCAAGCGGATGGAGCTGCCGGTGCCGAAGGTCCGCAAGGTGCTGCGCATCGCCCAGGAGCCGATTTCGCTGGAGACGCCGGTGGGAGAGGAGGAAGAGTCGCACCTGGGCGACTTCATCGTGGACCGCCGCGTCACCTCGCCTTCCGAGGCGATCATCAACCTGAACCTGCGCGAGCAGACCGCCGAGGTGCTGAAGACCCTAAGCCCGCGCGAGGAGAAGATCATCAAGATGCGCTTCGGCTTGATGGACGGCAGCGAACACACGCTGGAGGAAGTGGGCCAGCACTTCGCCGTCACTCGCGAGCGCATCCGCCAGATCGAGGCCAAGGCGCTGCGCAAGCTCCGCCACCCCAGCCGCAGCCACCGCCTGCGGCCATTCCTCGACCAGGCCCGCAAGGACTGAGCCGCGATCAGTTGTTCCCGTACGCCTGCCTGACCAACTCCACAATCGACGCCGGCGCCAGGTGCTCCCAGGGCAGGCCGCGCCGGATGCACTCCCTCACTCTGGTGGCCGAGACCTCGTCGTGATCCGCTTCCATGGCGAGCGGGTGGATGCGGTCGCGCATTTCCGGCGGCGGCTCCCAGGCGCCGCCGCGCGGCGCGACCAGAAGCTGGTATTCGCGGAGCTGCTCGAGGAACGCGCCGGGAGGGCCGTAGTCCCAGTGCGCGGCCCGCTCGGCTGCGTCGCGGCCGCAAAGGAAGTAGATCTCGGTTCCATCGCCGTAGGCGCGGCGGCACTCACGCGCGATGTCGATGAAGAGACCGGTCGCGGTGGTTGCGATTGAACAGCGCGGGTCCGATTCCAGGGCCAGTTCCAGCATGCGGACCCGTTCCGCGAAGCCGACGCCCTCGTATTGCTTGTGGGGGAAGGCGCGCGGCAGCACGAACACGACCTCGTCCGCCACGGCCAGCCCGCCACGGGCCAGCGCCAGGTGCGCCCGCGTCGGCGGGTTAAACGTGCCGGCCAGCACGGCGAGCCTGGCGGGTTTTCCCGCGGCGCGGCGGAAGAAGTCCATAGAGCTATGGTAAAGCCGTGCGCAGGTTGCCCGTGGCTTGTAGCTTGTATAACAACTGGCGGCGGCGTGGGGGAGCGCGAGGACATCGACGTGGTCGATATCGCGCTGCCGAACGCGATGCACGCCGAAGTGGCCATCGCGGCCGCCGGGGCGGGGAAGACCGTGCTGTGCGAGAATCCGCTGGCTCTCTCGGCGGAGGAGGGCGCGCGCAGGCCGGCTTCGGCGTGGTCGGCGACCTGGGTTCGCACGCCATCGACCTGGCGGTGTGGCTGAACGGCCCCATCCGCGAGGTCACGGCTATGACGCACCGCTTCGTCGCCGGGCGCGAGGTGGAGGACGCCGGGCTGTTCCTGGCGCGCTTCGAAAACGGCAGCCTCGGCTCGTTCGAAGCCACGCGGTTCGCCACCGGCTACCGCATCCGCAACCTGCTGGTGACCGGGCCGGACCACCCCTACTCGGCCAGCTTCTGGAAACCGGGCCACATCATCGGCTACGAGCACACGTTCATCGCCGCCCTGGCCGACTTCCTCCAGGCGCTGGCCGCTGGCGTTGCGTTCCACCCGGACTTCGAGGATGCGCAGCGGGTGCAGCTTGTGCTGGATGCGGTGGAGCGGTCGGCCGCGAGCGGACGGTGGACGCCTGTTGCACCCCGGTTCGCGCTAGATTAGTGAGGAATGTTCACCTGGATTTGTCCACAGTGCGGGCGGGAAGTCTCGCCCTCCGAATCCGAATGCCCGAACTGCGCCGGCAAGGTGCAGCGGGCGCCGCAAGCGCCTGCACCGGCTGAAGCCGCTGTCACGGCGGAGGAGAAGAAGCCGGCGCGGGCGGGCCTGCCCGCGTGGCTGCTGGCCGTGCTCTCTGCCGTGGGGGTGGCGCTCGTCGGCCTGATCGGCTACGGGGCCTATCGCGTGCTGAGCGCGCCACCCGAAAAACCCGCGGCGGCGAAGACCGCGTTGGAATCGCCCCCGCCGGCCCCAGTCCCGGTCGCCACGGGCCATCCGCTGGCCAAGCATATTGAGATCACCGGCTTCCGGCTCCACGAGGACGCCAAACAGAAGGCCACCATCCAGTGCGTGGTGGTCAATCATTCAGGCGCCGATCTCGGCGACCTCGGCATCCAGGCCAGCGTGATCGCGGTAACCGCCGACGGAAAACAGAATGCGGTTGGCACGTTCTCCTTCAAGGTGGCCGCGCTGGGACCTTACGAATCCCGAGAGGTCAAGACGCCGCTGGCCACGAAGCTGCGAGTGTATGAGCTGCCCGACTGGCAGTTCCTGCGGGCCGACTTCAGGATCACCTCGCCGGCGCGGTGAGCCGATGCACCTATGCCAGCCCGCCGGCCCGTCACGAAGCCCAAGAACGCCGCCGAGCGGCGCCAGCGCGCCAGCCAGATTCTCGGCATCCTTGACCACACCTATCCGGCGGCCACCTGCGCGCTGCGTCACCACAACGCCTGGGAACTGCTGGTGGCCACCATCCTCTCGGCGCAGTGCACCGACAAGCGCGTCAACGAAGTCACCCCGGGCCTGCTGCGGAAATACCCCACGGTGCGCGACTTCGCCGCCGCCAGCCAGGCCGAGCTGGCCCAGGACATCCGCTCCACCGGCTTCTTCAACAACAAGGCGAAGTCGCTGATCGGCGCGGCGAAGACGATCCTCGCCGACTTCGGCGGCCAAGTGCCGCGCACGATGGAGGAGATGCTCACCATCCCCGGGGCCGCTCGCAAGACGGCCAACGTGGTGCTGGGCACCGCCTACGGCATAGCGAGCGGCGTGGTGGTCGATACGCATGTGCAGCGCATCGCCCGCCGGCTGGACCTGACCCGGCAGACCGACCCCGGCAAGATCGAGCGGGACCTCATGAAAACCGTGCCGCAGGAGAAGTGGATCGTCTTCTCGCACCAGTTGATCCACCACGGCCGGCGGCTGTGCGCGGCCCGCAAGCCGGCGTGCGCGGAATGCCCGCTGGATGCGCTCTGCTACGCGAAGGACAAGACGAGATGATCACCCGGCGGACTTTCATCGGCTCTTCCGCCCTGCTGGCTGCCGACCTGTTCGGCGCGCCGGCTGAATCGGCCAAACCCTCTGCGAAGCTGGAAGCGCTGGGCGCGGCGGCCTTGCGCGAGGCGAAGAAGCACAAGGCCAGCTACTGCGACATCCGCATCAACCGCTACCGCAACCAGATGGCGGCGGTGCGGCTCAGCCCCGAGCGCGGCACCGGCAAGACGCTGGAGGTGCCGAGCGTCAGCGACGCGGACAGCTTCGGCTTCGGCGTCCGGGTCATCGTGGAGGGCGCCTGGGGCTTTGCGGCCTCGCCGGTGGTGACCCCGGAGGAGATCGCGCGCATCACCGCCGAAGCGGTCACGGTGGCTCGCTCCAGCGCCCGGCTGGCGGGCAAGCCGGTGGTGCTCACGCCGGTGAAGGCGTACAGAGACCGCTGGAGGTCGCCGCTCGAGCGCAACCCGTTTGAGGTTCCCGTCGGCGAGAAGCTCGAGCTGCTGCGGGCAGCGGCCGCCATCGTCAAGGAAGAGAAGCGCGTCCGCTCTGCGTTCGGCATGCTGCGCTTCCGCTCCGAGGACAAGTACTTCGCATCCTCGGAAGGCTCGTCGATCCAGCAGTTGATAGTGCAGATCTACCCCCGGCTCGGGGCGACGGCGGTGGATTTGAAGAACCGGCTGTCGCGCACGCGGAACTACGACCCGCCGGGGCTGTCGGCCGGTTGGGAATACGTGCTGAAAATCGATCTCAAGGAGAACGCCCGGCGCATACGCGAAGAGGTGCTGGAGCACCTGGCCGCGCCGCCGGTCCAGCCCGGCAGGAAGGACCTGGTGCTGCTGCCCAGCCACCTCTGGCTGACCATCCACGAGAGCATCGGCCACTCGACCGAATTGGACCGCGCCCTCGGCTACGAGGCCAACTTCGCCGGCACCAGTTTCCTGACCACCGACAAGATGGGCAAGGAGCGGATCGGCAGCGAGATGGTCACCTTCTATGGCGATCGCACATACGAGCAGGGGCTGGCGACCGCCGGCTACGACGACGACGGCGTGAAGACCACGCGCTGGCCCATCATCGAGCGGGGGATCTTCAAGCACTACCAGACCACCCGCGAGCTGGCCCCGCTGGTGCGCGAGAAGGAATCGCGCGGCTGCTGCTACGCCGACTCGTGGTCCAGCGTCCCGTTCGCGCGGATGCCGAACATCTGGCTCGCGCCCGGCAAGCCGGAGACGACGCTGGAGGATCTGATCGCCGGCGTGGAGGACGGCATCCTCATCGACGGCGACGGCAGCTACTCGATCGACCAGCAACGGTACAACTTCCAGTTCGGCGGCGACGCCTTCTACGAGATCAAGGGCGGCAAGAAGCGGGGCATGATTTCCCGCGTCGCCTACCAGTCGCGCACGCCCGATTTCTGGCAGGTCTGCGACGGCATCGCCGGCTCGAGCTACTGGGCGCAGTTCGGCTCCCCCAGCGACGGCAAGGGCGAGCCGATGCAGGTCAACGCGGTCAGCCACGGCTGCTCGCCGGCGCGCTTCCGCCAGATCAACGTGATTCGGACGGACTGAATATGTTCACCAGAGAAGAAGCCCAGAAGCTGGCCGGGAAGATCCTCTCCTACTCGACCTTCCCCGAGTGCACGGTGTCGCTGGCCTCCTCCGAAGAGGTCAGCGTGCGCTTCGCCAACAACGGCATCACGACTTCGGGATTCACCGTCGAGCGCACCATCGCGATCTCTTCCACCCGCGACGGGAAAACGGGGACCAGCAGCACCACCCAGATCGACGAGGATTCGCTGCGGGCGGTGGTGAAGCGCTCCGAGGAACTTGCCGGGTTGGCGCTGCCCAACCCCGAACACATGCCGCCGCTCGGGAAGCAGGACTACCCGGCGCTGGACAAGTTCGACGAGGCGACGGCGCGGGCCGGCGCGCCGGCGATGGCGCCGCACGTCCGCGCCATTATTGAAGCCGCGCAGGGGCAGAAACTGGTGGCGGCCGGATTCTTCCAGCGCGCGGCGACGGCCTCGGCGCTGGCCAACAAGAACGGCCTGTTCGCTTTCGGCCGCGAGACCGACTCGCGGCTGAGCACGACCGTTCGCACGGCGGACGGGAGCAGCTCCGGGTGGGCGGGGCAGCCGGCGGTCTCGATCAGCGAGATGCAGGGCGCGGCACTGGCCGAGACGGCCATTGCCAAGTGCCTCCGCTGGCGGAAGCCGGTGCGGCTCGAACCAGGCAAGTACACGGTGGTGCTCGAAGCCAATGCGGTGGGTGACCTGCTCAGGATGCTCGGCTTCTCCTTCAGCGCCCGCAACGCCGAAGAGGGCCAGTCGTTCCTCAGCAAGAAGGGCGGGGGCACGCATCTCGGCGACAAGCTCTTTTCCGAAATAGTGACCCTGCGCACCGATCCCTTCGACCGCCGCCTGCCGGGCCTGCCTTACAGCGGCGAGGGCCTGCCGGGCCGCCGCATAACCTGGATCGACAAAGGCGTGGTTCAGAACCTGTTCTATGACCGCTACTGGGCCGCCAAGGCGGGCAAAGAGCCCACGCCGTTTCCGGCCTCGGCGGTGCTCGAAGGGGGCGAGGCCGGCCTGGAAGAGCTGATCGGCGCCACCGAGCGCGGGCTGCTGGTGACGCACTTCTGGTACATCCGCGTGGTGAACCCGCAGACGCTTCAGCTCACCGGGCTGACGCGCGACGGGCTGTTCCTGATCGAGAAGGGCAAGGTCACCACGCCGGTGATGAATTTCCGCTTCAACGAGAGCCCGGTGCGGCTGCTTCAGAACGCGCAGAAGCTGGGCCGCGTGGTGCGCACGCGGGGCTTCGAAGGCGGCACGATGCTGGCCCCGCCGATGGTGGCGTCGGAGTTCACTTTCAGCAGCGTTTCGGACGCGGTGTAAAGGAAGCGTCGTCGCGGATGTGGCAAACTGGAGGCAGAACTGTATGCCTCCACTGGCCAGCACGTCCACCGTCAACCCCAAGGTAAAGGCCATCCTCGCCGAGCTGCGCCGCCGGCTTGAAGAACTCTACGGCGACCGGCTGGTGAAGATGATCCTCTATGGCTCACACGCCCGTGGTGATGCCAGGCAGTATTCCGACATCGATGTGCTGGTGGTCTTAAAGGGGCCGGTCTGGCCGAGCCAAGAAGTCCGAAGAACCGGCGGGATTGTTGCGGGACTGTCGCTCGAGCACGACGAGGTGATTCAATGCCTGTTCATGGATGACGGGCGTTACACCAGGGACGATACCCCGCTACTGGGCAACGTGTCCAGAGAGGGCGTCGAAGTGTGACCGAGGTTCAGGCGATCCTGGTCAAGAAGGCTCGGGAGAAGCTGATCCTCTCCAGCCAACTCGTAAGACAGGGGTACCTTGAGGACGCGATCTCCCGCACCTACTACGCAATGTTCTATCTCGCCGTGGCCTGCCTGGAGGGCGAGGGCTTGAGATTCTCCTCACACGCCGCCGTCCACGGGGAATACGGAAGGCTCTTCGCCAAGACCGGCCGGTTGCCCAGCGATCTTCACCGCGCCGAGGAGTTCCTGCGGGCGGTCGAGGAGTTCCTCCGGCAACCCGGGCCTGCCGATGCTGCGGCCGGATGAAGCAGGGCCGCCCTCAGCGCCATTTGTCGCCGAGGTCGTCCAGGCCGGCCCTGCCCAGGTCCTCCGGAGACATCGCGATGCGAAACCTACAGTCAGCGTTGAAGTTCAGAAAGAACGGCTCGGCGAAGAATGGAATCCGGGACGGCTCGGCCACATCAACGACCAGCACTGCTCCTCGTGTTCCGTTCTCCTCCAAGAAGTAAACTGCTTCGGGCTTAAGTTCCTCGATGATTCGCCCGATGATCGCTCCCGCTTTCTTCTCCCTCACCAGCGTGTTGAATGGTTCGTGAGGGATGGTGACGTTAAGCAACATGCGCATGTTTGGCTCCTCCTGTTGGCCGTGAGCTTCTTCGCGAGTCTCTATCGGACAGCGCGATTTCCCAGTTGCCGATCGGCGCGGATCTCACTTATTGGCTTCTCGGCTCGTATTCAGTATACACCAGACTGCAAGGTTGGCGCTGAGGGTGTATACTTGACCCTACGGTCCCGACACGGGGTTGCTGTCTGAGGAGGGAGAGTGGAAATGTTGCGCTGGTTGTCACCGCTGGTTTTGGGCTTCTTCGTTATTGGCGCAGCGCCGGCCGCTGCCGCCAAAGACGCTTTCAAGATATCCGGGTTTGTGGGCAAGACCCGCACGGAACCCGCCTCCGGGTCGATCGTGAGGCTGCTGGACGGCGAGTCCGGCAAGGTCCTGGACATGGCGCAGGTTGGGTTTTTTGCCAAGTTCGAATTCAAGAACCTCAAGCCGGGCCTGTACGTACTCCAGGCCGGTGACGTCAAGGTCGAGGTGCTGCTGAAGGACAAGGACAAGCGACAGGACATCGATCTCAGCAGCAAAGATGGCAGGATGTCGCGCATCGACCTGGGGCAAGTGACCAGCACCCTCGGCGGGGCGGGAGGCGCTCCCGCCGCCGGGCCGGCGCCGGGTCCCAATGATCCGAACCTCATGCAAGCGATGGCTGCCTCCTACTGGGGCTACACGGGCAGCACCGAGACCAGTCTCACCCTGTGCTCCAATGGGGTCTTCTCCGACTCCTCGGAGTCCAGTTACTCGGGTCAGTCGCGCGACAGCCTGGGGAACCAGACGATGGCCTGGGGCACCGCCGGGCAGCGCGGCGGCAGTGGGAACTGGAGCGTCCAGGGCAGCGCGCAGCAGGGCACCATCAACCTGTCGTATTCGGGCGGGAAGAGGGTGACCGTCCCCTATCGGGCCGTCGATAACCAGGGGTGCTATAGCTTCGAGGGCAAGACGCTGTGCCGCAAGGGCCCAGCCAACTGCCAGTGAGCTAGAAATTCACGATCGAGGCGAAGCCAGCCGGGTCCAGGCTCGCCCCGCCGACCAGCGCGCCGTCGAGCTCGGGCTGGGCCATCAGGCCCTTGATGTTGTCCGGCTTCACGCTGCCGCCGTAAAGGATGCGCAGCGCGGCGGCCACATCCTTGCCGTATTGTCCGGCCACCTGCGCGCGCAGCGAGCGGTGGGCTTCGGCGGCGATCTCCGGCGTGGCTGTTCGCCCGGTGCCGATGGCCCACACCGGCTCGTAGGCGATCACGATCTTCGCCAGTTGCCCCGGCTCCAGCGCAGCGATGCCGTTGCGGAACTGCCTCACCAGCACGGCCTCGGTCTGGCCCGACTCGCGCTCATCGAGCCGCTCACCCACGCAGACGATCGGCCGCAGCCCGGCTTCGAGCGCAGCCACCGTCTTCTTCAACACGCCTTCGTCGGTCTCGCCGAAGTACTGCCGGCGCTCGCTGTGGCCGATGATCACCCACTTACAACCAACGGCGACCAGCATCGGTCCGGAGACCTCGCCGGTGTAAGCGCCTTCCTTGGCCCAATACAGGTGCTGGCCGCCGATTTCGACCCGGCTGCCGCGCGCGGCCTCCACCGCCGCCGGCAGGTTGGGAAACGGGGGACAGATGACGATGTCGCAGTGCTCCGACCTCGCCACCAGCGGGCGGAACTTCTCGAAAAACGCGGTGGTTTCAGCGGCCGTCTTGTACATCTTCCAGTTGCCGGCCATCAATGGTCTTCTCATAGGATTGCGTCCAGGAAACTGGCTCCTTTCTCCAGATGAAGGTCAAAGTTGTGCGCGATGGTCTGGCCGATGTCGGCCAGCGTAGCGCGCGTTCCCAGATCGACGCCCCCGCGGGCCTTGGGACCGTAAGCCAGCAGCGGCACGTACTCGCGGCTGTGATCGGTGGACGGCGTGGTCGGATCGTTGCCGTGGTCGGCGGTCACGATTAGAAGGTCGTCCTCACGAAGGCGATCCACGAGCGACGGCAGCCAGGCGTCCACCGCCTCCAGCGCCGCCGCAAAGCCCTCAACGTCGTTGCGATGCCCGTAAAGCGAATCGAAGTCCACGAGGTTAGCGAAGATCAGACCCTGTGGCACGCTCGCGAGCGCGTCGAGAATCCTGGCCATGCCGTCGGCGTTGCCGCCGGTCTTGGCGCAGTCGCGGATCCCGCGGCCGACGTAAATGTCGAAGATCTTGCCGACGCCGTAGACCGGCAGGCCGCGCTCGTCCAGCAGATCGAGCAGCATGCCCTTGGGCGGCGGTACGGCGTAGTCATGCCGGTTGGCCTGGTCGCGCACCAAGGCGCCGGGCGCGCCGGTGAACGGGCGGGCGATGACGCGGCCGACCTCGTGCGGGCCGCGCAGCATCGCCCGCGCCGTCTCGCAGATGCTGTAAAGTTCCCACAGCGGGATGACGTCCTCGTGCGCCGCTACTTGAAAGACGCTGTCGGCCGAGGTGTAGACGATCGGCGAGCCGGTGCGCAGGTGCTCGGCGCCGAGCCGCTCGATGATCTCGGTGCCGGAAGCGGCCACGTTGCCGATGGTGCGCCGCCCGATGCGGCGCTCGAACTCGGCCATGATCTCGGGCGGGAAGCCATGCGGGTACAGCGGGAAGGGCCTCTCGAAGTGAATGCCGACCATCTCCCAGTGGCCGGTGGTGGTGTCTTTGCCGGGTGAGGCCAGCGCGCAGCGTCCGAAGCAGCCAAGCGGCGCCGCGGCCGGGGCCAGGTGGGCCAACGGCCTGATGTTGGCCACGCCCAGCTTGACCAGGTTGGGAATCCGCAGCGCCCTTGCGCGCGCGATGTTGCCCAGCGTGTCGCTGCCGGCATCGCCGTAAGCGGCCGCATCGGGCAGCTCGCCGATGCCCAGGCTGTCGAGCACTATCAGTAGGACGCGCCGGAACCTCACACCGCCCCCCTCCGCTTGCTGCGGGCTGAAGCCCGCAGCGGCAGGCTAACGCCTGCGCCACGGTGTGGCGCACACTTCAGTGTGCTGCGGTGAGCTTCAGCTCGCCGTGCGGGGCGCTTGACCGCTCCCTTCGGTCGCGGCTCGGTGAGAGGGGGCGGTTTCATTGTGTCAGCGCTTCCTCGATGCGCTCGCTGAGCATGTCCACGAAACGCTCGGGGATGAAGCCGTTCATGCGGCTGAAGACCTGGCCGCGCCGGTTGATGACGATGGTAGTCGGAATCGAGTGAACCTCGAGCGCGGTGGAAAGACCATCCTCGTAGTACACCCGCTTGTCCCACTTCTGCGCGCGGAGGAACTCGGGCACGATCTCGCGGTTCTCGTCGGTGTTGATGGCCAGGAACACCACTTCGGGCTTGTTCTTGAAGTTCCGCTTGACCTTCTCGTAGAGCGGCTGCTGCACGCGGCACGGCCCGCACCAGGTGGCCCAGAAGTCCAACACGACCACCTTGCCCTTCAGCGACGCCAGCGCCAGCTTGTCGCCGCCAAGTCCCGAGAGGGTGAACTCCATGGGGTCGGTGAGCTGGGTGTTGGGATCGGCCTGGCGCAGCTTGAGCCGGTAGGCGGCTACCAGCGCGGTGGTGCGGTCGTAGGCTTCCAGGAGCAGGTCGCCGAGGCCGGCTTCGGACCCCTTCAGCTTGCGGTACAACTCGCCCAGGCGCAGCCGGACGGCGGCGCGGTCGGCGTCGGTGTTGCGCGGCTCCGAGATGGCGAAGGCATCGGCGTAGTGACCGAGCGCCTCTTCCTCTTTGCCGGAGCGGTTGAGCCAGCGGGCGATCTCCCGCGCGGCTTCAGCGGCGGGATAGGCGTCGTAGCTCTGCCGGGCCAGCGCGACGGCGTCGCCGAGCTTGCCGAGGTTGCCGGTGGCGCGGGCTTCCAGCGCCAGCGCACGCCCCAGGCCGCGGTCGGTCTCTTCGCGCCACCGCGCCGCGCTGATCCGGCCTGGCGGGCTCTGGTCGCGCAGGGCCTGGAGGCTCTCCCGGTAGCTGCGGGCGTACTTAAGCGCGCGTTGGGACCGCTGCTTGTCGTCGCCGGAGAGCAGGGCGCGGGTGACACGCTCCAGCAGTTGGATGTCGTCCGGCTCGCGCGCCAGCACCGGCTCGCCGTAGCGAATGATGCGCGGCTCGTCGCCGGTCTCCAGGGCCGCCTTGGCGAGCGCCTGTTCCAGCTCCGCCCTGTGGGAAGAGTTCGGATACCTGGCGAGGTGGCCCTCCAGGGCGCGAATCAGGTCGATGGCACTGGCGCCGACTTCAGCCAGCGCGCGCTGGAGTTCGCGTTCCTCGGCCAGCGACTGGTCGGTCTGCGCCGGCGAGGCGGAGATCCCTGTCAGGCACAGCGCAACCAGGGCGAGACGGAGGAGAGGCATCATCACTGTGGCTGCGGGGCGTTTCCGGCGCGAAACGCTTCCACCAGGCTGGCCGCCCGCTCGCGCGCCATGTGGACGTACGACCCGCTCTTCGCGATCCGCTCCAGCAGCGGCAGGAACTGTTGCGGCGCCACCAGGCGCTTGCGCTCGTGCGAAACCTGGAGCAGCAGGATGGCGTCGTTCACCCCGAGGCGGTCGTACTTGGCCACGCGCTCCAGCCGGATCAGGTTCTGCTCGGTCTCGGCTATGCGCTCAAACCAGTCCCACAGCAAGCGCGCGTCGGCGTCGGTGGAGTAATTGAACTTGACCTCGTTGTTCTCGGCGCCGTGCTGGTAGCGGAACGTCTTGATGCCGGTGTTGGCCACTTTGAGGTTGGCTTCGAGGGGGCGCTTGAAGCGGTCGAGCTTGCCGGCCAGCGCGAAGATCTCGCCCGTCTCGCCCGGCGTCAACTGGAAGACGAGCGGGTTGTCGTCTTCGGGCGCCTCGCGATACTCGCCGCGGCCGTTCTTGTCCACCGTGACGGCCGCGAACGGCGGCGCGCTGCCGGGGAACGACTTGGAGTAGAAGATCTTGGGCAGGTCGGCGGCGAGCGCGGCTGCGGCCAGCAGCAAGAGCGGGAGGCGCGTCATCGGACGAGCTCCCAGCGGCGGGTGGCGTGGCAGATGGCCACCGCGAGCGCGTCGGCAGCGTCCTGCGAGTCGAGGTTGCATTCCAATTGGAGAAGCGACCGCACCATCAGCTTCACCTGCCGTTTTTCCGCCCTTCCGTAACCCACCACGCTGATCTTGATCTCCAGCGGCGAGTATTCCCCCAGCTCCAGCCCCGCCTCGGCCACGCACAACAAAGCGACCCCGCGCGCCTGCGCCAGCTTCAGCGCCGTCTTCACGTTGGCCGAGTAAAATACCTCCTCCACGGCGGCTGCCTCCGGCCCGTGCGCCGCGATGACCTGCCGCAGAGCGGCGGCGATCTGGGCCAGCCGCTCGGCCAGCGGCGCTTGGGCGCCGGTCCGGATCACGCCGGCCGCCACCATACGGTGCACACGGCCGTCGCTGTCGATGACGCCGTAGCCGGTGCGCTCGGTGCCGCAGTCGATGCCCAGGACGCGCATCGGCGGTGCCGGCTGGCAGGCCCGGCCGCTAGGCCTGCGCCAGGGCCTCCATCACCTTTTCGTCGATGTCGAAGTTGGCGTAGACGTTCTGGACGTCATCGTGCTCTTCCAGCGCCTCACCCAACTTGAGCATCTGGGCGGCCTCTTTGCCTTCCAGTTTCACGGTGGTGATCGGAATCATGGCCACTTCGGCGGAAGTCGCTTCGAGGCCCGCCCGCTGCACGGCGCTCATGATCGCCTCGTGCGCCTCGGGCGGGGAGAGCACCTCCCAGCTCGTCCCGTCGTCGCGGATGTCTTCCACGCCGGCGTCCAGCACCTGGGTCATCAGGTCGTCTTCGCTCACTTTTTCCAGCGGGATCAGCACCTGGCTCTTGCGCTCGAACAGGCGCGAGACGCTGCCGTGCTCGCCCAGCTTGCCTCCGTGCTTGGCGAAGAGGTGCCGGATCTCGCTCACGGTGCGGTTGCGGTTGTCGGTGACCGCCTGGACCAGCACGGCCGTGCCGCCCGGTCCATAGGCTTCGAACATCACTTCTTCGATCTGGCCGCCTTCCAGCTCGCCGGTGCCGCGCTGGACGGCGCGCTTGATGTTGTCCGCCGGCATGCTGGCGGCCTTGGCGGCCAGGATGGCGGTGCGCAGCCGGGGGTTGGAATCGGGGTCGCCGCCGTTGCGGGCGGCGATGGCGATTTCCTTGATGATGCGCGTGAACGCCTTGCCGCGCTTAGCGTCCAAGGCAGCCTTCTTATGTTTGATGGTCGCCCACTTGGAATGGCCTGACATGAGAACCTCTTACGACGGCCCGAAAAGTAGCCGGTCCACCCACTGAGGATAGCAGAATGCCGGGGAGAATGGGGACTGTCCCCATTCCTGGGTTGCCGGCAGCCGCTGACATCGTGGTTGCTACCGCATAGCGGATAGGACCGCTGAGAGTACTGGGACCGAATACGATGTCTAACTCTTGCGGAATGTTAAGAAAGAGCATTACAATTAACTTATAGGCATTCCGAATTTCGCGCAGGATGGTAGACATGGATTTGCGCGCTGGGGACAGAAGCCGGTTAAGAGGCCACGATTATCTCTGGTGGGCCATGGGCGCGGCGCTGGGCCTGTGCTCGATGTGGGCGCCCGATGGTCTCAGGGGCCTCGTTGACGCGCGCACTGCGCCGTATTTCATCTTCTCCGGGCTGTTCGTGTGTGGCGTGTTCCTGGGCTTTTTCCGGCACGACCGGGCCTGGCGGTGGGGCGTCGCCTGCCTAATCGCGATACCGCTGGGCGATCTGGCCTGGGCCGCTAATGACCCCAGGGTCAGCCTGGCGACTCCGGAACTGCTCTTCCCGTACTTCGCCAGCCAGTTCCCCGCTTACGTATTGCGGGCCTTACCGGTCTTCCTGGGCGCTTACCTGGGGGCGTTCCTGGCCGCCGGCCAGGACATCTTCTAGGAGTCGCGCGCAGGCCGGGAAGCCTGCGCCAGCGGGCCGTTACAGCGGCGGCTCCATCGGCAGCGCCAGCGGCGGCTCGCGCAGAAAATCCAGGCGCGACATCTCCGCCACCGCCTCGCGCACCGCCTGTTCGGTGGTCGGCTCGACGGTGATCACGAACGGCAGGTCGTGCTTGGTGTCGCAGGGAAGTTGCAAGACCGCCTCCAGGCTGATGCGCTTGTTGGCCAGGATCCCCGCCAGCGCGGCGATGATCCCGGGACGGTCGTCCACGCGGAAACGCAGGTAGTAGGCGCGCTTCTGTTGCGTAATGGGGATGGGCTTGTACTCCCCAAGCCTCTCGTGAGCGAAGGGGGAAACCCGCTCCGGACTCCCGCGCAGGATCTCGCGCGCCACCCGCATCAGGTCGCTGACCACGGCTACGCCGGTCGGGCGCGGGCCGGCGCCGCGGCCATAGTAGAAGGTGTCCTCGCCATACTGGCCCTTCACCCACACCGCGTTGTAAGCGGATCTGACGCTGGCGAGGATAGCGGTAGTGGGAATCAACGCCGGGCGCACCGAGAGCAGCAGGCCCTCCGGCGTTTGCCGCGCGGCGCAGATCAGCCGGATGGTGTGACCCAGCGTTTGCGTGTACTGGAAGTCGACCGGCGAGATGCGCCGGATGCCCTCGGTGAAGATGTCCGACGGCGTGATCTTCTCGCCGAAGGCCAGCGCGGCCAGAATGGCCAGCTTGGAGCGCGCGTCGTAACCGTCCACGTCGGCGCTGGGATCGGCCTCGGCGTAGCCGAGCCGCTGCGCCTCGGCCAGCACGTCCTCGAAGGACGCGCCGCGCCGCTCGATCTCGGTGAGGATGTAGTTGCTGGTTCCGTTCAGGATGCCGTAGAGCGCCACCACGCGATCGCCCGAGATCCCTTCGCGCAGCACCGCGTGGATGGGAATGCCGCCGGCGACGCTCGCTTCCAGCGCCAGGTTCACCCCGGCGGCAATGGCGCGCTCCCAGATCTCCGCGCCCCGCTGCGCCATCAGCTCCTTGTTGGCGGTGACCACCGACTTCTTGTTGGCGATCGCGCCCTGGATGATCTCGTAAGCAACCGTCGTGCCGCCGACCAGTTCGGCCACCACGTCCACTTCGGGATGGGAGACGAGCTCGCGCCAGTCGGTGGTCTTCAGCGCGGGATCGAGCCCCGCTGGCAGCTTCCTGGAAGCCAGCAGCAGGTCGCAGACGGCCCTCACCTCCAGGCGGAACCCGAGCTTGAGCGCGATCTGGGCGGCGTTTTCCGCCAGGATGGTCAGCGTGCCGCCGCCGACGTTGCCGAGGCCAACGATGCCTACTCCGACCGACTCCATAATCTGTCATGATAACGGGTTATGACCGGCGGCATTCACCGCAGAGACTTGTTTCGCACTGCTTCGGCCCTGGCCATGACGGCCGGCTCGTACTCGCGCGTGCTGGGGGCGAACGACAGGATCAACCTGGGCGTGGTCGGTTGCGGCGGCCGCGGGCTGGGCGTGATGGGCACGTTTCAGAAGAACTCCGCGGTCGCGGTGACGGCCGTCTGCGACGTCTACGGCGTTCAGATCGACCGCGCGCTCCAGAAGG
Organism: Acidobacteriota bacterium; assembly: GCA_038060875.1. GTDB lineage: Bacteria > Acidobacteriota > Terriglobia > Bryobacterales > Bryobacteraceae > JBBTDS01. The sequence goes on along the minus strand of JBBTDS010000265.1, from coordinate 9,199 downwards.
CGCCGCAAGCCCGCGGCTTCACCGACCATCGCAAGCTGCTCGAGGTGAAGGAACTGGATGCCGTGCTGGTGGGCACGCCCGACCACTGGCACGCGGCCGTCGCGATCGACGCGCTTAACGCCGGCAAGGACGTCTACTGCGAGAAGCCGCTGACGCTGAAGATCGAAGAGGGCCCGGCGATAGTCAAGGCGGCGCGGGTCAATGAGCGCATCTGCCAGGTGGGCATGCAGCAGCGCTCCGGCCCGCACTACATCCAGGCGCGCGACGAGTACTTCCGCACCGGCAAGCTGGGCAAGATCACGCTGGCCCGCACCTGGTGGCACGGCAACGGAGCGCACCTGCGGCGGGCGCCGGCCTCGCTCCAGGCCAAGCCATCGAACCTCGATTGGGCGCGCTACCTGGGCCCGGTGAAGTGGCGCGACTACGACCCGCAGCAGTACTACAACTTCCGCGCCTATCTGGAATTCGGCGGCGGCCAGGTCACCGACCTGTTCACGCATTGGATCGACGTCGTGCACATGTTCATGGAGCAGGAGATCCCGGTCTCGGCGGTGGCCGCCGGCGGCGTCTACCAATACAAGGACGGGCGCACGGCGCCGGATACGATCACGGTGCTGCTGGAGTACCCCGGCGACTGGACGGCCACTTTCGAGGCCACGCTGGCGGCGGGCGCGACCGGCGCCGCCGTGGAGATCTGCGGCACCGAGGGCCGTCTCTGGATCAGCCGCTCGCGCTACGAGTTTTATCCTCCCGAGAAGGGCGCCCCGCCGGTGATCGTCAAGTCCGACGGCGATCAGACCGTGCACCACGTCAACAACTTCCTCGAGTGCTGCCGCACGCGCAAGCTGCCCAACGGCGACGTGCTGATCGGCCACCGCTCGGCGCAGGCCTCGCACCTGGGCAACATCGCCTATCTGGAGAAGCGGCGGATCAAGTTCGACCCGGTGCGGGAAGAGATCCTGCCGCTGTAAGGGGCCTCAGGCCAGCCGCTGCAGCAGTTCCTTGGCTTCCATCAGCCGCGGGAAGGCGCGCTCGGCCTCGCGAAACTCGCGGGTGTGAAAGCGCTGGCGCGCCCCGCGCGCCTGGACGGGAAACCGCAGGTGGAGCATCTCGTGGTACACGATGTACTCCACCGCCAGGCGCGGAACGGCGGCGGCGTCCAGCAGGCGGCTGACGATGATGGCGTTGTGCGAGGGGTCGAAGTGTCCGAAAGTTGTCCGCGACGGGCGCCGGCTCCAACCCAGCAAGGGGCGCGCCAGCAGGCCGTGGAAGTGCTCCACATTCAACTCCTCGAAGATCTCTTCCAGGTTGTAGTGGCTCCCCTGCGGGCCGGAGATAAACTTGCGCCCTCGCATCTGCCGGATCAGGTGCATGCTGCGGCGCACGTCACGCCGGTTCAGGTACAGTTTGTAGCGGTGGGCACAGGCGCGCGGCACGGGCTTCCGCAGCAGCTTGGCCAGCAGGATGTAGGCCAGCGCCTCCAGGACCGGCGCCGGCGCGTTTTCGAGCAGGTCGCTGATGCGGATCTCCAGCCGCCCGTCTTTCATGCGGATGAGACTGTCGGCATTGGCGAACGGCCGGAACTCGACCCGGATCTCGGGTGGCGGCGTGCGCGGCTTCAGGGCGCGGAAGACGCGGGCGCAGATTTCTTCGGGTGTCTCGAACAACAGCGCGCTCTGGATCGGCATCTCCCCACGACCTAAGATAACAGGGTAAGCTGATGTTTTATCGCTCGTCGAGGGAGGTGGCGTGCCAAAGGCGAAAATCAGCGCGGTGGGCTGCTACGTGCCGCCGCGTGTGCTGACTAACTTCGACCTTGAGAAGATGGTCGAGACCAGCAACGAGTGGATACTGGAGCGCACCGGCATCCGCGAGCGCCACATCGCCGAACCTGACGTGGCCACTTCGGACATGGCGGTAGAGGCGGCCCGGGCGACGCTGGAGCAGCGCGGCATCGCGGCCACCGAGCTCGACGCTATCCTGGTCTGCACCGTCACCCCCGACATGCTGTTCCCCTCGACCGCCTGCCTGGTGCAGGACCGCATCGGCGCCAAGGGAGCCTGGGGCTTCGATCTCATCGCCGCCTGCTGTAGCTTCCTGTACGGCCTGACAACCGCGGCGCACCTGGTAGCCTCCGGCGCGCACCGCAAGGTGCTGGTGATCGGCTCCGACACCATGTCGCGCATCATCGATTACACCGATCGCGCCACCTGTGTGCTGTTTGGCGACGGGGCCGGGGCCATGCTGGTCGAACCCAGCGACGACGACTCGGTCGGCTTGATCGATTTCCTCAACGAGATCGACGGCTCGGGCGGCGAGTTCCTCAAGATGCCGGCCGGCGGCAGCCGGCTGCCCGCTTCGGCCGAGACCGTCGCCAGGCGGCAGCACTACGTGCACCAGGAAGGGCAGCAGGTGTTCAAGTTCGCCGTGCGCCGCATGCACGAGGTCTGCCGCGACCTGCTGGCGCGCAACCACATCGACCCCTCCGCGGTGAGCGTGATGATCCCGCACCAGGCGAACGCCCGCATCGTCACGGCCACCGCCACCCGCCTTGGACTGAACTCAGACCAAGTGATCCTCAACATCGACCGCTACGGGAACACCACCTCGGCCACGCTGCCGCTGGCCGCCCGCGATGCGATCAACTGGGGCCGGCTGAAGAAGGGCGACCTGGTGCTGTTCGCGGCCGTCGGGGCGGGTTACACGTCCGGCGCGAGCCTCTGGCGCTGGGCGTATTAGGTTACACCACGTCGTAGAGGAGCGCCGTCACCTTGCCGCGCAGGGTTTTCTCGATGGCCGGCCAGGCCTGCTGGTGGTCGTCCGTCTTCACCCACGTCTGGCGCTGCTCTTCGGTCTGGAAGCTGATTAGGAGCCGGTAGGAGGCATCTTTGGGCGCTTCGCCCACCACCGCCTGCCGCAACTTCAGCAACCGGACGTTGACGAAGCCGGGCTGCTTGCTGATGGCGGGACGGAACACCTTGCGGAAGGCCGCCACCAGGTCCTTCTCCTTGGCGGGATCGACGTCCAGGTCTACGTGAAGCTGAATGGGGTTGGGCGCGGCCGCGGCCGGCAGTGCCGCGGCCACGAGGCTTGTGAGACAGGTTCTGCGGCGCATAGCGAGATTGTAGCAGTCGCGCCGGGTTTGTAGGGGTCGGGCATGCCCGACCCCTACCTGCCCGGCTGGAATCCCTCGGCCCGCAGCGCGTTCTCCAGCGCCTCGAGGAACAGCAACACGTTCTCCTGGGTGGAAGACGCGCCCATCAGGCCGACGCGCAGCACCTGGCCGGCCAACGGCCCGAAGCCCGAGAGCACCTCGATGCCGTATTCGTCGATCAGCCGCTTGCGGATCTTCACGTCGGAGATGCCGTCGGGCACGCGCGGCGTGTTCAGCGTCCACAGGCGGTTGGCGGGGTCGGGGACGTGCATCCGCAGGCCCAGCGCTTCAATGCCGGCCACAAACGCCAGGTGGTTGCGGCGGTGGCGCGCAAAGCGGTTCTCCAGGCCCTCCTCGTCAATGATCCGCAGCGCCTCGCGCAGCGCGTAGAACATCGAGATCGGCGCGGTGTGATGGTAGCGGTGCGCGCCCTCATAGTAGTCGTCAATCAGTCTGAGATCGAAGTAGAAGGACGGCACCGGCGTCTTGCGCTCGCGCAGCCGGTCCATGGCGCGCGGCGAGACGGTGATCGGCGCCAGGCCCGGCGGGCAGCTCAGGCCCTTCTGCGAGCAACTGTAGGCGATGTCGATGCCGATCTCATCGACGTTGACCGGCATGCCGCCGAGCGAGGTCACGCAGTCGCCGATGACCAGGGCATCCACTTCGTGCGCCGCCGCGCAGATGGCCTTGCCCGGCAGGTAGACGCCGGTGGACGTCTCCGCCTGAACGAAGGCGACGAGCCGTGGCCGCTCGCGGCGGATGAAGTCGCGCGCCTCGTCGTCGCCGAACGTCTCGCCCCAGGCCTTTTCGAAGCGCACCACGTTGGCGCCCTGCCGGCGGGCAATGTCGCTGATGCGGTCGCAGAAGTAGCCGTTGGCGAAGACGGCGAACTTCATCCCCGGCTCGGTGAAGTTGACGATCGAGGTCTCCATGCCGGAGGTGCCGGTGCCGGAGATCACCATGCGGAACTCGTTCTGGGTCCCGAACACCGGGCCGAGCAGTTTGCGGATGTCCTCGAAGACGGTGTAGAAGAAGGGGTCCACGTGGCTGACGATCGGCTGCCGCATGATCTCGTAAACGCGCGGCTCGACCATCACCGGACCGGGTCCCATGAGCAGGCGCTTGGGCGGATTGAGCGGACCAACCGATGATTCGGGCATAAAACGCTAGTCTGTAGGAAGGGTGTTCGTGAAGTCAACCGAGGCGCGCCGCGCGCTGCCGATCGATCCTTTGATTCCCGACATCGTCGCGCGGCTGCGTGAAGGGCCAAGCCTCGTGCTGGTCGCGCCGCCGGGGGCAGGGAAGACCACCCGCGTCCCGCCGGCGCTGCTGGCGCGGCCAGGGGATGTGGTGACGCTGGAACCACGCCGGCTGACGGCGCGCCTGGCGGCGCGGCGTGTGGCCTGGGAGATGGGCGAGCGCGCCGGCGAGACCACCGGCTACCAGGTGCGTTTTGAGGAGGTGGCCGGGCCGCGAACGCGGCTGCGGTTCATGACCGAGGGCGTGCTGACGCGCCGCCTGCTTACGGACGCCAGGCTCGACGGGGTGGCCGCGGTGGTGCTCGACGAGTTTCACGAGCGCCACCTGGAGGGCGATCTCGCGCTGGCGCTGCTGCGGCGGTTCCAGAAGACCTCGCGGCCCGACCTGCGGCTGGTGGTGATGTCGGCCACGATGAACGCCGGGCCGGTGGCGGCGTTTCTGGGCGGCTGCCCGGTGTTGCGCTCCGAAGGCCGCGAGTTCCCCGTTTCGATCGCTTACACCCCGGCTTCGGCGGCGGCGCTGGAGGAGCAGGTGGCACGAGCCCTGGAGGCGCTGGTTCGCGACGGGCTGGATGGGGACGTGCTGGTCTTCCTGCCGGGCGCAGCCGAGATCCGCCGCACCGCGCGAGCCTGCGAACGCGTCGCCGCCCGCGCCGGCCTGCTGGTGCTTCCCTTGCACGGCGACCTCTCGCCCGAGGAGCAGGACCGCGCCGTCCAGCCCGCCGGCCAGCGCAAGGTCATCCTTTCCACCAACGTCGCCGAGAGCTCGGTGACCATCGAGGGCGTCACCGCCGTCGTCGACAGCGGCCTGGCGCGCGTGGCCAGCCATTCGCCATGGTCGGGGCTGCCGCGGCTGGAGGTGAAGCGAGTGAGCCGGGCCTCGGCCAACCAGCGAGCGGGGCGCGCCGGGCGCCTGGGGCCGGGCCGCGTCATCCGCCTTTACTCCGCCGATGACTTCGCGCGCCGTCCCGCCGAGGAGGTCCCCGAGATCCTGCGCGAGCAACTCAGCCAGGCGCTGCTGGCGCTGCACGCGATGGGCATCCGCCGGCCCGAGGAACTGGAGTGGCTGGATGCGCCGCCGCGGGACGCTCTGGCCGCCGCCGAGGAGTTGCTTCAAAGGCTCGGCGCGCTTGACGAGGGCGGGCGGCTGAGCGAGACCGGGCGCGAGATGACGCGCTACCCGCTCGAGCCGCGGCTGGCCCGGCTGGTGATCGAGGCCGCGCGCCGCGGCGCGTGCGACGAAGGCTGCGCGCTGGCGGCGACGCTGAGCTCCAGTAGGATAAGTCTCCCGACTTGTCTCACTGAGGGTCTCACCGGGATAGACAAGTCGGGAGACTTATCCTACAGGCAACTCAGAAAGATTGCGCCGCGTTCAAGAAGACGCGGTGACGACGATGCGCTGCCGATCGCTGTCCTCACCGCGTTTCCAGACCGCGTGGCGCGGCGGCGGCAAGGCGATGAGTTGCTGCTGGCGGGCGGGGGTTCGGCGGTGCTGTCGCCAGCGAGCGCCGTGCGCGACCGCGAGTTCCTGGTGGCGGTGGATATCGAGGAGCGGCGCGAGCGCGGGCTGCCGCTGGTTCGGCTGGCCAGCGGCATCGAGCCGGAGTGGCTGCTGGACCTGTTCCCCGAGCGGGTGAGCGAGCGCGGGGGCGTCGAGTGGAACCGCGCGGGGGAGCGGGTGGAATCGGTGAGCGCGCTGGTCTACGACCAACTGGTGATTCAAGAGAGCCGCGGGGCGCCCGCGGACAGTGAGGCGGCGGCGCGGCTGCTGGCGGAGCGCGCGCTGGAGGCGGGCATCGGCCGGTTCGCCGACACGGAGGAGATCGACCAGTTCCTGGCCCGCGTGGCGTTCGCGGCCGAGCATGCGCCACTCAAGCCACTGGGCGATGAGGACGTAGCCCGGGCACTCACGGGGCTGTGCCGCGGCCTGCGCAGCTTCGCGGAACTGGAGTCCGCGGCACGCGGGGGCGGCCTGCTGCGCGCACTGGAGGACGGGCTGCCGGCGGGCGGAGCGAGGCTGCTGGAGCAGGTTGCCCCGGCGCGCCTGCGGCTGCCCAGCGGCCGCCAGACTCGGGTGCATTACGCGCGCGACCAGCCGCCCTGGGTGGCGGCAAAGCTCCAGGAATTCTTCGGGCTCAGGGAGACGCCGCGAGTGGCCGGCGGCAAAGCGCCGGTGGTCG
>JBBTDS010000265.1:0-2506 GCA_038060875.1 Acidobacteriota bacterium | reverse complement strand
TTCTTCGGGCTCAGGGAGACGCCGCGAGTGGCCGGCGGCAAAGCGCCGGTGGTCGTGCATCTGCTTGCGCCCAACAACCGCCCGGTGCAGACGACCACCGACCTCGCCGGGTTCTGGGAGCGCTTGTATCCGCAGGTGCGCCGTGAGCTGAGCCGCCGCTACCCGCGGCATGCGTGGCCCGAGGACCCGCTCCGGGCCAGGCCCCCGGTTCGATAAGATCTATCCGTGCGCCTCACACTTGCTCTCTTCTGCTCGATCCTCGCGGCGGCCCAGGTGCTGGAGAACCGCGCGCTGCGGCTCCAGGCCCGGGGCGGCGGCGCGTTCCAGCTCACCGACAAAGCCACCGGAGTCGCCTGGGACCTGAATCCGCCGCGCGTGATCTCAAAGGCGCCGGCCGAGGGCTACCAGGCCTCGTCCGGCCCGGGACGCGCGCTGCGCTTCACCCTCCAGGGCGTCGCTTTTGAGCTGCGGCTGACTGACAACCCGCCCGCGGTTGAGTACTCGTTCACGCCGCGCGCCGAGGTCGAGGAAGTGCTGCTGCTCAACCAGTCGCTCGAGATCGGACCGGGCCAGCGCAACTACTACGCGCTGCCGCAGCGAATGGGCGTGCTGATGCCGGTCGAGGGCGACAAGCCGCACTCGCGCCGGCTGCGCGCCTACGAGACCGGGCGCGGCTACTCGATGGCCATGTTCGGAGCGGTGAAGGAGGGTTCGGCCCTGATGCTCACCTGGGAGGACCCGTACACCGAGATCGTGGTGGACTACGCCGTTGAGCCGCGCCGCAAGCTGGCGGCCAGCCTGGCGATGCGGCGCACGGCGCGCTCGGTGCGCCTGCGGCCGCTGGGCGGCGGCGGCTACGTCGAGATCGCCAAGGCCTACCGCGAGGTCGCCCGCCAGCGCGGGTACCTCAAGACCCTGGCCGAGAAGGCGCGGGAGAACCCGGCGGTCGAGCGCTTCTTCGGCGCCGCGGATTTCAAGCCGTTCGCGTTCATGCGCCGCGCTCCCAACACGCGCTGGAACAAGAGCGACCAGTGGACGGCCGACCTCAACTTCACTTTCGAGGAGTGCGCCCAGCTCGCCGAGCATTACAAGAACGACCTGGGCATCGACCGCGCCCTGCTGGTGCTGAACGGCTGGATCAACGGCGGCTACGACAACCGCCACCCCGATATCCTGCCGGCCGCGCCCGAGATCGGCGGCGACGCGGGCCTCATCGAATGCGCGCGGCGCGTAAAGGCGCTGGGCGGCTGGGTGTTCGGCCTGCACGACAACTACCAGGACTTCTACCAGGACGCGCGCTCGTGGGACGAGAGCTACCTCATGAAGAACGCGGACGGTACGTCGCGCAAGGGCGGCGTCTGGGCGGGCGGGCTGGCCTGGCTGATCTGCTCGAAGAAGAGCCTGGAGCTGGCGGCGCGCCCGCGGAACCTGCCGGCGGTGAAAAAACAATTCGCGCCGGATCTGTATTTTTCGGACACGGTCTTCGCCGCCCCTCTGTATGAGTGCTTCGACCGCGATCATCCGCTCACGAAGGCCGGCGACCTGCGCTACAAACAGGAGCTGGGCGCTTACATCCGCAAGATGTTCGGCCTGTACGGCAGCGAGGAGGGCCGCGAGTGGGGCGTCGCCGGCAGCGACTACTTCGAGGGGTTGATGTCGCACCGCACGCGCTTCCAGAACCCGAACGACACCGACATCGTCATCCCGCTGTTCGAGCTGGTGTTCGGCGACGCGATTCCGATCTACGCGCACCAGAGCGACCGGCCCAGGCCCGACAACCCCGGCTACATTCTCGACCATGTCCTCTTCGCCGAGATGCCGGTCTACTACTTCGGCCGGCACCGCTACTGGCTGGACCCGGCCCAGGAGTTCAAGCCGCCGGCCGGCGCGGAGGCGCGCATGGTGTTCGCGCGCGGCGGCCGCTTCGGCCTCATCGACCAGTTCATCAAGAACACCTACGAGGTGCTCAGCCCGCTCCACCGCCTGACCGCCCTGCTGCCGATGACCGATCACCGCTTCGTCACGCAGGACCGGCGGGTGGAGCGGACGCGGTTCGGCAAGGACGTCGAGATCACCGTCAACTACGGTCCGGCGGAGTACGAGGAGCCGCGCTTCCGGCTGCCGCAGTACGGCTTTGTGATCGAGAGCCCGGCGCTGGTGGCCTTCCACGCGCGAAGGTATCGCGGCCTTCCATACGAAGACCCGCCGCTGTTCGTGCTGCGCAGCCTGGATGGCCGCCCGCTGGGATCCTCGCGGCAGGTGCGGATCTATCGCGGCTTCGGCGACCGGCGCGTGGAGTTCAAGGGCAAGACGATCGAAGTGGACGTGGAAAAAGTGCTGTGAGACTGCCCGCGGGAAAGCTGCCGGTCGAGATGCTGCGAACGCTCCTGGCTTCGCTCGCGGCGGACGATCCCTCGGTGATAGTGGGACCAGGCGTCGGTGAAGACGCGGCCGTGATCGACCTCGGCGGGCCCGAGCTGCTGGTGGCGAAGACCGACCCGATCAC
>JBBTDS010000264.1:0-19347 GCA_038060875.1 Acidobacteriota bacterium | reverse complement strand
GCCGGGCTTCGCGGCGGGCAGCACTTACGAAGCTAAGTTGGACAAGAGTGACACCGACTTCTCGCCCACCAACACTAACTGGAGCCCGGACCACGTGCAGCGAATGCCCGACGGCGAATGGCGCCGCGCCTGGCCGCGTAACTACGCGCTCAAGCCCGCCAAGGCGGTCGAGATGGACGAATATTACGCCCGGCGGATCAAGGACAAGTACGGCATCCGGATGTCCTACACCGACGTCCACACCGCCGTCGCCCCGTGGCGTTACTGCGATTTCGACGCGCGCGTGCCCGGCGCCGGCGCCTTCGCGGCCACCTTCTACGCTTACGGCCAGCTTCTGCTTAACGACCAGAGAGTCTACGGGCCCACCCAGTCGGAAGCCACCTATCAGTGGATGTACGCGGGGCTCGAATCGGGCAGCTACGGCTGGGTATACACTAACGTCAACCTGCTCACCCACCCGCTGGATGTCGCCTTCAAGCTGACGAAGATTCACCCGCTCCAGTGCGACTACGGCATGGGTTACACCCACTACTACCTGGAGCGGCTCGACCCAAAGTGGAAGGCATCGCCGAAGCGCCGTGACTACGTGGATCTCTTCCTGGCCACCACCATCGGCTACGGCAACATGGGCTGGCTGGTGACCGATTGGGGGATCGATGAGCCGTTCGGCATTGAGACGATGGCCCGGTCCTATTACATGATGCAGCAGTTACAGCAGCAGTACGCGTTCGTCCCGCCCCGAACCATCGAGTATGCGGACCGCGGCGGGAAGCTCTTCCCCCCCAGCCTTGCCCATGCCGCCGGCGTGATCGCCGATTCCCGCCTGCACGTCGAGTACGAGAACGGCACGCACGTGTACGTCAATCGTGGCAAGGAAGGCAACTGGAGCGTCAGAGCTGTCGAGCTTCCCACGTCTGGGTGGCTGGCGTTCAACTCCGATAACAGCCTGTATGAGTTCTCGGCTAATGTGAACGGGCGGCGGATCGACTACGTCCGTGCGCCGGAGTACGAGTTCCTCGACGGCCGCGGCCAGTGGACCGAGCACGGCAGCCTGGGCGCCAGCGGCAGCGTGGCCCGCAGGAACCGCGGCGGCGTCACCGAGCTGATCGACATCTACGGCAACGACCGGATTGCGTTCGAGGCCAAGGCGGACGGTGTGCTGAACGTTTACGACCCGGAAGGCAAGAACCTGGGCACGGTGGAGACGGTCTCACCACGGGCCGGCTGGCTCGAGTTCAAGCCCGTGACGGGCGCCCGCAGCTACGTGTTCGCGCCGGCGGCCGCGCAGCTACAATAGTCTCCCATGTGGTCTCGCTGGCTTGCTTCCGTTTGCCTTGCGGTGTTCACCGCTTCGCCCGCGCAGGTGGACCGCTCGCCGCTGCTGATCGACACCCACAACGACGTGCCGCTGCGGGTGATCCGCGGCGCCGACATCGGCCCGCGCTCCGCCAGCGGGCATACCGACCTGGCGCGGTTGCGCGAGGGCGGAGTCGGGGCTGTCTTCTTCTCCGCCTATGTCGCCCCCGGCTACGTGAAGCAGAACCGCTCGGCGAACCGCGGCCTGGAGATGATCGACACGATCCGCCACGATATCGTCGCCCGCCACCCCGAGCATTTCGTTCTGGCGCTCACCGCGGACGACATCGAGGCCGCCCGCCGGCAAGGCAAGATCGCCGCGCTCATCGGCGTCGAGGGCGGTCACGCCATCGAGGACAGCCTGCGCCTGCTGCGCTCCTTCCATGCGCTCGGCGCCCGCTACCTGACCCTGACGCACTCGAACACCAACAACTGGGCGGACTCCTCCGGCGACATCAACGACCCCAAGGTGCAGCACCACAACGGGCTTACTGATTTCGGCCGGCAGGTGATCGCCGAGATGAACCGGCTCGGCATGATCGTCGATATCTCGCACGTGTCGGACAAGACCTTCCTGGACGTGCTGGAGGTGAGCAAGGCGCCGGTGTTCGCGTCCCACTCCTCCTGCCGCGCGCTGGCTGACGACCGCCGCAACATGACCGACGAGATGATCCGCGCGCTGGCCGCCAAGGGCGGGGTGATCCAGATCAACTTCAACCCCGGCTTCCTCACCAAGCGCAAGAGCCCGCCGGCCAACCTCGAGGACGTCGTGGCCCACATCGAGCACGCGGTCAAGGTGGGCGGGATGGACGCCGTCGGCATCGGCAGCGACTTCGACGGCATCGATGAGACGCCAGTGGGCCTCGAAGACGTCTCGAAATTCCCCGCGCTCACCCGCGCCCTGCTCGCCCGCGGCTATTCGCCCGCCGACATCGGCAAGATCTACGGCGGCAACACGCTGCGGCTGATGCGGGCGGTGGAGGCGGCCGCGCGGCGCTGAGGGAGACGGGGGACAGCCTGCGTGTTTCCTGTTCTGCTGTTAAACAGGAAACACGCAGGCTGTCCCATCTTTGGTATTCTTTTCTCTGGTGTTCAGCCGGCATCATCGCAAGGCACGAGTCCTTTTCGGCCTCTCGGACATCCTGCTCACCGCCCTGGCCTTCGAGGCCGCCTACCAGACCCGGCTTTGGCTGCCGCTCGAGCGCATCTTCTTTCTCACCCCACCGGTGAAGGCGCTGCTGCTCGGCTTCTCGGTGCTGGTCTGGCTGCTGGGCGGGCTCTGGCTCGAGGTCTACGAGAAGCTGGAATCCGGCCACCCGCGGGTAATCCTGCGCGACACCTTCCGCCAGAGCCTGCTCGGCGCGGTGGCGGTGGTGATCTTACAGTATGCGCTGCACCTGGACCTGAGCCGCCCGTTCCTCGCCCTTTTCGCCGTCTATGCCTGGGTGCTGTTGTGCCTGTTCCGCCTCACCGCCGGCAACCTGGTCGGCGTCATCCGCCGCGAGTTCGGCGCGCCGCACTACGTGATGGTGGCCGGGCTGGGCGAGGCGGCGCGGCGTGTGGGCGAGGAGCTGGAGCGCTCGGCCAGATACGGCGTTCAACTGGCGGGCTTTCTCAGCGAGCAGTCCGAGGGCGAGCCGGCCAGCCTGCGTCTGGAGCGGGAATACAAAGTTCACCCGCTCTCCGATCTCGGCGCGCTGCTGCGACGGCAGGTGATCGACGAAGTGATATTCGCGGTGGAGCCGCGCGAGCTGGCGGCGATGGGGGATATCCTGCTGCTCTGCGATGAGCAGGGCGTGCGCACCCGGGTGGCGGTCGATTTCTTCCCCCACGTCAACAGCGAGATGTACCTGGAGCGGCTGGGCCCGCTGCCGCTGCTCACCTTCTCGGCCGCACCCCACGACGAGATCCGCCTGCTGGTGAAGCGGGTCACCGATATCGTTCTGGCCGCCGCCGGGCTGGTGCTGCTGGCCCCGTTCATGGCCGTGATCGCGCTGCTGATCCGGCTGACCTCGCCGGGGCCGGCCATTTTCCGCCAGGTCCGGTGCGGCCTCAACGGCCGCCGCTTCACCTTCTACAAGTTCCGCTCCATGTGCGCCGACGCCGAGCGGCTCAAGGCGCAACTGGAGCACCTGAGCGTGAAGGCAACGGCCTTCAAGATCCCCAACGACCCGCGGCTGACCGGGGTCGGCCGCTACCTGCGGAAGTTTTCGATCGACGAATGGCCGCAGCTCTGGAACGTGGTCAAGGGCGACATGTCGCTGGTGGGGCCGCGGCCGGCGGTGCCGGAAGAGGTGGAGAACTACAAGGGCTGGCAACGGCGGCGGCTGCGGATGCGCCCCGGGCTCACCTGCCTGTGGGCGCTGGAGGGCCGCGACGCGCTCGATTTCGACACCTGGATGCAGATGGACATGCGCTACATCGACAACTGGTCGCTGGGGCTGGACTGGAAGATTCTGCTCCGCACGATACCTCGGGTACTCACCGGGAAGGGGGCCTACTGACTATGCACCTGGTTCCAACTGAAGCCGAAGTGGTCGAGCTGCTGCGCCAGACCGGCGCCTTGCGCGACGGCCACTTCGAATACCCGAACGGGCTGCATTCCAACGAATACTTGCAGGTGGCGCTGGCCATGCGCTACTACCAGCACGCCAAGATGCTCAGCGTCGGCCTGAGCCGGCGACTGCGGGCGCATCCCGAGATCCGGGCCGTCATCCCCGAGCTGTCCATCGTGACGCCGGCCACCGGCGGCCTGCCGGTCGCCTACGGCATTTGCGAGGCGCTCCGCGCCCACCAGGTCTACTGGGCCGAAGCCGAGGACGGCGGCGGGCAGTTGCGCTTCCGCCAGTACCTGGAGCAGGTTCCCGGCGAGAAGGTGATCCTGGTTGATGACATCCTGCGCACCGGCAAGAAGCTCGGCGAGATGAAAGCTCTGCTGGAAGCCAACGGCGCCGAGGTGCTGGCGCTGGCGGTCATCGTCTACCAGCCGACGCCGCGCACGCCCGACTTCGGCCGGCTGCCGCTCTACTATCTCGCCAAGCTCGAAGCGACTTACTCCCGCGACGCCGGCTCCTGCGATTTGTGCCGCCAGGGCATCCCGATCGAGACGGTGCGCGTGTAAGCGTCACGCATGGCGCGCGCGAGAGTAGTGATCACCGACGTCATCAGCGGTGATCTCACGCCCGAGCGCCAGGTGCTGGGCGAGCTGGCGGAAGTGGCGGCGCTCGGCGCGCGGCGGGAAGAGGAACTGGCCGGGCGCGTCGAGGATGCCGATGCGCTGATCGTCTACAACCTGGTGACGTTGACGCGGCCGACCATCGCGAGGCTGCGCCGGTGCAAAGCCATCGTGCGCGGCGGGGTGGGCTACGACAACGTGGATCTGGCCGCGGCCCGCGCCGGCGGCATTCCGGTGGTCAACGTGCCGGACTACGGCACCGAAGAGGTGGCGGATTCGGCCATCGGGCTGATGCTGGCGCTGACGCGCGGCCTCGGCGTATTGAACTCCCGCCTGCGCGCCGGCGAGCGCGGCTGGAGGCACGACGCGGCCGCGCCGCTCCACCGCCTGCGCGGTCGCGTGCTCGGCATCGTCGGGCTGGGGCGGATCGGCACCGCCACCGCCGTGCGCGCCAAGCCACTGGGCCTGGACGTTGTCTTCTATGACCCTTACAAGCCGGACGGCTACGATAAGGCGCTCGGCCTGCGGCGGGCGGTCACGCTGGAGGAACTGCTCGATCAGGCCTTCGTGCTAAGCCTCCACTGCCCGCTGACGCCCGAGACGCAGCACATGATGGACGCCGCCGCCATCGCCCGCCTCCCGCGGGGCTCTTACCTGGTGAACACCGCGCGCGGCGCGGTGGTGGACACGGCGGCCATCCCTGGCGCGATCGAGTCAGGGCAACTGGCCGGCGCGGCCATCGACGTGCTCGAATGGGAGCCGCCGCGCGCTGACGACCCCCTGCTGGCCGCCTGGCGCGATCCGAACCACCCCGCGCATCACCGCGTGCTGATCACCCCGCACGCGGCGTTCTACTGCGAAGAGGGCCTGATCGAGCTGCGCGCCAAGGCCGCCGAAGCCTGCCGCCGCGCCCTGCTCGGCCTGCCGCTGGCCAACGTGGTCAACTGAGCGCCGGCGGCGAGAACGCCACCCGCGGCTGTGTGCCGCTGGAGAAGGTGTTGGTCACACCGTCGATGGTGAAGTCGTTGGAATACTCCGCGTTTCCGTCGGTCATGAACTGGGAGGGCGCGGCGTTCCAGCCCGCCTTTCGCAGTCTCAGGTTGGTGGAGTTCATCACGCCGGGAGCCAGCAGCACCAACTCGAACGGATTACCGGCCTGCACCGGCAACTCGGTGACGCGACGCTCGTCGATCACCTGCCCCATGGAAGCCGTGGCCGTCTCCAGGACCGGGGGCGAAGGAGCACGTCACTGCCAGCATAACCAGGAGCTTTGATGGCATAGGCCAAACCTCTGTTTACCGATTATGGGCCCGCAACCGCCGCGGCACGAATCGAGAATCACCACTTCACGAGGGAAAGGCCCGGGATGCGGGGAAAGCTCCGCTCATCGCGGGTGGCAACCCGAGCGCCTATTGCGATGGCAGTGGCGGCAATGATGAGGTCGTGCGCGCCAACCAGCGTGCCCTTGGCCGCCAACTGCGCCCAAAGCCGGGCGTGGACACGCGCGGCGGTAAGGTCGAAAGGAACGACTGGCCACCACACAAGCCAGCTCTCGACGAAGGCCTCACGCCGAGTGCGGTGCTCCGGCCTAGCCGCGCGCTCAACCCCGTGCAACAGCTCGGACGCGGTGATCGCCGCGATCGCCACCTCCTCGTTGCCGTGCCCGGCAATCAACCGATCAAGGTCAAGGCGCCCCCGTTCGGTGGCGATCAGCACACTGGTGTCGATCAGCGTGACCATGGCGACTCAGGCAGTGGGGGTTGTGTCCTGATGACTTCCTCCACCGCGTCCCAATAACCCGGATCCGGCTTTGGGGCGGACTTTAGCAGCTCGACGAGCTCGCGCAGCGTGAACCGTGGGCGGACGGGGACTATTCGGCAGAGGGGTTCCCCGTGCCGCTCGATGAGGAACTCCTCGCCACGGTAGCGTACGCGGTTGAGTAGCTCCGACAGAGAACGCGCGAGTTCTGTGGCTGAAACCTTTGACTCCACAGGAATCATATTATCAGATTTTCAGATAGCGCGGTACGCACTGGCACACCCACTCTAGTGTACGCTAACCTAGTAGACACTAGAACCATGCCAACCCTAAATCAGAGAATGACATCCGAAGAGCGCCGGGCGGCCATCATGGGGGCCGGAGAGCGGTTGTTCGCCGAGCGGGGGTTTCGAGGTACAACCACTCGGGCACTGGCCGATGCCGTGGGAGTGAGCGAGCCGGTCCTGTACGAACACTTCAACTCCAAGCGGGACCTGTACGCCGCTATTGTCGGGGCCAAGTCCCGTGAAGGCCTCACCATCGGGACGGCGCTGCTGGAACCGTACGCCAAGGCACGCGATGACCGCGGCTTCTTCACGTGCCTCGGGGAGTTCATCCTCGATCAGTACACGGGCGATCCGGCCTACATCCGGCTGCTGCTGTTCGTGGCGCTGGAGGACCCGGATCTGGCGGCGCTGTTTCACGAACACCAGCGCGAGGGCCGCGAGTGCCTGAGCCATTACATCCGCCAGCGGATGGAGGAGGGCGCCTTCCGTCCCGTGGACCCGCCGCTGGCGGCCCGCGCTTTCATGGGCATGATCTTCCATCACGCTCAGGCGTGCCTGTTGTTCCCCGACGACTTCGTGAAGGGCAGCCGGAAGGAAGTCGTCGCGGGCATGGTGGACATATTTCTGCGGGGCATCCTGCCCGCGAGGTGAGACAATGAAGACCCGCTGTAGCTCGCTGATAATCGCCGTGCTGGTGGCCGCCGGCTGTTCGAACAAGCCCGCCCAGAGCCGCGTCGAGGCAGCCGCGAAGGCCGACGATCCGCTTGAGGTCCGGGTGGCGCTGGCGGAAACGCGCCGGGTGGAGAGAACGATCGCGGTCACCGGCTCGCTTGCTCCCGATGAAACGGTGACCGTGAGCGCCGAGGTTGCCGGCCGGGTGACCGCCATCCACGCCGATTTCGGGCAGGCGGTGCGCAAGGGCGAAGTGGTCGCCGAACTCGACCAGCGTGAATTCGCGCTGCAACTCGAGCGTAGCCGGGCGGCGCTGGCACAGGCGCTGGCGCGCATCGGGCTCATGCCCGGACAGGAAGAGGTCACGCCGGAATCGACGCCGGCCATCCGCCAGGCGCGGGCCCAGCTTGAAGACGCGCGGTTCAAGTACGAGAACGCCGCGCGGCTGGTGAAGACGGGCGACGTCTCGCGAGAGCGCTTCACCGAGCTGGAGAAGGCCTACCACGCGCGGCAAGCCGCCGCCGAGGCCACCGGCGACGAGCTACGCACGCAGCTTGCCAGCATCCAGGCGCTGCGCGCCGAGGCCCGGCTGGCCGAGAAGCGCCTGAATGACTGTACCGTGCGCGCTCCGTTCGACGGTGCGGTGACGGCGCGCCTCGTTTCGCCCGGCCAGTACATGAGGGAGAACACGCCGATCGTGACCGTGGTCAAAACGCATCCGCTGCGGCTCCGCGTGGACATCCCCGAGACCGTATCCGGCCAGGTCCGTACCGGCAGCACGCTGACCTTCACCACCGACGCCGCCCCGGGGGCGGAGTTCCGCGCCGTGGTCCGCGAGCTGAATCCGGCGCTGGACGCGCGCTCGCGGTCGCTGACCGCCGAGGCGCGCCTTACGGCTGCCGACGGGCGCTTGCGCCCGGGCATGTTCGTGCAGGTGCGGCTGGTGGTGGCCGGCGGCGCCGGCGCGGTGGTCGTGCCCAGGGAAGCTCTCTATCGCGTGGCGGGATTGACCAAGATCTTCACCGTCCGCGACGGTCGCGTGGCCGAGCACAAGATCACCCCCGGCCCGGACATCGAAGGTTGGGTGGAGATGCCGGCCGGCGCGGTCCGCCCCGGCGATGAGGTGGCCGTCAGCCGGCTGGCGATGCTGGTCGACGGCGCCAGGGTGAAAGCAGTCCGGCGGGAGAAGTGAGCGCTAACCGCGCGGCGGGGCGCCCTTGGGCGCCAGGCTGCACGTCACGGGGCCCAGCAAGTGGGCATGACGTTTGCTCAGGAGGTTAAGCCATGCAAAAGCTCGCGCAACTCTGTGTGCGGCGGCCGGTGTTCGCCACCATGCTCATTCTGGCGTTGGTGGTGATGGGTCTGGACGCCTACCGCAAGCTGGGCGTCGATCTGTTCCCCAAGATCGAGTTCCCCACCGTGACCGTCACCACCATCCTGCGCGGCGCCTCGCCGGAAGAGGTGGAGACCCAGGTGACCCGTCGCATCGAGGAGGCGGTGAACACCGCCAGCGGAATCGACGAGATGCGCTCGCAGTCGGCCGAGGGCATTTCGCTGGTCTTCGTCACTTTCGTGCTGGAGAAAAACGCCGACGTGGCCGCCCAGGAGGTGCGCGACAAGGTGGCCGGCGTCATGCGCCAGCTCCCACGCGACATCGAGCCGCCGGTGATCGAGAAGATGTCCACCGACGCGACGCCGGTCATCAGCATCGCCGTCTCCTCGCCGCGCGACCTGCGCGAGACCACCAAGCTGGTGGATGACCAGATCAAGAAGAACATCGAGTCCATCAACGGCGTCGGCCAGGTGCGCTTCATCGGCGAGCGCACCCGCCAGATCCAGGTCTGGCTGGACGGGGAGAAGCTGCACGCTTACAACCTCAACATCGACCAGGTGCGCAACGCGCTGGCGGCGCAGAACGTCGAGGTGCCCGGCGGGCGGGTGGACCAGGGCGCGCGCGAGCTGACGCTGCGGACGCTGGGCCGGGTGGAGAAGCCGGCCGATTTCGCCTCGATCATCGTCGGCAATGCCGGCGGCATGCCGGTGCGGGTCAGCGACATCGCGCGGGTGGAGGACGGGGTGGAAGAGCCGCGCTCGCTGGCCCGGCTGGACGGCACGGCGGCGGTGCTGCTGGAGGTGCGCAAGCAGTCGGGCACCAACACGCTGGAGGTCATCGGCGCGGTCAAGGCGCGCCTGGAGGAGCTCAAGCAGAATCTGCCGCCCGATTTCCGCATCACTTACACCGGCGACCAGTCGCGCTTCATCAGCGAATCCTTCAAGGCGGTGCAGGAGCACCTGATCCTGGGCGGGCTGTGCGCCGCTTTCGTGGTGCTGCTGTTCATGCGGAGCTGGCGCTCGACGCTGATCGCCGCCGTCGCCATTCCCACCTCGATCATCTCCACCTACACGCTGATGAACTGGATGGGCTTCACCCTCAACCAGATCACCATGCTGGCGCTGGTGCTGGTGGTGGGCATCGTCATCGACGACGCCATCGTAGTGCTGGAGAACATCTTCCGCAACGCCGAGGAGAAGAAGCTGCCGCCGATGGAGGCGGCGGTCGAAGGCACACGGGAGATCGGCCTGGCGGTGATGGCCACGACGCTGAGCCTGGTGATCATCTTTCTCCCGGTGGCGATGATGGGCGGCATCGTTGGCCGCTTCATGTCGAGCTTCGGCTACACGGCTGCCTTCGCGATTATGGTGTCGCTGCTGGTCAGTTTCACGGCGACGCCGATGCTGAGCTCGCGCTTCCTCAAGCTGGGTGGCGGCGAGGGACGCGCGTCCACCAAAGACACGATCCTATTCCGCATGCTGGCCGGTCCCTACCGGGCCATGCTGCGCTGGTCGATGCACCACCGCTGGGCGGTCGCGCTGGCAGCGCTGCTGGTCGCGCTTTCGACGGCGCCGCTGTTCCTTACCATCGGCAAGGACTTCCTGCCCACCGACGACCAGAGCGAGTTCGAGGTCAGCGTGCGCATGCCGGCCGGCTCGTCGCTGGAGGGCAGCGACGCCGCCATGCGGGAGATCGAAGCGGAGCTGCGCCAGCTCCCCGGCGTCCGGCATCTGCTCGGCGCGCTCGGGGCCGATGCGCGGCGGCAGGTGGACCGCGGCTCGGTGCTGGTCGAGCTGGCCCCGCTGGAGGAGCGCGAGCACAGCCAGCAGGAACTGATGCTGATGGCGCGTCGCCGCCTGTCCAGGTTCCGCGACCTGACTGTCGGTGTCCAGCCGGCCTCGATGATCCGCGGCAGCGGGCCGCGCACCGACCTGATGTTATTCCTCCAGGGGCCGGACTTCGCCCGGCTGGAAAGGTACACCGAGGCGATCAAGAAGCGGCTGGCCGCGATCCCCGGCGTCAAGGACCTTGACAGCTCTTACGAGCCCGGCAAGCCCGAACTGCGGGTGCGGATCAACCGCGACAAGGCCGCCGACCTCAACGTGAGCGTGGCCTCGGTGGCGACCGCGCTGCGCACACTGGTCGGTGGAGACGAGCAGGTGACCACCTACCGCGAGGGCGACGACCGCTACGACGTGCAGCTTCGCGTCGAGAAACAGTTCCGCGACTCACCGCAGGCGCTGGAGCGCCTCTACGTCCCGTCGGCCACGCTGGGCAACGTGCCGGTCGCCAACCTCGTCACCGTGGAGGAGGGCAGCGGGCCGACCCGGATCGACCGCGTCAACCGCCAGCGGCAGATCATGATCACCGCCAACCTGGTCGAGGGGCAGGCGCTCAGCAACGTTATCCCCATCCTCGACCAGACGGTGGCCGGCCTCAACATGCCGCCCGAGTACCGTTCCGGCCTGCTCGGCATGAGCCGCGAGTACAGCCGGACGTCGCTCCAGTACGTGATCGCCTTCCTGCTCTCGATCGTCTTCATGTACATGGTGCTGGCGGCGCAGTTCGAGAGCTTCATCGACCCGGTCGTCATTCTGATCAGCCTGCCGCTCTCGGTGCCGTTCGCGCTGCTGTCGCTTCGTTTGACCGGCGAGAACTTCTCGATCGTCTACTCTTCGCTCGGCATCCTGATGCTATTCGGCATCGTGAAGAAGAACGCGATCCTGCAAATCGACCGCATCAAGCGGCTGCGCCGCGAAGCGGGCCTGCCGCGGCTGGAGGCGATCCTGAAGGGTTGCGAGGACCGGCTGCGGCCCATCCTGATGACGACCGCCTCGCTGGTGGCCGGGATGACGCCCATGGCGCTGGGCGGCGGGGCCGGCTCGGGCTCGCGCCGCACGGTGGCGATCGTGGTCATCGGCGGCCAGTCGTTGTGCCTGCTGCTGACGCTGCTGGTGACGCCGGTCGCCTATTCGGCTTTCGACGACCTGGCGCACTGGACGCTGTGGGGGCGGATGGCCGCCTTCTCCCGCGGCTTAACTCTGCGACGCGCCTGGAACGGGGTTTCGCGCTTGTTCCTGGTGGTGCTGGTGCTCGCCGCACCGGTTTCCGCGCAGACCCGTGTCGGCGTTGGTATGGTGAAGCGCCAGCTCGGGCTCCAGGAGGCGGTAGAGATGGCGCTGCGGAGCAACCTCGAGATCGACATCGAGAGGCTCAACACGGCCACGGCCCAGCAGGCGGTCAAGGCCGCGCGCGGCTACCTTGACCCGACCTTCCGCTGGGCGCCCGGCGTCGAGTCGCGCAACACGCCGACCGGCTCGGTGCTGATGGGGGCTGGCGGCAAGCTGACCGAGCGCTTCCTCAGCCAGAACTTCTCCGTCCGCCAGCGGCTGCCGTGGGCCGGGGCCGGATTCAACATCGACTTCGACAACAGCCGCCAGTCCACCAGCAATCCGTTCGTCTCCTTGAACCCGTTCATCACCTCGCGCCTGCTGGTTGGCTTCACGCAGCCGCTGCTGCGCAACCGCGAGCTCGACCCGGCATCGGGCGAGCTGAGGATCCGCCGCAAGCAGCTTGAAGTGTCCGACACCGAGTTCGAGCTGAGGGTGATCGACGTGATCCTGCGGGTGGAGCAGGCCTACTGGGACCTGGTGGCCGCCCGCGAGGACGTCGAGGTCAAGCGCGACAGCGTCGAGTGGGCGCGCGAGCAGCTTGCGCGCAACCGGCGCATGATCGAAAGCGGCGTGCTGGCACCGGTCGAGCTGTCGGCTTCGGAAGCCGAGCTGGAGCGCCGGCGCGATACGTACTACGCGAGCCTGGGCACGCTGACCGAGGCGGAGAACGCGCTGAAGTCGCTGGTGGCGGCTGGGCGCGACGAGGCGCTGTGGAGCGAGGAGATCATCCCGACGGAGAGCCGCACGCCGGAGCCGGCCGGGATGGATGACCTGCGGCAGGCGGTGGCGGCGGCGCTCAAGCAGCGGCCGGAGCTGCGTGCGATCGCCGGCCGCAAGGAGGCCAACGACATTCAGAAGCAGATGAACGCCGAGCAGGTGAAGCCGCAGTTGAACCTGGTGGCGGGCTACGCCAACAGCGGCCTGGGCGGCACGGCGGCGGCGCGGGAGAATCCGTTCAGCGAATCCAGCCGGCTGTCGGCCACTCGCATAAACGAGCTGTCGGCACGCGCCGGGCTGGAGCCGCTGCCGGCGACGACCTTCGGCGGCGCGCTGCCGGCGATCCTGGTGGGTGGCTACGGCACTGCGCTGTCCAACGTATTCAGCGGGCGATTCCAGACGTTGCAGGCCGGCGTCGCGCTCGACCTGAACCTGCGCAACCGCACCGCCGAGGCCAACCTCACCCAGAGCGTGATCGCCGAGCGGCGGCTGAAGCTGGAGCAGACGCGCGCCGAGCAGTTGATCGAGGCCCAGGTGCGCAACGCGCTACAGGCGCTGGAGACGGCGCGGCAGCGCATCGCCGCCGCCAGCGCCAGCGCGCGGGCGGCCAGGGACAAGCTCGACAGCGAGACCCGCCTCTTCCAGTCCGGCGAATCGACCAACTTCCTGGTGCTGACGCGGCAGAACGAGTACGCCGACTCGCGCCGCCGCGAGGTGGTCGCGCGTCTGGAAGCCAACAAGGCGGTGGCCCGCCTGCGGCAGGCGTTGGGCACGACGCTGGAGGCGCACAAGGTCAGGCTATGAGGGGACAGCCTGCGTGTTTCCTGGTTTGCCGTTAAACAGGAAACACGCAGGCTGTCCCCCTTTTCCCCTTTTTGGCACGGCACGCCGGCAAAGCGGGGTGCAAGCCGGCGCTCCCGTAGGCCTCACCGTGCGGCCGGCTGTCTCGTCGTTGACTTGGCCGGGGAGTTGTCCTAATATGGTCATTAGAACTGGACCATATGAAAAGCGGGCAGATCGAAATCGGGGTTACGCAGTTCAAGGCCCGGTGCCTGGGGCTGATCAAGCAAGTGCATGACCGCAAGCGCAACGCGGTGGTCATCACCAAACGCGGCAAGCCGTTCGCCAAGCTGGTTCCGATCGACGATGACGGAACCCCTTTCTACGGCTGCATGAAAGGCTTGGTCGAGATTCATGGCGACCTGACCGAGCCCACTGGGGCCGACTGGGAGGCGCTCCGCGAGTAGCCCGTGATCCTGCTGGACACCTGCGCCCTCATCTGGAGCGTTAATCAGGATCCGATCTCACCCGAGGCGGTGAAGGCCATCTCGAAGGCAAGCCGTACCGGCGCCTTGTTCCTGTCCCCGGTGTCGGCCTGGGAAATTGGTGTCCTGGCGAGCCGGAGCAAGCTGAAGTTGCAGTTGCCGGCGGAAACTTACGTGTTGCGCGCGTTCGCACGCCCAGGAGTGCGGGTCGCCCATCTGACTCCTGAAATCGCCGTCCGGGCTTCTTACCTGCCCGGGGATTTTCACGCCGACCCGGCGGATCGGTTGCTCGTAGCCACCGCAATGGCCCTGGGCTTGAAGCTAGTCACGCGAGACCAGCGCATCCTGCGTTATGGCGCTGCGGGCTACGTGGCGGTCCTGGCCTGCTGACGGATCGCCCCCTTTTGCCACTGTCCGTAAGTGATCCAGACGGGCGAGCTCCAGGCGACGTTGCCGTCGACCTGCTCCACGCGCACGTAGTAGTAGTGCTCGCGGGGGGCCAGCGCGTTCTCGCGGGAACGCAGATCGTACGACTCGCCCTTGGGCTCCTGCGTGAAGGTTCCTCTCCGACTCGCGCCGCCGCGAGGTGGTCGCGCGTCTGGAAGCCAACAAGGCGGTGGCCCGCCTGCGGCAGGCGTTGGGCGCGACGCTACTGGCTCGGCTATGGCCGCCGTTGAGTATCGGCAGGCTCAAGAACGATAGCCGGCAGGGCCCGGAGAATCCTGACAGAGCCATGACAGATCGGTGACCGGCCGCTGACTCCCGTCCTTACAATAGGTAGTTGGTCGCGGGAGTTTTCCGCCATGGCCACCCGCCGATTCCTCAATGCGCCCGGCAAGCTGCCGGCGCTTTTCGCGCTGGTGGGGGCAACCCTGCTCGGCGCCGTGCTCTGGCTCGGTTGGAGGCTCATCGAACAGGACCGCGCGCTCGAGAGCCAGCGCCTCTCCGAGCGCCTGGAGAGCGCGGCCAGCTTCCTCTCCAGGGAACTGGACCGAAGCCTGGCGGCCTGGGAGGACACGCTGTTCAGGTTTGCCGGCGGCGCTTCCGTGTCAATCCCCGCCGGCGGCGTCCTGGTGGTCTTTGACGGCAGCGGAATCGCGCGGCACGAGGGTGAGACCCTGGTCTACCATCCACGCGCACCCGCGCCGCCGGAACCGCCCGCAGGGGTGTTCGCCGCGGGGGAGATGCATGAGTTCCGGCAGGCGGACTATGAAAAAGCCTGCGCCGTGTACCGCAGCCTAGCGCGGGCGGAGGACCGCCGCCTGCGGGCTGCCGCTCTGATGCGGCTGGCGCGGTGCCTGCGGAAACAGGACCGGCCGGCGGAGGCCGCCGGCGTGTATGCGGAGCTTGCCACGCTCGGCGAGACCCCGGTGGCGGAAACGCCAGCCGAGCTACTTGCGCGCCGCGAGCGCATCGGCGTCTACCAACAGCTCGGCGACGGGGAAGCCAGCCGCCGCGAGGCCGCCTTGCTGGCTTTCGCGCTGCGGGAAGGGCGCTTCCGCATCGACCGGGCCACTTTCGAGTTCTACGGGGAGTCGTTGCCGCGGGACGAGATCGCCGGAAGAGCCGCGGTGGCCGAAGCTGTCGAAGCGGTGTGGCGTGCCGCTGAGGACCAGGCGTCGGGGCGGATGGTCATGCCAGGGCCGCGGGGCGCCCTGGTCGGGTTGTGGCGGAAAACGCCGGACGGCGCCGCCGCGCTCGTTGCCGGTCTCGATGGCTTGATGGCGCCTCTGGGCCCCGCTCTGCGCGAGCTTCGGATCCGCCTTCAACTTGTCGATGCCCGCGGCCGGCCCCTGTGGGGAGATGCGGCGCCGGGCAGCCCGGTCCACGGGGCGAAATCACCGACGGAGACCGGACTTCCGTGGACCGTGCGGGTGACGAGCTACGATCCGGCGGCCGAGTTGGCGCTGTCGGCCTCGCGGCGCAAGCTGCTGAGCTCCGCCCTGGCATTGATCTTGCTCGCGGTGCTGGGCGCAAGTTACGCGATCTTCCGCGCGGTGAGCCGGGAGTTGAGCGTCGCCCGCTTGCAGTCCGACTTCGTGGCCGCGGTCTCGCACGAGTTCCGCACCCCGCTGGCGGCCATGTGCCACCTGACCGAGCTGCTCGAGGAAGGCGACGCCGCCGAAGATCGCCGCCGGCTCTACTACCGTGCTTTGGGCAAGGAGACCCGGCGCCTGCGGGGAATGGTGGAGAGCCTGCTCGATTTCGCGCGCATGGAGTCGGGACGGCAGGTCTATCGTCCGGAACTCCTGGAGGCCGGGGACCTGGTCCGCGGCGTGGTAGAGGAGTTCCGAGAGCAGGCTGCCCCCAACGCCCACCACATCGAACTGGATCTCCCCGCGGATGAGCGCCGCATCCGCGCCGACCGCGAGGCCATCTCGCGAGCGCTGTGGAACCTGCTGGACAACGCGGTCAAGTACTCGCCGGCTTCCGCCGCCGTCAAGGTGTCGGTGTCGGCGGAGGGGGGAACGGTCGCCATTTCGGTGCAGGATGAGGGCCCCGGGATCCCTAAGCCCGAGCAGCGGGAGGTCTTGCGCAAGTTCGTGCGCGGCTCCTCCTCCCGCGCTCTGAACATCAAAGGAACCGGCCTCGGGCTGGCGATGGTGGATCACATTGTGAAGGCACACGGCGGCCGCCTGCGCCTCCAAAGCGAGGCCGGGCACGGCAGCCGGTTCACCATTCTGTTGCCCGCCGGATCGGATCAGAAATGAAGAGAATTCTCATCGTGGAGGACGAAGCCAGCCTGGCGCTGGCGCTCGAGGACGATCTGCGGAGGGAAGGCTACGCCGTAGAGGTAGCCACCGACGGCGAGACCGCCACCCGCAAAGCCTGTTGCGAGGGGTGGGACCTGATCGTTCTGGACGTGATGCTGCCGCGGAAAGACGGTTTCGAGGTCTGCCGCGACCTCCGGCGCTCGGGCATCCGCACCCCGATTCTCCTTTTGACCGCGAAGACTCACGAAGCAGAAAAAGTCATGGGACTCGAACTCGGCGCCGACGATTACGTGACCAAGCCTTACAGCGCACGCGAGCTGCGAGCGCGCATCAAGGCGCTGTTGCGCCGGAGCGCCGCCGAGATTCCCGAGATTTACCGGTTCGGCGACGCCGAGCTGGATTTCGCGCGCTGCGAGCTGCGGCGGGGAGGAAAAGCGGTGGAGCTGACGCCGTTGGAGTACAAGCTGCTGGCCGCTTTTGTCCGGCGCCCGGGCCGTGTCCTTACGCGCCAGCAGTTGCTCGACGAGGTCTGGGGTTCCGGGACGCACGTCACCGAACGCGTGGTGGACAACCAGGTGACCAATCTGAGGAAGAGAATCGAGCCGGATCCGGAACGGCCGCGGTACATCATCAACCTCCGGGGGCTGGGCTACCGCTTTGATGGCTGAGGCGTGACCAAACCATGACACTGGCGTGAATGGCGCGGGGATCTCGCTCGCTACGCTTCTTGCCAGGGAGGGTTCACCAATGACAAGGCTTCTGACAAGCGTGCTGGCGGCGGCGTTGGCGGCGGGTGTCGCCACGCTCGCGGTGTCCCAGGCTTCTCGCTCCCCCGAGGTCCAACTGAAGGCGGCACTGCACAAGGAGCAGGTGGAAGGCGACTTGAACGGCGCCATCGAAGCGTACAAGAGAATCGTGGCCGCTCACGCGGGCAACCGCGCGGCAGCCGCCAAGGCACTGGTGCGGATGGGCCAGTGCTACGAGAAGCTCGGCAATGCCGAGGCGCGGAAGGCCTACGAGCGGGTGCTGCGCGAGTACGCCGACCAAGGCGAGGTGGTGGCCACGGCGCGAACCCGGCTGGCAGCGCTGGCTCAGCCCGCTCCTGCTGGCATGTCGGCCCGGCGGATTTGGGCCGAGGCCAGCGTGGACGCCAACATGGGCGATCTGCTTGCCGCCGTTTCTCCCGACGGCCGGTCTCTCGCCTATGTGGATTGGGAGACCGGTGACCTGGCCCTGCGTGAACTGGCCACCGGCGAGAAACGCAATCTCACCAAGAACTTTTGGGCTTCCGGACAGTTCCCTATGAGTTGTGCTGTATCGCCGGACGGTAAGCAGGTGGCTTACCAGTGGCTCAGTAAGGATCTGTTTTGGGATCTCCGCGTTATCGGGCTGGACGGCGCCGGTCTTCGCGTTCTGCGCCGTGGAACCAGGGAAATCCCCTGGGTTGCGCCGAAGGCCTGGTCTCCCGACGGCAAGCAGATTCTAGCGACTCTGTCCGCGGCGGATGGAGCCTACCAGATTGTTTTGGTGGACGTGGCAGGAGGCGCCGTGAGCGTCCTGAAGTCGCCGTCCCCGGCAGCAGGACAAATGAGTTTTTCGCCTGACGGGCGCCACCTCGTCTATGACTCTCCGGCGCGGCGCCAGTCCCCCGCCCGCGACATCTTCCTGCTATCAGTCGATGCGAGCCGCGAGATTCCGTTGGTTCAGCACGCGGCCGATGACTTCGTGCTCGGCTGGGCGCCCGATGGGAAGCACGTCCTGTTTGCCAGCGATCGCGCGGGGACCTTGGACGCTTGGGTCATCCCTGTCTCCAACGGGAACCCCCAGGGCCTTCCCGAACTGGTCAGGCAGGGTCTGGGGCGAATCCAACCAATCGGGTTTGCCGGCAATGGCTCATATTATTACGGCCTGAGGACTGGGATGAGAGACGTGCAGGTCGCCGAGATGGATCTGGAATCGGGTAGGGTATTGGTTCAGCCGGCGCCCGCCGCTCAGCAATTCGTGGGCTCCAACATCGCGCCCGACTGGTCACCTGACGGCCAGTACCTCGCTTATCTTTCCAGGCGCACCGGCAGGCCCAGTGTGGGCCGGGTCGTCTGCATTCGTTCGCTGAAGACGGGCGAGGTGCGAGAGCTCTCGCCCGGGCTGAATTTCATGTATCGGCTGCGCTGGTTTCCCGACGGGCGCGCCGTCTACGTCACGGACTTCGCTTCCAGCGAGCCGGACCTGCACCGGGTCGACGTTGAGACCGGGAAAGCCATTGCCGTGCACCGGAACGTCGCCGAGACGGCATTCTCCCGCGATGGGCGAACGGTTTTCTACTGGCGCTTTGACTCAGCCGACAAGCAGTACCCTATCATCGCGCGAGACCTACAAACCGGCCAGGAGAAGGAGCTCTACCGCGGGCCGCAATTGCGCAGCATGAGTCTGTCGTCCGATGGACGGCAGCTCGCCTTTGTCGAGCGGCAGCCTCAGGCGGGCGCATCCCGGGCGCTGAAAGTCATGCCCGTAACCGGCGGCGCTCCACGCACCCTGATCGAGGGCGTGGGTTGGCAAGGCCCGGTTGCCTGGACGCCCGATAGCCGGCAATTGGTGTTTGCCCGGGGCGACGAGCTATGGCGGATGCCCGTGGAAGGCGGAAATCCGCACAAACTGGGGCTGGCCATGGAACAACTATCTGACTTGCGCATTCATCCCGACGGCCGGCGTATTGCTTTTGTCGCTGGACGGCACAAGACCGAAGTGTGGGTGATGGAGAACTTCCTGCCCGCGCTCAAAGCGGCGCGGTGAGACCGCCGCTACGGCCAGCGCGCGGGCGGCCAGGGACAAGCTCGACAGCGAAACCCGCCTCTTCCAGTCCGGCGAATCGACCAACTTCCTGGTGCTCACCCGCCAGA
>JBBTDS010000263.1:0-3548 GCA_038060875.1 Acidobacteriota bacterium | reverse complement strand
AGGGGGCCAGGTCGCGGCTCGGCAGAGGGGGCCAGGTCGCGGCTCGGCAGAGGGGTCCATGCACCCCGCGTTGATTCTCTCAATCGGCGAAAGTATCCTGGTCAACGATATGCTGTTCGTGAACGGCTCTCCCAAACGGCGCTTGCTTGTTGGGCTGGCGGCCGCCGTCGCCTTGCAGGGGCAACTGCGCGGCGCCCAGATCGAGGGAAGAGGGGCGCAGGCGTGGCCAACAGCGAATCACTTGCGGATTCGGAAGAGCTCGGATGCGCCGGCCCGGCAGCCAGTCCTGGTCGAAGCCGAATTGCCTCGGGACTTCAACGCCGATTCTGTCCGGGTCCTGGCTGAAGGCTCGACCAGCGTGCTGCCGGCGAAAGTGGATTGGCGCGCGCCGCTGGCCCGCATCAGTTGGCTATCGGCCGGCGCCGGCGCCTACTTTGTCTACTTTGATCGGGGCGCGTCGGGTGAGACCGAACGGCTGCCGGAGCCGGCCATGATCGGCGCCGGCGAGCGCGTGAGTTTCGGGCGCGCCGGCGTGCGCGGCCGGCTGGCGGTCGGGCTGTGGGCGCATCCGGTGGCGCTGGATTTCGACCGCGACGGAGACATGGATCTGATCGTCGGCTGCCCGGACCGGCCCTACAACGGCACATACCTTTTTCGAAACATCGGCGCCAACGCCGCGCCGCTGTTTGACCGCGCCGAATGGCTTGGCCCGGGCAAGAAGGACCTGGTGGCCGCCGACTTCAACGGCGACGCGGCCGTGGACCTGGTGGTCAGCGGCGGCTATTACAGCGACGTGCGAAGGAACCGCCTCTCGCGATTCGTGCCGGTGAAGATACTTCGCCGCTATCACGTGGGCCGGGACGACCTGTGGTACCCCGTAGACTGGGACGGCGATGGAAAGATCGACCTGCTGAACGGCGTCAGCGACTGGCGCGATTACGGCTGGGATGACGCCTTCAATGAGCGGGGCGAATGGACCCGCGGCCCGCTGCACGGCTACGTCTATTTTCATCGCAACATCGGAACCAATAAGGATCCCGTCTATGCCGAAGCGGCCGCCCTTGAGGCCGGCGGCCAGACGCTGGATCTTTACGGAAGCCCCTCGCCGAATCCGGTGGACTGGTTTGGGCGCGGCGTGCTGGACCTTATCGGCGGCAGCTTTCTGGATACGGTGACGCTGTTCCGGAATCTGGGCGGGCGGACAAAGCCGCGGCTGGCCGCCGGCGAGACGCTCCGGGCCGAGGGCGAGCCGCTGCGCCTGGACCTGTGCATGATCCAGCCCCGCGTAGTGCGCTGGCACGCCGACGGCAGGCCGTCGCTGATCATCGGCGAGGAGGATGGCGCCGTCTCGCTGGCCGAGAACCTGGCGCCGGCCGGCTCGGAACCGCGCTTGGCCCAGCCACGCTATTTCGAACAGGTGGACCCGTACCTGAAGAGCGGCGCCTTGTCGCGCCCGGCGGCGGTGGATTGGAACGGCGATGGGAAGCTCGACCTGATAGCGGGAAACTCAGCCGGCTACCTCCAGTACTTCGAGAACGTCGGCCGGCCGGGTGAGCCTGCTTTCGCCGATCGCGGCTACCTGAAAGCCGGCGGCCGGACAATCCGGCGCCTGGCCGGACCCGACGGCTCGATTCAAGGCCCGGCCGAGGCGAAGTGGGGCTACACCAACCCGTCAGTGGCCGACTGGGACCTGGACCGCAAGCCGGACATCCTGGTCAATGACATCCGGGGCGCAGTCGTCTGGTACCGTAACATCGGCACGCGGGCCAACGCCGAACTGGCTCCGGCGCAGCCGATCGAAGTGGAGTGGACCGGCCGGCCGCCCAAGCCCGAGTGGGTCTGGTGGGAGCCGATAGGCAAGCAGTTGATCACCCAATGGCGCACTACCCCGAAGGTTGTGGACTGGAACCGCGACGGGTTGCCCGATCTGGTGATGCTGAACCACCAGGGATACCTGTGCTTGTACCCGCGGGTGCGGATCAACGGTGAGCTGCGGCTGCTGCCTCCGGAGCGGATCTTCGTCGAACTCAACGGCCGCTTTCTCAACTTGAGCGCGGGGCGCGCCGGCCGCAGCGGACGCCGCAAGATCGAGCTGGCCGACTGGGACGGCGACGGAGACCTCGATCTCATCACCGATTCCGACGACGGCCCCCTCTGGTATCAGAACACCGGCTCGCAGCAAAAGCCGGTCATGGAGATGCGCGGCCCTCTCATCAAAGCTACCCTCGCCGGCCACAATCCGACGCCCAGCGTGGCTGACTGGAACGGCGATGGGAAGCTCGACCTGCTCGTCGGTGCCGAAGACGGCTTCTTCTACTACTTCGAACGCTCTTTCATCGATCGCAGGTAGCGCAGTCTATTTCTGCGGGTACTCCCGCTTGACGCCCTTGGGCAGCGCCAGCTTGAAGGTCGCCTCCGGCAGGTTGGGGTTCAGCTTCAGATCCGAGTAAGTGATGAGGTAGTAATCGCCGCCGGTCTGGAGGAACTTCTGCCGCACGGGGTGACCGGCGTCCAACGGAATCCACAACTCCACTTTCTTCACGTGTTCGAAAACCTTGGCCGGCTTCGGGGTCAACTCCAGCCGCGTTGCCGGCCGCCCGTCAATCGTCTCTTCGCCGGCCGCCCGGATCGAGTAGCTCTTCTCCAGCTCCTTGCGCGGCGTGCCGAAACCCAGCAGCGAGAACTGGTCGAGCAGCACGCTGCTCTTGCCGAGGTCGTAGATCTGCACCGTCTGGATCTTCGGGTAGTAGACCTGCCCCGTCGTTCCGTCCAGCCCCACCGAGCGCGGGTCGGGCTCGGTGAACTCGACCCGCATCAGCACGCGCTTTGCGCCGGCCCGCCTCAGCCAGATCGTCCCGCTCTCCTGGCTGGTCTCGTCGAGCACGGCGGTGAAGGAGGCTTTCTTCAACTTCGCGGTCAGGTCGCGGAACGTGGCCGCTTCCTGGTCCATTCGCGCCAGCACTGCCTCGGCCGTTTCCACCGGCGCGGCCACCGCGGGCAGGCCGAACGCCAGAAGCAGAAGGAGCGGGCTGGAGCGCGGCATTCAGTTCCCGCCCGGTGATGGGGTCCCGGTGATGGCGATGAAGCCCTTGATCTCCTGGTCGGAATCCAGCACCGGCTCCAGGCTCACCACCCTCTGCTTCTGCCCGGTCTGGAGCCGGAGAAGATCTTCGGCCTTCGGGGTGCGCTGCTCTTCAGTTGCCCCCGCTAGCAGCTCTGCTTCGATCCAGAAAACGTGGGTGCCGCGCTCGGCGGGCAGCATCGTGATCCGGCTGGCCTGCGGAGTCCGCGGCTGGTCACGGAAGAAGGCGCGCGGGGTAAAGAATATGAAGGCCAGGATCAGGCCGACCATCACGTCGTACTGCCAGCTCGCCCGCGAGTAGTCCCACAGGATGAACCGCTTCAGGCTGGCCAGCATACTCCTTCACTCTAGCACCGTGGCACAGGCAATCCTGCCTGTCTCTGGAGTTCCTACATTTGGTGGTCGTGCGCTGTGGGGTGAGCGTCCACGCTTGCGAGCCGGCTCTCAAGCCGGCTTATATGCCGAG
>JBBTDS010000262.1:0-2236 GCA_038060875.1 Acidobacteriota bacterium | reverse complement strand
ATGCGCATCTCAATCCAGGCGGTACGTGAAGGCCTCGGCGCCGTGAACGGGACGCGGCGGATGTGGTTCGTCTTCTGGTTCTGGAACCTGGCCTTCGCCCTCGCGTTCGCGGCCCCTGTGGCGGCCCTGCTGGTTCGCAACCTCGGCCACAGCCTCTATGCCCAGGAGATGTTGGCCGGCTTCGATGTGCAGTGGGTCACCGAGTTTCTGCTCGAGACGCGCGGCTGGCCCGCAGTGATGCTGGGGCCGCTGGCGATCGTTGTGGCCGCGGGCTACCTGCTGCTGAGCGCGTTCCTGGCCGGCGGCGCCATCACCGTCTTCGCCGCGCCGGAGCCCCGCTATGTGCCGGCGGCCTTCTGGCAGGGTTGCGGCCGCAACTTCGGGCGGCTCTTCCGGCTGCTCGTCTACTCGCTGCCCGCCTACGCTGTTGTCATGGCCGTCAACGTCGGGCTGGCCAAGCTGGGCCAGTGGATCTGGCGCGACAGCATGCAAGAAAAGCCGGTGGTGCTGTTCGGCTGGGGCCGCGTCGCGCTGGTGCTGCTGCTGTTCCTCTTCGTCAACATGGTCTTCGACTACGCCAGGATCCGCCTGGTGGCCGAGGACAGCCGCAAGTCGCTGCGCGCCGCGCTGGGCTCGTTCCGGTTCGCCTGGCGCAACCTCGGACCGGCTTCGGGGACTTACGCCGCCGTTCTCCTGTTGGCCGCCGCGCTGTTCGCCACTTACTGGTTGCTGTGCGGCCTGCTCCCGCGCCACCACCTTGTATGGCTGCTGCTTGTCCTGCTGGTGCAGCAGGCCTACCTGATCGCCCGCCTCGGCGTGCGCCTGCTGTTCTTCGCCAGCCAGACCGGGCTGTACCTGATGCTGACGGCGCCCGAATTTCGGTGACAGGCTACGAAAACCCCATTCGCACCGCTACGGCCCGCTCCAGTTTCCACCATCCCGGCTTCCGCGTCCCCCTTGCCGGCAACCTCAAGCGCGCGCTCCCTAGCATACCTGCCGCACCCCCGGTTCAGCCACCGCCGGCTACACGCGGGCCTCGGCCTCCGGCTCGAACTGCGCGACCACGTATCCAGAGAGCCCCGCACCGTGTGGCACTTTTGGGGGCTCCGTATCGGCCTCGGGATTCACTGACCTAACAAGTGCCCAGCCAGCGCATGCGCCCACCTGCCGCAACCGGCGTGGCGGAAGGTGATGCCACGGTCGTTAGCCAGTCCGAAGCGTTGCTCACGGATGGGAGCTATACTGGTGAGGGTAAGGGCTGTAAACAAGAGGCTCATGCAAACCAAAGATACCGTGAGGGCGGTACTGGACCGGCTTCCAGACGACTGCAACTTGGACGACGTGCTCTACCATCTATACGTCGTGCAGGCAATCGCTCGCGGCCAGTCAGACGTCAAGGCCGGACGCACACTCTCACAGCAGCAGGTTGCCGAAGAGCTTCGCCGCAAATGGCTCTCCCCCGCCGAGAAGTAGTCTGGACCCTTCAGGCCCGTACAATGCTCGATGAGGCCGTCGGCTACATCGCGCAAGACTCCCTGGCCGCTGCTAAACACCTTCTGATCGACGCCCTTGACGCAGCCGCATCACTGGCCGCGCTGAGTGAGCGAGGGCGAAGGGTGCCAGAACTGGAACATCCAAACACTCGCGAGCTTTTCGTCCAGCGTTATCGCATGATCTATGACGTTTACCCGACCGAAGTTCACATCCTGGCCTTTCTGCACGGAGCACGCGACTTTGAAAAATGGCGGCGGGCGACTCTTAGTGGGCGTGCGGCTGGCTAACGAGGCATCGCAGCCGACGCTCCGGTGTGAGAACTGCGGTCGTGGTGCGGCCGAGATCCGGCACCTGACCCGAAGCTATGGCAAGGGCTCCAGCCTGCTGGTTGTCGAGATCGTCCCCGTTGTGAGTTGCCCTCGCTGCGGCGCGACGTACCTCACCGCCGGAACCCTGCACGAAACAGACCGCATCAAGGCTCACCGGCGCAGTCTTGCCCGGCGCCGCAACGTCGCCGTCGCGGAATTCGTTTGGCCACGCACCGCCCGGCACCCGCCGGCTCGTCGGTTCTCTCACCGCCCGTTCCCCCCGCCCCGTCAGCCACTTGCCCCCAAACAACGGCACCCGCCGCCCCGCCGCCGCCCGCCGACGAGGCCTCACCGCCGCAAAACGGGGACTGACACCTGCTCCGCGGAACGCCTCCAATGCGCTATCATACTCGCCAAGCGGGATGACGCGCCCC
>JBBTDS010000261.1:0-26070 GCA_038060875.1 Acidobacteriota bacterium | reverse complement strand
ACCGAAGACCCAAATGTTAGGTCACCGAAGTACCGTGGAAATCGAGGCTAGCCAGTTCTCCCACTGCTTCCACTCGGCGTCGTGGTCGCGCTTGACCCACATCTCCACCGCCGCCAGCATGCCGACGATCTCCTCCTTGCCGACTTTCATCGAGCGGCCGAAGGCGTGGTGCGGCGCGCTGTTGATGAAGGCCGCCTGGAGCAGGGGCTTGGGCCCGAGCAGCAGGCCGGCGCACTGCGGCCCGCGGATGCACTTGCCGCCGCTGTAGGCCACCATGGTGGCGCCGCGCTGGAGGTGAACGTTGGGGATGGTCAGCCGCTCGGCGGCCGCGTCCACCAGGATGGGGACGCCCTTCGGACTGGCGATCGCGGCGATGACGTCGAGGCCGAGCGGCCCGCGATCGCCGGACCCGGCCAGCACCATGATCATCGCCGTGCGCGGGTTGATGGCCCCTTCGAGCTGCTCCTTGTTCTCGACATCGACGATCTTGACGCCGAGCATGCG
Organism: Acidobacteriota bacterium; assembly: GCA_038060875.1. Taxonomy (GTDB): domain Bacteria; phylum Acidobacteriota; class Terriglobia; order Bryobacterales; family Bryobacteraceae; genus JBBTDS01. The sequence goes on along the minus strand of JBBTDS010000261.1, from coordinate 25,566 downwards.
GATAGCGTGGTCGTAAACGTTGCGCGAGTAACGCGGCGCGATGACCTCGCTCTTGAGGCCGCGCAGGTCGGGCAGTCGCTGGAGCTTTTCCGGGTCGCTGCCGGCGATGCAGGCGGCGGTGGCGTGGGTGAGCGCGGCCGCGCAGCCGGCGGTCACGATGCCCCACTCGGCGCCGGTCAGCTCGGCCAGGCGCTTCCCGACCGCTTCCATCAGCTCGTCCAGGTGCACGTAGTGGCGCGAGGCGTCGTCCATCGCGCGCTTCACCTCGGGCAGCGTGAGCGAGCCGGAGATGATGGTGAAGGTGCCCTTGCAGTTGACGATCGGCCGCACGCCGATCGACTTGTAGATGTTGGCGCCGAGCTCCAGGTTGCCGGCCCGCGCCGGGGCCGCCAGCGCGGGAGCGCCGCCGGTGAGGCCGGCCGCGGCCAGCAGGCCGCCGCCGCGGAACATATCGCGGCGGCTGAAGGCGCCGCGCAGGTTTTTCAATCCGTTGACAAGCATCGTGTCCTCCGGGAACAGTGTGTCTCGCCTAATAATACCCGAACCTCTCGACTTCTTCCCACATCGCCAGCGCGTTCTCCAGCTTCACCGCGGGGTGGATCTCGGTGCTGGAGCCGATCCAGAGGCGTCCCCGCGGGCCGGCCTCGGCGATGGTGCGGCGCACGGCGGCCCGCACCTCGGCTTCGCTGGCGAACGGCAGGAGCTGGCTGGCGTCGATGCCGCCCATCAGGATCCAGTCCGGGTGCGCCTGGCGCACATCGCCGGCGTACATGCGCGACAGCGGCTCGAGCGGGTTCAGGCCGTCCACGCCGGCGGCGCGGAGATCCTCCAGCACCTGCCAGAGGTTGCCGTCGGAATGGAAGATCACCTTGACGCTGTGCGCGTGCCAGGCATCGACCAGCCTCTTAAGCCGCGGAAAGAACTCGCGGCGCAGGAAGGCGGGCGAGAACAGTAGCTGGTTCTTGTCGGCCATGTCGGCGTAGACCAGCGCCACCGGCGAGAGCTCCGCATCGGCGGTCTCGTGCACGCGCTGGATCTCGGCCCAGTTCAGCGCCTCCAGCCAGTTCGAAACCAGCTCCGTGTCTTCGGCGTAAGCGTAACAGAACAGCTCCAGGCCGGCGCGGATGTGCGCGGTGTCCAGCCCCACCGGGCTCTCGTTGGGGAACAGCACGGTGTTCTCGCCGGCCTTCTCCTGCAACTCCAGGAACTGGTCGCGCGGCGAGCGGGCGTCGTGGCCCCAGACGTTGCCGCGGCCGGCGTAGGTCCACATGTCGCCGGGCCGGCGGTCGCGGATCTCGTCGATGTTGCGCCGGATGTATCCGAGCAGGCCGCGCGCGTCGTGGAACGGGCGCCCGATGAGCCAGGTGGTCCACCATTCCTGCTTGTAGACGAAGCCGTCGTCGTGGCGGACGATGCGTTCCTCGGCCGGCGCGGCGATGCCGCGGGTGATGTCCAGCCGCTCGCCGATGGTGCGGCAAAGAAGGTCCAGCCCGTTCGCCGGCGTGACCTTCTCCCCGGTTACATGCTCGATGAGCGGGATGTGCTGGATGAGGTCGAAGATGGGCGCGCGGTCGGGCAGCTCGCCGCGCAGGGTGGCTTCAATCCGCTGTCGGGCGGTCATCGTGTCGCGCGGCAGCTTGCGCATCAGCCGGCCACCTCCCCCATCGCGTCCGCGAGGGCCTGCTGCTCCGCCTCGCTCAGCTCGCTGTCGGCCAGCCTCAGCAGGTAGTCCTCCTCCTCGATGATGTGGTGCTGGAGGGCGGCGTGGAACTCGAGGCCGAAGCGGCGCAATTCGGCCATGCGCTCGGCGTCGAGCGGGACGCCGGGGGCGAGCATCTCGTCGAGCGAGCGTTCGATCTGGCGGGCGTACTCATGCTGCTCCTCCATGCGCGCCGGCAGCTCGGGGAAGGCCTGGCGGAGGCGCGGAAAAAGGACCTGCTCCTCTCTCCGGAAGTGGACTGCGGCCAGCCGGCCGATGGCCTGCGAGCACTCGCGGAGGCCGGCGAGCCGCGCCTCGCTGATCTGGTGCACGGCGGCCAGCAGTTGATCCAGGTACGCCTCGATGCGGCGGTGCTCTGCGCGCAACGAGTCGGAGGCGGGCGTGAGGCTCATTGAGCCATTGTGCCACCGGCGCGCCCACCGCGGATGCTAATGCCGCGCCGGCAGGAAGTGGCGGAAGCCGATCATGAGGTAGTTCATGTCGCCCTGCGCGCCGCGCCAGAGGCTGCGATCGAACTGGGAATACTGAAAGGACAGGAACGACTGGCCGTAGATCGCGTGCTCGAACAACTTCTGGTGGAACCCGGCCGTCCACTGGCGCACGGTGCGGTTGCCTGAGGACCGCGTTCCGTAGACGATGCCGCCGTAAGAGAACAGTTGCAGGTTCTTGTGCACCTTGGCTTCGACGCCGTGGATAGTGGCATGGGCGTGTACGCCGGGCGGCAGCGAGCCGATGAGGTCCGGCCCCGCGCCCTGTGACCACAATTGCTGGCTCACCAGGTTCACGGCGCGCGAGGCGCGGATCACCGCGGAAAGACCGGCGGCGAAACGCCGTTGCTCGCCGGCCAGGCCGACGACCTCCCAGTGCAGCCGCCCGCTGTCGCGGGCCAGCTTGGCGACCAGGTCGCCTTGCTCCTTGTGTTCGTACGCGACGACCGCCTGCCAGTTGCCGATCACGCGTGTAACGCGGACCTGGTGTTTACGGACGCCGGCCAGGCCGACGTGGTAGGCCGGCTCGACCACGATGGTGTTCATCAGGTCGCTCTGGGTCGAGGAACCGGCGCGGTTCGGCCGCAACAGGCTCCAGGCCTGCCCGGCCAAGATCTTCCAGTTGCCCCGCTCATACTCTCCCCAGAGCTGCCGCAGCCGGAAGGGAGGCCCTCCGACGCCGTTGAGGAAATCGGATTCATAGTAGCCCACCAGCCGGCCGCCGCCAGCCTTGAGACTCCCCTCGAGGGCGCTGCGCGAATGAGCGATGGAATCCAGCCACTGCGATGGCGACTCGGCCAGCGGGATCGATCCGAAGCGGGTGAAGATGCCGTCCGGTGTGGTGGCCGTCCGGTACATGGCGATGTTGTCGAAGAAGCCGGAGGGACGCAGCAGCACGGGCCCGAGGGAGAAGGACAATGGTGGCTGCTGGGTGATTTCTTCGGCGGGCCCGCGGGCTGCAACCAGCACCCCCAAAGCCGCAGCCGCGATGTGCGAACGTCGCATCAGGCGCGTGTTTCCGGGAATAAGCGAGATTGTAACACGATTGTAACGTTGGGTTGATGCCGCGCTTGGTTACAATGGTCCGGAGGCTCGCCGGTTCGCGTTGACCGCCAGGATCTTCATCAAGCTCATCGGAGTGTTGCTGTGCCTGCTGATTGTGGCCATGGTGGCCGTGGACATCCAGGTGTCGCGGGCGGCAGTGTCGAACTACATCGAGAACCTGACGCGGCACCTTGCGGCTGAGGCGCGGCTGCTGGCCGTGGTGCACGGCGGCGGTCTGGCGGCGATCAAGCCGGAGGAAGCGCTGGCACTGGCCCGGGCGTCCGGCGCCAGGCTCACGCTGGTCGCTCCCGATGGCCGGGTTGTGGCGGACTCCGAGGCCCAACCCGAGAAAATGGAGAACCACCGGAACCGGCCCGAAATCATGCGAGCGCTCGGGGGCGCCGAGGGCTCGAGCATCCGCCGCAGCCCGACCATCGGCGCCAACTTCCTCTATGTGGCGGTGCCGGCCGGGAAGAACGCCCTGCGGCTGGCCGTCCCGCTGTCGGAAGTGGACCGGCAGGTGAACGCGATCCGCAAGCGGATGCTGGTCTCGGTCGCGCTGGCGTTCCTTCCCGCCATGCTGCTGGCGGCGATCTTCGCCCGGCATATTTCCCGCCGGCTCGGGCGGATCATTGGCTACGCGGCGGAACTCGCCGGGGGCAATTTCCGGGCCTCGCTCGCGCCGACGGGCGGCGGCGAATTGGGCGTGCTGGCGCGCCGGCTGGCCGAAACCGGCGACAACCTCCGCCGCACCGTCGAGGCGCTGGAGCGCGAGCACGCCGAGCTGGAGAGACTGGAGCGCGTGCGCCGGGACTTCGTCATGAACGTCTCCCACGAGCTGCGGACGCCGCTGGCCTCCATCCAGGGCTACACCGAAACGTTGCTGGACGGCGGGCTGAACGATGCTGAGAACAACGAGCGCTTCCTCACCATCATCCGTCGGAACGCCGAGCGGCTGGCCCGGCTGACCGCCGACCTGATCACGCTGTCGCGGATCGAGCTGAAGACACGGGTGTTCGATTCCCACCCGCGCCCCCTCAATGCGTTGTTGCAGGAAGCGGCCGACACCATGCGTCCGATGGCTGAGAAGAAGAGCCTGAGCCTGGCGGTCGAACCGGTGTCCGGAGACGCCGTGGTCTACTGCGACTACGAAGCGACGTTCCAGATCCTCACCAACCTGCTGGACAACGCGGTGAAGTACACGCCCGAAGGCGGGCGCATCGTCGTCGGCGCCAGGGCGCTCAACGGTACGGTCGAGATCTCGGTGCGGGACAGCGGCATTGGGATTCCAGCCGAGGACCTGCCGAGACTGTTCGAGCGGTTCTACAGGGTGGACAAGGCGAGGTCGCGCGAATTGGGAGGCACCGGCCTGGGCCTGGCCATCGTCAAGCACTTGGTGCGTGCCCAAGGAGGCGAGGTACGGGTCGAGAGCGAACCCGGCAGAGGCTCCGTGTTCTCCTTCACGCTCCCGGCGGGTCACCGCGAGGTAACCGATTCGTGACGGATCTGTAACAGCGTGTGCGGTACGCTGGAGGTGGCGGCCGGATGAAGAAGATCGCTCTCATCGAGGACGACGCTGACCTGTTCGCCCTGCTGAAGTACAACCTGGAGAAAGAGCGTTACCAGGTAATCGGGTTGCAGACCGGCAAGGGCGCGGTCGAGTTCTGCCGGCGGCAGCGACCCGACCTGATCGTGCTCGACATCATGCTGCCGGATTCCGACGGGCTGGAGATCTGCCGGCGCGTCCGGCAACTTCCCGAGATGGCGTGTGTGCCCATCATCTTCCTGACCGCGCGGGCTTCGGAAGCCGACCGAATTCTGGGTCTGGAACTGGGCGCGAACGATTACGTGGTCAAGCCCTTTTCGGTCCGCGAGCTACTGGCGCGAATCAGGGTGCAGTTCCGGCCTCCGGCGGCCCCGTCCCGCGTGCTCAAAATAGGTGGACTGGAGCTGGATCCCAGGCGCTGCGAAGTGCGCCTGGAAGGCCGGCCGCTGTCGCTGACGGCCACCGAATTCCGTCTCCTGGAGTTCCTGATGAACCACCCGGGCGTGGTTTTCAGCCGCGAACAGTTGCTGGATTCCGTCTGGGGGTACGACCGGGCGGTCACCGGCCGCACGGTGGATGTCTACGTCTTGCGGTTGCGGCAGAAGCTGGAGGCGGACGCGGCCGGCCCGGCCTTCATCCGCTCCGTGCGCGGCTTCGGCTACAGCTTCAATGAAGCGCTCGCGGGCGAGCCGGGCCCCGGCCACTGACTGTCATTTCATCCCAACTTCACGGAACTGAAACATCGGCCCACTATCCTGGAAAGCGAACAGGAGAGCGAAAAGATGTTTCAGTTACGCCTGAGCGAAATCTTTCTGCTGGCCGGGACTTGCCTGCTGGCGCAAAGCACGGGCCAGATCGCGGGGACGGTGAAGGATCCCTCCGGCGCCCCCATCCCCGGGGCGCGGGTAGTGGCTGTGGGCCGGCAGCAGGGGCTGAAGTTCGAGAACAGCACCGGGGCGGAGGGCAACTACGCCTTTCCGCAACTGCCGGCGGGAAGCTGGGAGCTGACGGCGTCCTCCACCGGCTTTGCCGACCGCAAGATTGCGGTGCCGCTGGGGGTCGGACAGACCCGCACCGTTGACCCGGTGCTGGAGCTGGCGATCCAGTCAATGGTCGTCGAGGTGGTCACCGACGCCACCTCGATCGACCAGAGCTCGGCCCGGCTGGGAACCAACGTCAGCGCGCGCGAACTGGCCGAGATGCCGGTCAACGGGCGCACCTATTCGCTGCTGGCGCTGGCGGCGCCGGGGGCGACCAACGCCACCGACGGCGGCTTCGACAAGATCCGCTTCCACGGCAAGTCGGCCGAACAGAACAAGTTCGCCTACGACGGCGTGGACGCCTCGGCCGTCTTCGACACCGCGCCCGGCTGGCTCACCGTCAGCGGCTCGCAGTTCCGCTTGCAGAACAGCGTGGAGACCATCCAGGAGTTTCGCGTGGATTCGGCGCTCTACCCGGCCGAATACGGCACCGGCACGGGCGGGCAGATCAACCTGATTTCGAAGTCGGGCGGCAACGAGTTTCACGGGAGCCTGTTCGAGTACCTGCGCAACGACCGCCTCGACGCGCGCAACTTCTTCGACGCCGCGGAGAAGTCCCGGCTGCGCATGAACCAGTTCGGCGCCAACGCCGGCGGTCCTCTCCGCCGCAACAGGCTGTTCTTGTTCGGCAGCGTCGAGGCCCTGCGGCAGCGGGCCGGGTTGAACGTGCTGGAGAGCGTGCCGAGCGCGACCGCCCGCGCCCGCGCCGTGGCCGAGATCCGCCCGCTGCTCGACGCGTTTCCCGCCGGCTTTCAAAGCACCTCCAGCCCGGACATCGACCTGGCGCGGCGGGCGGCCATCTCGAAACTGGACGAGACCAACTTCAGCGGCCGGACCGACTATCATCTTTCCTCCGCCCACCGGCTTTACGTGCGTTACCTGAAGGACATCGGATACCTGGACGCTCCCGATAATACCGTCACCCCGCGCCGCGTCCGCGCCGCCAACAAGCCCGACAACCTGGCGGCCAACTGGAACAGCACCATCAGCCCGCGCCTGTTTAACGACCTGAAGTTCGGGCTGAACCGCGCCCCGACCGCCCTCGCGGTGGATGCGGGCCTGCCCAGCCTGGACGGAATCGGCATCAACATCAGCGGCTCGATCGTGCAGCCGGGCATCAACGGCGGCGCGCCCAGCGGCGTGGCCATGCCCGGCGGCGTCACCCGGCAGTCGAGCGCCGGCAACGGCCGCGGCTCGGACTATCGCGGGCGGACTTATTCGCTGATCGACAACCTGAGCTGGGTGCGCGGGGCGCACAACCTGAAGGCGGGTGTCGAATTCCGCGCCCTTCGCGTGCCGTTCAATTACCTCGGGGGGCTGACCTATTCCTTCAGTAACCTGGACAATTTTCTCGCCAATAGCGCGGCCACGGTCGCCTACATCGGCGATCTCGGGTTGCGCACCGGCCGACAGGAGTATTACATCGGATACGTGCAGGACGAATGGCGCCTGCGGCCGGATCTCACGCTAAACACCGGGCTGCGCTACGAGTACTACACGCCCAACCGGGAGCAATACAACCGCGCCAGGCTGTTGGACGCCGCCACGCTCCGGCTGCTCGATCCTGGAACCAGTTTCTACCAGGCGGACAAGAAAGCGTTCGGCCCTCGCCTCGGGCTGGCCTGGGCGCCGCGGCGCTTCGGCGGCAAAACGGTGCTGCGGATCGGCGGGGGGCTCTACTACGGGCCGGGTCAGTTCGAGGACCTGATCCAGCCGATCGAGAGCGACGTGAACCGGTTCATCCTTCCGGGGCAGCGTTATCCGGTGGATCCGGCGCTGCTGGCCTCAGCCACGCTGCCGCCGCAGACCCCGCGAGCCTACGACGTGGGCGGGTACCGTGTCCCGGAACGCAACATCCAGTACGGCGTCTCCATCCAGCAACAACTGCCGGGCCAGTTCGTAGGCCAGATAGGTTACACCGGCAGCCTGGGGCGCAACCTGTTCCAGCGCAGCATTACGAACCTGATCACCGCGGTCGATCCGCGGACCGGCCGCGTCACGCGCCAGAACCCGAACTTCGGCGAGATCGACTACAAGACCAGCGGTGGCAGCAATTCCTACAACGCGCTCCAGGCCGGGCTGAGCCGGCGCTTCTTGCAGGGGCTGACATTCGGAATCCAGTATGGCTGGGCCCACACGATCGGCACCTCCGAAGGGTCCAACGGTTCGATCACGGTGCAGGATCCGTTCTGCTTCGCCTGCGACCGTGGCGACGGCGCTTCCGATATCCGCCACTATGCGAACGCCAGCGCCGTTTACGAGCTTCCCTTCGGCCGTGGCCGGAGGTTCCTGCGGGCGGGCGCCGCGTCTTGGCTCTTGGGGAACTGGAGCGTGAGCGGCGTATTCAACGGCCGTACCGGGTTGCCGATCAACGTGTTCCTGACGCGGCCGGACGTGGTGAGCGTGGACGGGAGCGGCCGCGTCGTCGCGACTGCGGGCACGACGGCGGTGATCAACACTCCCGGCGGCGGCGCGAGTCGCGCCACCCGCCGCCCCGACGTGGTGCTCGGTGTGAGCCCGTACGCGAAAGACCGGAGCGGCTTGCAGTGGTTGAACCCGGCCGCCTTCACCATCCCGCGGCCGGGCGCCTACGGCAATCTGGGCCGCAACGCGCTCCGCGGGCCTGGATTCACGCAGCTCGATCTGATGCTGGCCAAGCGTCTGCCCATCGGCGAGCGCCAGGCGCTCGAGTTCCGGTCCGACATCTTCAACCTGCTCAACCGGGTAAACTTCTCGAACCCCCCGGCGACGCTGCCGAACGCGTTGCCCGCGCTTCAACCGGGCCAGCCGTTCTCCTTCGCCTCCGCGCCCGGCTTTGGAGTGACCACGTCCACGGTGGGCCGCACGGTGGGACTGGGGACGTCGAGGCAGATCCAGTTTTCGCTGCGCTATTCGTTCTAACGCCGCGCGCTGTCTTCCATCACCCGGTAGATCTCGCGCTTGGAGAGGCCACGCTCGCGCGCGACCGCCTTCATCGCCTCCATGCGGCCCATGCCGGCGCGGATCGAGGCCTCGACGGCTTCGGGTATAGACGTGTCCTGCACAGGCGCGGCGGCGGCCCGGCCGAGAAGCAGCGTGATCTCGCCCTTGAGCGAGTGCCTGGCGGCGACGGTTCTGCGCACCTCGGCGGCGGGGCCCCGCAGGAACTCCTGGTGGATCTTGGTCAGCTCGCGCGCCAGCACCACCGGCCGCGGACCGAGCACCTCGTCGATATCGGCCAGGGTCTCGAGGATGCGGTGCGGCGCCTCGTAGAAGATCACCGTGGCCGGTTCGTCCTTGAACGCCGCCAGCGCCTTGCGCCTGGCGTTTTGGCGCGGAGGGAGGTAGCCGCCGAAGCGGAAGGAATCGGTGGGCAATCCGGAGGCGCTGAGCGCGGCCACGAGCGCCGAAGGACCGGGAATGGGATCGACCGGCACGCCGTTCTCGATGGCTCTGGAGACCAGCCTGTACCCGGGGTCGGAGATGAGCGGCGTGCCGGCGTCGGAGACCAGCGCGATGCTGGCGCCCTGGCGCAGCTTGTCGAGCAGCTCTTCGGCGCGCGCCGCCTCGTTGTGCTCGTGGTAGCTCAGGGTCGGCTTGTGGATGCCATAGTGATCGAGCAGCTTGCGCGTTTGCCGCGTGTCCTCGCAGGCCACCAAGTCCACCTCGCGCAGCACGCGCAGCGCGCGCAGAGTGATGTCTTCCAGGTTGCCGATCGGCGTGGCGACGATGTAGAGGGAGCCGGCCATCCATGCCCAGTGTAACCGGGGCGGCGGGGCGTGGTGTATACTCGACCTGACTGGGAGTCCACTTCCGCCGTGAAGGAGGAGTCATGAGATCGCATCTGGTCGTTCCCGCGGTGATCGTTGCTTCGGGGCTTTGCCTGTTGGCGCAATCGCCGGCGGGCCAGATCTTCGGATCGGTGCGCGATCCGAGCGGCCTGGCGGTGGCGGACGCGCGAGTCATGGTCCTCAACGAATTGACCGGCCAGCGAACCGAGGCTGCGGCCAACCAGTTGGGCGATTACGTGGCCCCCTCGCTCCCGCCGGGCCGGTATACCGTCACGGCGGAGAGGGAAGGCTTCAAGAGGTTCGTGCGCCAAGGGGTGACGGTGACGGCCTTTCAGAGCGCCCGCGTGGACGCGGGTCTCGAGGTGGGAGCCGTTACGCAGAGCGTGTTGGTGGCCGGCGAAGCGCCGCTGGTGGACACCCGGACGGCCACCGTGGGCGCGCTGGTGGACGACAAACGGATTCTGGATCTGCCGCTGAACGGGCGCAACGTCATCAGCTTCGCCTCGCTGATTCCGGGCGTCACCCGCACGGCGATCGCCAACAACGTTTCCTTCTCCCAACAGCGAGTCAACGTGAACGGCAGCCGCGCCTCCGCCACCAACATGCAACTCGACGGCGGGAGCATGTATTACGCCCATCGCGGTCAGGGCCTGAACATGCCGCCGCCGGATGCCGTGGAAGAGATCAAGGTGATCACGGCGGGCGTCACGGCCGAATATGGCCGCGGCTCGGCGGTGATCAGCGTCGTCACCAAGTCCGGGACCAACCGGATCCACGGCACGGCCTGGAATTACCTGCGCAACGACAAGCTGGACGCCCGCCGCTTCTTCGACCTGGGCAAGGCCAAGCTTCGCTACAACCAGTTCGGCGCCACCATCGGCGGTCCGATCCTCCGCAACCGGCTGTTCTATTTCGGTTCATACCAGGGCATCCGCATCCGGCAGGACGCTTCGGCCACCTCGGCTTTCCCGCCCACCGCGGCCGAGCGCGCCGGAAATTTTTCGGCCTCCAATCCGGCCCCGGTCGATCCGCTGAACGGCCAGCCGTTTCCCAATCGGACCATCCCGCAGAGCCGTTTTGACCCGGTGGCGATGAAAGTCCTCGACAGGGTGCCGCTGCCCACCGACGCGGCTACCGGCAGGCTGTCGGCGCTGAGGCCGGCGCCGGTCACCGGCGATAACATCGTCGGCAAGTTCGACTTCAATCCACGGCCCAAGGACCGCCTTAGCTTCCGCTATTACTTCGACTATCAGCGCGGCATCAATCCCTTCCCGGTCGTCACCAGCCCCGGCTCGAACATACCGGGTTACTCTCCGGCCGGCAACAGCCACGACATTCAGACCCTCACCTTGAACCACCTCCACACCTGGTCGCCGCGGCTCATCAGCAGCAGCCGCGGCTCCTTCTCCCGCTTCATTTACGATGAGTTGAACTTCGTGCGCGAGACCATGGCCGACCTGGGCGCCAGGAACTTCGCCAACGGCGGCGGACCTCCCCACTTGCCCCAACTGATCGTCACCGGCCGTTTCACCGTCTCTCCCAGCAAGGACAACCAGCGCGACGGCACCGGCTATGATTTCGCCCACGACTGGTCCTGGTTCCGCGGCCGCCACGAGATCAAGTGGGGCGCGCAGGCGCAGCAGAACGGCCATTCCCGCTGGGACAACTCGGCCTCAGGGGGAAGGTTTATTTTCGACGGCACCGGCACCAGGAACGCGGTGGCCGACTTCATCCTGGGCCGCAGCGTGAGCTTCAGCCAGAACTCGGTGGCCCAGTTCGGCGGGCGCTATTGGATCCCGGCCTTTTACGTGCAGGACAACGTGAAGATAAAGCCACGCCTGACTCTGAACCTGGGAGTACGCTGGGAGGTTTACACCCCCTGGCGCGAGAACGAGGGCCAGATGGCCATGTACATTCCCGGCGTGCGCTCGCGGACCTTCCCCACCGCGCCCCTGGGCGCCGTGTACCAGAGCGATCCGGAATACTCCTACGGGACCGACGCAGTGAACATCGGGCCGAGGATCGGCTTTGCCTGGGACCCGTTCGGCGACGGTAAGTTGTCGGTGCGAGGCGGTTATGCCGTCTCCTATGACAGCTCGAGTTCTTCCTACTATCTCTCCGGGAACCAGCCCTTCTGGCTGAACCTTTCCGTCACCAACCCCGGCCCGCTTTCGGATCCCTACGCCAATACGCGGAACCCTTTCCCCTACACGGTCGATCCCGCTCGCGCGGTCTTTGAACTGCCGGCCACCTTCGGCCGGGGCCTGAGCGAAGGCGGTCACATCGCCGGCAACATCGAGGCTGCCTACATCCAGAACCTCAGCCTCACTATCGAACGGCAACTGTCCGGGAACTGGATGGCCAAGGCCGGCTACATCGCAAACCTCGCCCGGAAGCTGCCCAACAAGGCCGAGTTCAACCCGGCCACTTACATTCCCGGCAAGGACGCCCGGGGCAACGACCTGTCAACAACCAGGAACACCGATGCCCGGCGCCGCTTTGCTCCTTCTTACACCTCCTTCGCCGCGAATTCCTCGGACGCGAACTCTTCCTACCACAGCTTGCAGACCGTGCTGGCCAAGCGGCTGAGCCGCGGCTTCACTCTGCATGGCCACTATACCTGGTCGAAGGCAATCGACGACTCCTGTACGACCGAATCGACCGACGGCTGCCAGCAGCAGGATCCTTTCAACCGCCGCGGCAGCCGGGGACTGGGTGACTACCACCGGGCGCACGTAGCCGCCTTCTCCTATCTCTACGAGCTGCCGTTCTTCAACAATAGCGGCGGCATCCTGAGACACGCGCTCGCCGGCTGGCAGCTCGCCGGCATCAACACGTTCCAAAGCGGAACCACTGTCAACGTGGTGACCGGCAGCGACGCCTCTCTCACCGGGGTTGGCCGGGACCGGCCCGACCTGGCCGGCAATCCCAAGTTGCCGGGCAACCGTTCCAGGAACGACAAGATCGCCAGATGGTTCGACACCTCCGTGTTTCGACGAAACCTGCCCGGCCAGTACGGCAGCGCGGCCCGCAACGTCATCATCGGCCCCGGCGGCTTCAATTGGGATCTTTCCATCCAGAAGAAGTTCGACGCGGCCGGCGAGCGGCACAAGGTGGAATTCCGGGCGGACTTCTTCAACGTCTTGAACCACGCGGACCTGGGCAATCCGCAGGCGAACTTCGGCTCCGCTCAATCGTTCGGCAGGATCACTTCCACGTCCGACGCGCGTGTCATCCAGCTCGCGCTTCGCTACGCGTTCTGAGCGGCAACCCGCCGGCAGCTATGAACCCAAAGGGTACACCACGGTGACCGAACCGGAAGGCGAACAGACTCCTCCCCTCGGGGCCGCTCCCGGCGGAATGGACAAAACCCGCACGCTTGCCAACCCTGCGGCGCCGAGGGCTTGGGCGGGCAGGACTACTTTCAGCCCCGATCAGATTGTGGCGGGACGGTTCCGGATCGTGCGCTTCATCGCGCAAGGGGGCATGGGCGAGGTTTACGAAGCGGCGGACCTGGAATTGGGCGAGCCGGTAGCGCTCAAGACCGTCCGCCCCGACGTCACCGCCGACGAGCGCATGCTGGCGCGCTTCAAGCAGGAGATCCAATTAGCGCGAAAGGTCACCCACCCCAACGTGTGCCGCATGTTCGACCTGTTTCGCCACCGCGTCGCCGTCGCACCGGGTGAACCGGAGAGCGAGGTGGCTTTTCTCACCATGGAACTCCTGCGCGGGGAAACGCTGGCGGACCGGCTTCACCGCGATGGCCGGATGGCTGGGCCGCCAGCGTTGCGGATCGCCGGGCAGCTCGCCGCCGCTCTGGGTACCGCGCATCGCGCGGGCATCATCCATCGGGATTTCAAGCCTGGCAACGTGCTGCTGGTCCCGGCGCCGGAGCCCGAGGAGGTCCGCGCCGTGGTCACCGATTTCGGGCTGGCACGGACCATCGCCCCCGGCTACCACCGCCCCGCACTGACCCTCGCGGGCGGGGTGTTGGGTACCCCGGCTTACATGGCCCCGGAGCAGGTGGAGGGCGGGGAGGCCACCGCGGCGACGGACATCTACGCGCTGGGCCTGGTTCTTTACGAAATGGTGACCGGGAGGCAGCCGTTCGCCGCCGCTACTCCGTTCGCCGCCGCGGCCCGGCGCTTGCGCGGGCCGCCAGCGCCGCCCCGCAGCCATGTTCCCGATCTGGATCCCTCCTGGGATAGAGTCATCCTGCGGTGCCTGGAGCGCGAGCCCGCCCGGCGTTTCGCCAGTGCGGAAGAAGTGGCCATGGCGCTGCGCGGCGAGCCGGCCCGGCGCCCCTGGCGAGGGTGGCTGGTTGTGGCTGGCATCACGCTGCTGATCCTGCTCTCCGCCGCCATCGCATTCTTCAGCGCGCGGAGAGTCCCGGAAGCTGCGGTGCCTCAGGCATCTCGCCCCTCGGCCGGACAGATCCAGGCGCGGCGTTCCATCGCGGTGCTCGGATTCAAGGACCTTTCCGGGCGTCCCGACACCGCCTGGTTGTCAACCGCCTTCGCGGAGCTGCTGGCGACGGAACTCTCCGCCGGAGGGAAACTCCGGACCATCCCGGGCGAAAACGTTGCCCGCATGAAGGTCGAGCTCTCTGTAAGTGAAGCGGAGAGCCTGGGCAAGGATTCGCTGGCGCGCATCCGGAAAAATCTCGGCAGCGATTTTGTGGTGCTGGGCGCCTATCTGGCGGTGGGCGGGAAAGTCCGGCTCGACCTCCGTCTTCAGGATGCGGCCGCCGGAGAAACCATCGCCGTGGTTACCGAGACCGGCTCGGAGCCGGATCTTCTGAACCTGGTCTCGCGCACCGGAGCGCGGCTGCGCCAGCAACTGGGGGCCGGCGAGCCGTCCGCAGCGGTGTTGGGCGCGGTGCGGGCCTCCTACCCGGCCAAGCCGGCAGCGGCCCGGCTCTATGCCGAGGGGTTGGCGAAGCTGCGGCTGTTCGAAGCCATCTCGGCGCGGAACCTGCTGGAGAAGGCGGTGGCGGCCGACCCGCGGCATCCGCTCTCCCATGCGGCGCTGGCGGCCGCCTGGTCGGCGTTGGGCTACGGCGAGAAGGCCAAGCAGGAAGCCCAGCGCGCCATGGATCTCTCCGCCAATCTGTCGCAGGAGGAACGCCTCTGGGTCGAGGGGGCGTGCCGGGAGATTTCCCAGGACTGGGCCAAGGCGGTGGAGATCTATCGCAGCCTGTTCAGTTTCTTCCCGGACAACCTGGAGTACGGTTTGCGGCTGGCCGCGGCGCAAACCTCCGCCGGCAAGGGGAGGGAGGCGCTGGCGAGCGTGGAAGAGCTGCGCAAGCTGCCGCCGCCTGCCGCGGATGATCCGCGCATCGACCTGGCGGAAGCCTCGGCGGCGCGGTCCCTCTCGGATTTCCGCCGCCAGCATCAGGCCACCTCCCGGGCCGCTGACAAGGCCAGGGCGCAGGGGGCGGTTCTGCTGGCGGCACGCGCGCGGATGTCGGAGGGGTCGGCGCTGTGGAGTCTCGGGGAGTTGAAAACGGCCCGGGCCGCCTACGAAGCGGCCGGCCAGATCTATGCCGCGGCGGGAGACCGGGGCGGCGTGGCCCAGGCCCAGAGCAACCTGGGTAATGTCTACTACACGGAGGGCGATTACGCCGGGGCCCGGCAGAGGTATGAGAGGGCCCTGGCCGTGGCGCGCGAAATCGGAGATCAGGCGGGGACCATGAACACCCTGAACTCGATGGCCGCGCTGATTTACGGCCAGGGCCGCCTGGCCGAGGCCAGGGAGATGTTCTCCCAGGTCCTCCGGGTCGCGCGCGAGATCGGGGACAGGCGCCGGGTGGCGTCCACGCTCAACAACATCGGGGGCGTCTATTACAGCCTGGGAGATCTGCCCAACGCCAGGCAGAGGTACGAGGAGTCCTTGAGCGTCTGCCGCGAGATCGGCAACCGGCGCGGCCAGGCCGTGGCGCTGAACAACCTGGCGGAGGTGCTGTGGCTGTGGGGGAGCCTGGCCGAGGCCGGACGCCTGTTCGAGCAAGCCCTGGAGATCCGGCGCGGCATCGGCGACAAAGCAGGCGTCGCCGTCGTGCTCAACAACCTCGCCCGCGTGCAGAAGGACCGGGGCGATCTCGCCACGGCGAAGCGCACCTGCCAGGAGTCGCTGAAGTTACGGGAAGAGCTCGGGGCCAAGGGAAGCACGGCGGAAACCCAGGGGGTTCTCGCCGAGGTCCTGCTCGAACAAGGGCAACTGGCGGAGGCCGAGGCGCTGGCGCGCGCTGCGGCGGAGGAATTCCGGAAACAGAAGCGCGCCGATGACGAGGCCTCCGCTCGTGGTCTGCTGGCCCGCTGCCTGCTGGCGCAGAAGAAGACAGCGGAGGCCCGGATGACGGTTCGCGAGGCCGTTGGTCTGGCGGAGAAGAGCCAGAACCGAAGCGTGCGCCTGGCGGTGAGGATCACCGCGGCGCGGGTGCGGGCAGCCTCGGGCGAGGCGGCCGCGGCCGCGCAGAGCCTCGACGCCGTTTTCGCCGAGGCGACCCAGGCGCGCGCGCTCGGGCTACAGTGGGAGGCCCGCCTGGCGTGGGGCGAGGCCGAACTCAAGTCGCGGAATCCGGCCCTCGGCGAGGCCAGCCTGAAGGCGCTTGAAAAGGAGGCCGCCGCCGCCGGCTTCGGCCTGGTGGCGCGGAAGGCCGCGCTGGCGCTGCGCCGCTGAGAGGGCAGACGCCTGCCCCGCGCGCTCCCCTCTACTCGACGTCGATCTCCGGATCGTCCATGTACAGTCGCACGTTGCCCTTCCCGTCCCGGCTCACAACCGCCACCGCATACTTGTAGATACCTTTCGCCGGGCTCGACTTGACGCGCTTGGTTATGCTTGTCCCCTTGTTGTTGTCGTTGCCAGGATCGTCGGCGGTGCATTTGTTCTTGCAGAACGGCGTGCGCTTGGAGAACGAGACGTCAAAGCCCACCACGGTCTCACCGGCCGGCAACGTGCAACACTTCCACGTGACCGTCTCGTTCGCCAGAGCCTTCTGCCGTTCCGCGGGGTTCCCACCCGGATCGCGGTACTCCAACCTGTTGTCGCTGCGGGCAGTGATCATGATCACACGGTCCACCGGCGGCCCCTGCCCGAAACCGTCCTGGCAGAATACCGTGAAGCTGCCCCCAACCACCGTGCATATCACCAACCAGCGTTGCATCTATTCCCTCCTGACGTGCAGAGGATAGCACACACTCGGGGCGTGGGGTGGGGGCGTGGCGTGTCGGAGCACTTGTGTTGCCCGCATGCCGGGTCTAGGATAAGACATTGCTCGTATGCCCTCGTCGTTCCACCTCTGGGAGGTTCCCGGGAAGCCGATCTCGATCCAGCTTTCCCACGAGGCCATCGACCGCATCCTCCTCCACGCGGTAGCGGGCCTGGGCCCGATGCTGAAAGCGCGCGGCGTCGAGGTGGGCGGCATCCTGCTGGGTTCCAGCGAGCGCTTGGAGGGGAAGCTGGTCGTGAGGATCGAGGATTTCGAGCCCGTTCCCTGCCAGCACGCCTACGGCCCCTCCTACACGCTTTCGGAGGCCGACAAGCTCGAGTTGGAGCGTGCGCTGGAGAAGTGGAAGCCCGCCCCCGACCGGCGCCTGTACGCGGTCGGCTACTGCCGCAGCAACACCCGCGAGGGCATGGCGCTGAGCGCGGAGGACATGGCGGTTTTTTCGCGGCATTTCCCCGATCCTTCCCACGTGGCCCTGTTGGTGCGGCCGCGGGCCACCGGTTCCAGCGCGGCCGGGTTCTTCATCCGGGAGGACGGCCAGATTCGATCCGCGTCCACGTACCTGGAACTGCTGCTGGAGGGGCGGCTGGGACGGCCGCGGCCGGACGTGGCTTCTGCCGCCGCCGAAGCCGGCGTTGCCGCCGCCGGAGACCGACCGGCCGGCGAGCCGCCGCCAGGCCCGGCGGCGACGGACTTCGCTCTCACCCTCCTGGATTCGGCCCCGCGCAGGCACAGACGCCGCTGGCTGTGGGTGGTACCCGTTCTGGCCGTGTTGGCGGCTGGGGCTGCCCTGCTGGCTACCGGTTGGGTCCGGCTGCCGTTGCCGGCCGCCCGGCGCGATCCGTACGCGCTCGCCCTCGCCGTAAGGCATTACGGCGACAACGTGCACTTGACCTGGGACCGCAGCGCGCCGGCTGTCCGCGCCGCCCAGCGGGCGGTCCTCATCATTTCCGACGGCGACCAGACGCGGGCGCTCGACCTGAGCCGAATCCAGCTTCACAACGGCAGCGTAATCTACCGCCGCATCTCGCCTCAGGTGAGCTTCCGTCTGGAGGTCTTCTTCGGCAACAACACCTTGAGTGAGCGCTGGCCGGCGGGGCCGACCGGCCGCTGAGCGGCCGCGGGTGCTCAGGCGGCGGCGGTGGAGGAACGGAACAGGCGGGCGCGGATCAGGTTGAGAATGTCGTTGGCCAGGAACGGCTTGCGCAGCACCGGGAAATCGTGTTCCTCGCAGATGGCTTCTTCTTCGGCCCCCAGTTGCCCGCCGGTCATGATGATGACCTGGATTTGCGGCGCCTGGCGCAGAAGCTGGACGCCCAAGCCGACGCCGTTTCCATCGGGCAGCATGTAATCCAGCAAGGCGGCATTGGGGACCTGCCTGGCTACGACCTGCTGGGCCTGCTGGGCCGATTCCGCCGTCAGCAGCCGCCAGCCGGCCTGAGCCATCAGCCGCTCCAGGAATTTGAGCAGTTCGCGATTGTCGTCCACCAGCAGCACGGTGGGGTGTTCTGGTGCGGGGGCCGCTTCGCGGCCCGCGGTGCGGATCTCCAGGCTCTCCTGGTCTTCGCCGAGATCGACCACCACGCGGGCGCCGGGTTCGATCGCGCCGGCCGCCACCAGCGTGGCCAGCGGCTGGGTGAGGTGGCGATGAATGACGCGCTTCAGCTCGCGGGCGCCGTACTCGGGACTGGTCCCTTTGCGCAGCAGGAACTGGCGGCTCGGGAACGGCACCTCGATGTGGAAGTAGCGGTCGCCGAGGCGGGTGTTGACGTGCCGCTGCAACTCGGTGATCTGCTGCTCCAGGATGGCGGCCAGGGATTCTTCATCCAGCGGCTGGTAGGTGACGACCGCGTCGATGCGGTTGACGAACTCCGGCGAGAACTTGCGGCGCACCGCGGCCAGCGCGATGCTCTCCAGCTTGCCGCTCAGATGGGACCGCTGGCGGGGAACGCCCGCCTGGAAGCCGAAATCCGGGCTGATCTCCTTCATCATCTCGCGGGCGCCGAGGTTGCTGGTCAGGAAAATCAGGCTGCTCTCGAAATTCACCGAGGTGTTGTCGCCCAACCGGAGGATGGCGCGGTCGAGGATGCCCAGCAGCAGGCGGGTCAGCGAGGGCGCCGCCTTCTCGATCTCGTCGAACAGCACGATCGACAGGCCGCACTTGTCGCTGGTGACCGCGTTCAGCTTCTGCTGGGTCAGCATCGGCGTCGTCTCGCGGTGTCCGAGATAGCCGGGCGGAGCGCCGATGAGCTTGGCCACCTCGTGCTCCATCTGGTACTCGCCGCAGTCGATCTTCAGGACATTCTTCTCGCTGCCGTGCAGCACCTCGGCCAGCGCTTCCACCGTCTTGGTCTTTCCGGTGCCGGTTGGACCCAGCAGCAGGAAGGCGCCCACCGGTCTGGCCTCGGGAGCCAGGCCGGCCTGGAACATCTGGACATAGGGCACGATGTACTTCATCGCCGCCGGCTGTCCGACCACTTTTTGCGAGAGCAGCGCGACCAGATCGTCCGGTGGTTCAGCCGGCGTCTTCTTCGGTTTCCCCGAGCCGCTTGCATTCCTCATACAGCTAGCCCCCTCTTGTTCTCATTGTATCGGGCGGGGCAGCGGAAGTCCCCCGCCGGCAGGGAGGCCAGGCCCTCGGACCGCAACTTTCTAAAGGGAATTTCTGGTGAAGAATGAGCGGATTACGTCGGCGATGCGCCGGCTGGCCTGCCCATCCCCGTAGGGGTTGTGAATGCGCGCCCGGCGCTGGTATTCCCGCGGGTCGTCCAGCAGGCGGGCGGCTTCCGCGACGATGCGCCGCTCGTCGGTGCCCACCAGTTTCACCGTGCCGGCCTCGACCGCTTCGGGCCGCTCCGTCCTCTCGCGCAGCACCAGCACCGGCTTGCCCAGCGAAGGGCCTTCCTCCTGCACGCCGCCCGAGTCGGTGAGCAACAGGTAGGCGCGGCGCATCAGGTCCACGAACGGCACATAGTCGAGCGGGTCCACCAGCAGGATGTTGTCGCGGCCGGCCAGCCGCCGCCGCACCGGCTCCAGGACGTTGGGGTTGGGATGGACGGGGTAGACGATCTGAACATCCGGCCGCCGGGCCAGTTGTTCCAGCGCCGAGCAGATCCGCTCGAATCCCTGGCCGAAGCTCTCGCGGCGGTGGGCGGTGACCACGATCAGCTTCCGGGCCGCCTCCAGGCGCGGCCACTCGGGGCCGCGCAAGGTCCCGTCCTCGAGGCGGTCGCGCACGTAAAGCACGGCGTCAATGACGGTGTTGCCGGTGACGCTGACGCGGGCCGGATCGACCCCTTCGGCGCGGAGGTTTTCCGCCGCCCAATCGGTGGCGGCGAAGTGCAGCGTGCTGAGCCGGCTGGTCAGCAGCCGGTTCATTTCCTCCGGGAACGGTTGCCAGCGGTCCCAGGTGCGCAGCCCGGCTTCGACGTGTCCGACCGGAATCCGCTGGTAGAAGGCCGCCAGCGCGGCGCAGAAAGTGGTGGTGGTGTCGCCCTGCACCAGGACGATGTCGGGGCGCGTCTCCTCCAGCACCGGTTCGAGCGCGGCCACGATGCGGGCGGTCGATTGCGCCAGCGTCTGACCGGGCCGCATCAGGTCCAGGTCGCAATCGGGCGCGACGCCGAAGGCCTCCAGTACCTGGTCCAGCAGCTCGCGGTGCTGGGCGGTGGCCGCGACGCGGACCTCGAAATCGGGGCGCCTCTTCAGCTCCAGCGCGAGCGGGCAGAGCTTGATGGCCTCCGGGCGCGTGCCGAAGACGATCAGCGTGCGGCAGGATCTGGGCTGCAAACTAACCTTTTATCACGCGCGGCAGCCTCGGCACACGAACGCCCCGCCGTCACGGATCAGCGGGTTACCGGGCGGGCAGCTACTTGTGGCGGTAGGTGATTCGACCCTTGGTCAAATCATACGGCGACAGCTCCATGGTGACCCTGTCGCCGGCCAGGACGCGAATGCGGTTCCGGCGCAGCTTGCCAGCCAGGTGGGCCAGCACGGTGCGATCCTGATCGAGCTGGACGCTGAACAAACCACTGGGGAACTTCTCGACGACCGTTCCGGTCACTTCAATGCAGTCTTCCTTGCTCATCTTCCTCCCTATGGGAAAGAATCCCTGGCCGGGCGGACGAAGCGCCCGGCGCTTGTCCAGATTATAGCAGCCTGTTGCGGGCCACCGCCCGTCAATGAGAAGATGCCCTCTCGGAGGTCTTCATGAAGACATTTCGCTTTGTACTGGCGGTTCTCCTTGCGGTTGCGGCCGGCGGCGCTCTCGAGGCGCAGCAGGCAAGGAAGAAGCTGCTCTACATCGGGCAGACGAAGGGTTTCCAGCACGATTCGGTCTCGCACGCGGCCGGGACCATTTGGAAACTGGGCCAGGAGTCCGGGTTGTGGGACACCTACATCAAAACGGATTCCCAGTTGATCACCAAGAAGAAGCTGGGCGGCAACGCCAAGAACCTGAGCTTCTTCGACGCAGTCGTCTTCTACACTACCGGCGAGCTGGATATGGACGACTCGCAGAAGGCCGACCTGCTCTCCTACATCAGGGAGGACGGCAAGGGGTTCATGGGCGTACACAGCGCCAACGATACTTTTTACAAGTGGCCGGAGTACGGCGAGATGATCGGCGGCTACTTCGATTCTCACCCCTGGGGCACCTTCGAGGCGCCGCTGGTGGTCGAGGACCCGGCGTTCCCCGGCATGCAGCTCCTGCCGCGCGCGTTCACCATGCGCGACGAGATCTACCAGGTCAAGGACTACTCCCGCGACAAGGTGCGCGTGCTGATGACGCTGGACGCCGACAAGATCGATCTCACCAGGAAGAACGTCAACCGTACCGACAAGGACTTCGCCGTGATCTGGGCGCGCACTTACGGCAAGGGCCGTGTGCTCTACAACGGGCTCGGCCACGTCGAAGCGGTCTGGGACCGCCCCGACATCCAGAAGATGGTTGTCGAGCACGTCAAGTGGGTGATGGGCCTGATCCCCGGCGAGGCGACGCCGCGTCCGAAGCCGGCCCGGTAGCGCCCCCCGCGGCGACCGCCATACGCTTGAGCTGGCCGCAGGCGGCGAAGATGTCCTGGCCGCGCGGCTTGCGGATGAAGCAAGGCATTGCCCGCCGCACGATCGCCTGAAAGGCCAGCACCCGCTCCGGCGCCGGCGTCTGGAAGGGGATCTCCGGCCCCGGGTTCAGCGCGATCAGGTTCACCTTGGCCTTGAGGTTGGCCAGTAGTTTGATCACGCGGCGCGCGTCGGCGTCGGAATCGTTGACACCCCTGAGCAGCACGTACTCGAAGGTGAGCCGTTCCCAGGGGCGCAGCGGGTAGGCGCGGCAGACCGCCATCAGGTCCTTCAGCGTATAGCCGCGCGCGACCGGCATCAGCTCGCGCCGCGTCTGGTCGGTGGAAGCGTTGAGCGAGATGGCCAACTTGGGCCGGACCTCGGCGCGGCCCATCTCGACGATCTTGGTGATAACGCCCACGGTCGAGAGCGTGATGCGCCGCGGCGAGAGGCCGAAGCCGTCCGGGTCGGTGAGCAGGCCGGTCGCCTTGAGCACGCTGGGCAGGTTCAGCAGGGGCTCGCCTTGTCCCATCATCACCACGTTGAGCCGCGCGTCTGTGGGCGCCAGGTTGTGGGCGCGGGCCACGAAAAGCACCTGGCCGGCGATTTCGCCGGCGGTCAGGTTGCGCTCCAGCCCCATCAGCGCGGTCATGCAGAAGCGGCAGCCGGCGGGGCAGCCCACCTGGGTGGAGATGCAGATGGTGTCGCGCGCGGGCTCGGGCATGAGCACGGTCTCCACCGTGCGCCGGTCCTCCAGGCGCAGCAGGTAGCGGCGCGTGCCGTCGGCCGAATCGTAGCGGCGCTCCAGTTCCGGCAGGCCGGCGTGGTGCCGCGCCGCCAGTTCCCGGCGCAGGACCGCCGGAAGAGTCAAAAGCTGGGAGAGGTCGCTCACACCCTGGCGGTAGATGGCCAGGTAGATCTGCCGGGCGCGGTAGGGCGGCTGCTCCGGGCCCAGAAGCCGCTGGATTTCGGCGAGCTCCATGCCCACGAGCAGCGGCACGAGTCCAGTTTATCATTGGGGTTGGGATGACCAAGCTTCGCAAGCGGCGGCGGCGCGGCGCGGCGCCGGGCAGGTGGAGATGCGCGACCTGGAGGAGGCGATCGACCGCGTGCTGCTCGGGCTGGAGAAGAAGCACCGCCTGCCGGGCGGGCGGCCCGCGCTTCCTCGCCGATGCCTCGCTGGGCGAGGAGCGCAACTACAGCGAGCGGACCGCCGAGCTGATTGACACCGAGGTGCGGCGGATGACAGACTCGCTTTACGGGCGGGTGAAGACCATCCTGGTCAGCCGCCGCCAGGAGATGGATCGCATCGTCCAGGAACTGATCCGCAAGGAGAGCCTCGATCGCAGCGAGCTGGGGGGCTGCTGTCCTCGCCCCCGGTCCAGAGTTCCAGATGCTGATATCCTGTGGAATTGACTTTTCGGAGGCTTTGATCGATGCAGGTTGAAACCGGAAGCGGTTATCTCATACTGGTCCTTTCCATCAGCGTGCTGTCGCTGGCGGTGGCCGCACTGTTCTCCCGCTGGGTGATCCGCCAGGATACCGGCACGGCGCAGATGCAGAAGATCTCCAACGCCATCAAGCAGGGCGCCGAAGCGTTTCTGCGGCGGCAGAACTCGACCATCATCGCCCTGGCGGTGGTGCTGGCCGTCATCATTTACCTCGGCTACGCCTTCGGCAAGGGGGACACCCGGCTGGCCGTCCGAATGACCATTTCCTTCGTCACCGGCGCCATTTGCTCGCTGCTGGCCGGCTTCTGCGGCATGTGGGTCTCGATCCGCAGCAATATCCGGACGGCCTCGGCGGCCCGCACCGACCTGAACCGCGCCTTGCAGATCGCGCTGCGCGGCGGCGCGGTGACCGGCCTGGGCGTGGTGGCGCTGTCGTTGTTGGGCGTGGGCGGGCTGTTCTGGTATTTCGACGGGCTGAACGACCCGCATCACGTGCCCTTCCAGATCGTCGCCTTCGGTTTCGGCGCCAGCTTCGTGGCCCTGTTCGCGCAGTTGGGCGGCGGCATTTACACCAAGGCGGCCGACGTGGGAGCGGACCTGGTGGGCAAGGTCGAAGCCGGCATCCCCGAGGATGACCCGCGCAATCCGGCGGTGATCGCCGACCTGGTGGGCGACAACGTGGGCGACTGCGCCGGCCGCGGCGCCGACCTGTTCGAATCCACCGCCGCCGAGAACATCGGCGCGATGATCCTGGGCATCGCCCTGCTGCCGGCCTTCGGCATTTACGGCGTGCTGTTCCCGCTGGTGGCCCGCGCCTTCGGACTGATCGCGTCGATCGCCGGCGTGCTGGCCGTGCGGGTGAAGGGCGAGGAAGACCCGATGAAGGCGCTCAACCGCGGCTACTACATGACCACGGCGCTGGCCATCCTGGGCTTCTACATCGCCGTGCGGCTGCTCTTGCAGAACAACCTGATGCTGTTCGCCGCAGGCGTGATCGGCATTCTGACCGCCTTTGCGTTCGTTTACATCACTCAGTACTACACCGAGTACAAGTACCGCCCGGTGCTCTCGATCGCCGAGAGCGCCAAGACCGGGCCGGCCACGGTGATTATTTCCGGCTTCTCGGTGGCGCTGGAGTGCACGGCGCTGCCGGTGCTGGTGATCTCCGCCGCGATCCTGGGCTCCTACTACCTGGGCGCCAATGCCGGGTTGGCGGGCACGTTGGGCGCCGACGGCAATCCGATCACCGCCGCCGCCGCCGGCCTGTACGGCACCGCCATCGCCACCATGGGCATGCTCTCCACCGCCGCTTACATCCTGGCCATGGACACGTTCGGGCCGATCACCGACAACGCCGGCGGGATCATCGAGATGTCCCAGCAGCCCGAACACATCCGGCGGCGCACCGACCGGCTCGACGCGGTTGGCAACACCACCAAGGCGCTGACCAAGGGCTATGCGATCGGCAGCGCGGCGCTGGCCGCCTTCCTGCTGTTCTCGGCCTACATCGACGAAGTGAAAGTGCACCTCGGCTGGAAGCCGGAGCAGGTGTTTACCGTCGATATCGGCAGCGTGCCGGTGTTCACCGGCGCGCTGCTGGGCGCGATGCTGGTCTTCCTGTTCAGCGCGCTGGCCATCCGCGCGGTGGGCAAGGTCGCCCAGACCGTCATTGAAGAGGTGCGCCGGCAGTTCCGCGCGAACCCGGGCATCATGCAGGGGACCTCGGATCCGGATTACGGCACCTGCGTGGACATCGTCACCAAGGGCGCGCTGAAGGCGATGGTGCTGCCGGGCATCCTGCCGGTGGCCGCGCCGGTGGCGGTGGGCATGATCTTCAAGCACTTCGCCGGCGGGAGCGGCCAGCCGGTCGGCGCCACTTCGGTGGCCGCGCTGCTGATGGTGGGAACCATCACCGGCATCCTGCTGGCCACGATGATGAACAACGGCGGCGGCGCCTGGGACAACGCCAAGAAGTACGTCGAGACCGGCAAGCTCGGCGGCAAGGGCTCCGATGTCCACAAGGCGACCGTCGTGGGCGACACCGTCGGCGACCCGCTCAAGGACACCGCCGGGCCGTCGCTGCACGTGCTGATCAAGCTGCTGAGCACCATCACGCTGGTGGCGGCGCCGCTGTTTATCTGAGTCGCGACCGTGAGGGAGCGGATATGCAACGCATTTGCTTCTTGCTGAAGGTGAAGAAGGACCGGCTGGAGGAGTACAA
>JBBTDS010000260.1:0-13191 GCA_038060875.1 Acidobacteriota bacterium | reverse complement strand
TTCTCGGTGGTGTCCAACGGCAAAGACTGCTGCTGCGCGCGTCGCTCCGATGGCCTAACCTCCTTGCGGATGGCCTTCTCGGTGACACCCATACGCCGTGCGATCTCTCGATTACTCATCCCCTCCGCTTTGAGGCCCTCGATGATGCGTAGCCGTTTGGTCGGGACGCGCCGGCTCGGCTCTACCTTACCTATCAGCTTAGCGGTCCTTCCGAGGTCCGGTCACTCGATCACACCGGCAAGCCGCAGCCCGGTCCGCGTCTGCTGCCGGTTTCGTCGGTCAGTGGCCTGGCCCCGCTGGAAGGAGATGACATCCTGTTTCAGAATTCGTCGTTCCTCGAACCGCCGGTGTGGCGCCGGTTCAGCCCCGCAACCGGCCAAACCAGCAAGACAGGCCTGGTGACCAGCTCGCCGGTCGATTTCAGCGACACCGAGGCTTCGCGGGAGTTCGCTGTTTCCAGGGACGGCACGCGGATCCCCGTCAACATCCTCCGCCTCAAAGACACAAAGCTTGACGGTGAGAATCCAACAGTAGTCGCGGGATACGGTGGGTACGGCATCAGCAACGGGCCGCGGTTCGATGCAGCCCGTCGCCTCCTCATCGAGCAGGGCGTTGTGTTCGCGGTGGCCAACCTTCGCGGCGGGGGCGAGTTCGGAGAGGAATGGCACTGGGCCGGCGCGCTCACCAACAAACAGAACGTCTTTGACGACTTCGCCGCGGTGCTCAAGCACATGATCGAGCGTCGTTGCACCTCCTCCGACAGGCTCGCGCTCATTGGCGGAAGCAACGGCGGCCTGCTCATGGGTGCCATGATCACGCAGCAGCCGGGATTGTTTAAGGCCGCAGTCTCGTTCGTCGGGATTTATGACATGCTTTGGTCTGAGTTGTCGCCGAACGGCGCATTCGACGTGCCCGAGTTCGGCAGCGTGAAGGACGAGAGGCGGTTTCAGGCCCTCTATGCCTATTCGCCCTACCACCGCGTCGTCGCTGGGACGCGTTACCCGGCGGTGCTGTTCTCGACCGGAGCCAATGACCCGCGGGTCGATCCCGCCCACTCCAGAAAGATGACCGCCCGGCTTCAAGCGGCAACGGCATCCTCTGCTCCCGTGTTGTTAAGGACCAGTGCAAAGACAGGTCATGGGCTCGACACACCCCTGAGTGAGCGGATCGAACAAACCGTTGATGTCCATGCGTTCCTGTTCCACCAGTTGGGAGTCAGTTGCCGGCCGGTCGGCGCCCGGCGCTAAGCGATGCCGCCTGCGTTGGCCCGGAGGGTGTCGAACAGCGCCTCCACGTCCGCCGGGCGCGTGTGCACGTGTGTCGAGATGCGGATCCGTTCCTTGCCCCCGGTCATGAAGATGCGCCGCTTCTGCGCCAGCTCCAGCACGCGCTTCACATCCCCGTTTCGCAGGCGGAACGTGACCATCCCGCCGAACATCCGGTCGTCCTCCGGCGTGAGCAGTTCCAGGTTGGGCTGCGCTTTGGCGCGCTCCCGTACCATCCTCGCAAGCTGGTGAATGCGGGCGTATACGCGCTCCGGCCCCAGCGCCTTCAGAAACCGCAGCGCCGCGATCAGCCCTTCGAAGATGGCGCGGTTGTTGGTGCCCACCATCATGAAGCGGGCCGCTTTCAGCTTGCGGTCGTCCCAGCCGCCGGTGGCGACGTTCACCCACAGCCGGTCCAGCATCTCCGGGCGGCCATAAAGGACGCCGCAGCCCGCCGGCGCGAACATCCACTTATGCGGGCTGCCCACGAAGAAGTCGCAGCCCAGCTCGCGCAGGTTCAGCGGCGCCTGCCCGTTCATGTGCGCGCCATCCACCAGCGTGATCACACCCTTGGCGCGGGCCGCCTGGCAGATCTCGCGCACGGGGAACAGCAGCCCGGTGGTGGTGGTGATCCCGCTGAAGCTCAGCACCCGGGTGCGCGCGCCGATGGCCGAAATCAGCAGGTCCGCGAGCTGCCCCGGGCTTTCGGGTGGCAACGGGATCTTGACCTCCCTCACGCGAATGCCGAACCGCGCCTGCTTCTGGAGCCAGGGGCAGCGCCCGCTCGGGTGCTCCTGGTCGGTCATGACCACTTCATCGCCCGGCGCCAGATCCAGCCCGTTGATCACCGTGCTCATGCCCTCAGTGGCGTTGTGGGTCAGCGCCAGCTCGTCCTTGTCGCAGCCGAAGAATGCGGCCAGCTCGGTGCGCATCTCATCCAGGGTCTCGTAACCCCACCGCGGGTACTCCTCATCGGCCCGTGTCGCCGCGCGGCTCGAATACTCTTCGACCGCCTGCAATACCGGCCTGGGCGCCACCCCGAGAGACCCGTTGTTCAGGAACGCGCGCCAGCCCGGCAGCAGAAACTGCTCCTTGCGCAGCCGCAACCAGAACGCTTCCGGGTTGCGCTGGAAGAGCTGGTCGGATGGCAGCGGGCGGGGCGCTCCCGCCGCCGCCTCCAGCGGCAATCCGAACAGGGCGGCCGCGCCCATTAATGCCTCACGCCGTTGCATGCTTCCTCCCGCGCACCCCAGTGTATCCTAAGAGGACGAGGGATTCACTTGCGACGCATTGCTCTTGCTTTTCGCAGTTTCTTCGCGATCCTGTTCCAGGGCCGCCTGCCTGACGAGGTCGCGGCCGCGCTCGGCTTGACCAAGGCCAGGCCCCAGCCTGTCGCTGCGCCCGCGCCGGCGGCGACGGCCTCCGATGGCGCCCTCCAGATGCTGGCCATCCTCCAGCGCGATTCCCGCCTCATCGATTTCCTGATGGAGGACATCTCGGGCTATTCCGACGAGCAGGTCGGCGCCGCCGTGCGCGGGCTGCACGAGCAATGCCGGCAGTCGGTTTCACGCTATGTGCGGCTCCAGCCGGTCATCGACGGCGTCGAGGGCACTTACAGCCGGGTCGATGCGGGCGAAAGCCCGGCGGCGGTCAAGTTCATCGGTAACGTGCCCGTGGGCGGACGCCCGGGGGGAGGGCTGCTGCGTCACAAGGGCTGGCGCGCGGTGAAGATCGACCTGCCGCCGCTCGCGCGCGGCCACGAAGCGGCCGTAGTCGCGCCGGCCGAAATCGAGATCGAGTGAAGCGCCATGCAATCTCAGTTCGTCATCGGCATTGACTTAGGCACGACCAACTCCGCGCTGGCCTTCGTCGAGCCCGGGGCGGTCTCCGATCCACACCGGCTGCCGGAAGTGAGCGTGTTCGCGGTGCCGCAGTTGGTGAATCCGGGCGAGGTGCGCGAGGAGCCGCTGCTGCCTTCCTCGCTCTACCTCCACGGGCCGCTGGACTTCCCCGCCGGTTCGCTCCAACTCCCGTGGGATTCCGAGCCCCGCTGCGCCCTGGGATCCCTGGCGCAGAAGCGCGGCGCCGAGAACCCGGGCCGGCTGGTGGCTTCGGCCAAGTCGTGGCTGTGCCACTCTGGCGTGGACCGCACCGCGCCGATCCTGCCGCCCAACGCCCCCGAGGGGGTCGAGAAGCTCTCGCCGCTCGGCGCCTCGCAACACTGCCTGGAGCACCTGCGGCGGGCCTGGGATTGGAAGCGGCCCGAGGCGCCGTTGGAGCGGCAGCAGGTGCTGGTCACCGTGCCGGCGTCCTTCGACGCGGTGGCGCGCGAGCTCACCTTGCGCGCGGCCGAGCAGGCCGGCTACCGCGACATCGTCCTGCTCGAGGAGCCGCAGGCGGCCTTCTACGCCTGGATCGAGCGCCATCCCGACTGGCGCGAGCGCGTCGCCGCCGGTGACCTCATCCTGGTGGTGGACATCGGCGGCGGCACTACCGACTTCACCCTGATCGCCGTCACCGAACAGAACGGCGAACTGGCGCTGGAGCGCGTCGCCGTGGGCGAGCACATCCTGCTCGGCGGCGACAACATGGACCTGGCGCTGGCCCGCTTCATCGAGCAGCAGCTTGCGGAGAAAGGCACGCGCCTCGACAGGCTCCAGCTCCACGCGCTGTGGCAGAACTGCCGCTTCGCCAAGGAGACGCTGCTGGCGGAAGGCTCGCGGAAGGCCGCGCATCCGGTCACCATTCTCGGCAAGGGAACGGGGCTGGTCGGAGGAACGATCAAGGCGAGCCTGGGCCGCGAGGACCTGGAGCGGATACTGCTGGACGGTTTCTTCCCGGCGGTCTCCAGCCACGAGATGCCGCAGCGGCCGCGCCGCGTGGGCTTGCAGGAGATCGGCTTGCCGTACGCCGCCGACGCCGGCGTCAGCCGGCACCTGGCGCGGTTCCTCTGCCAGCAGGCGGCCACGGTTGCCGGCGAGCCGGTGAGGCGCGGCGCAAGCGGTTTGGCCTGCCCCACGCACGTGCTGTTCAACGGCGGCGTGCTGCGCGCCGGGCTGATTCGCGAGCGCCTGCTCGGCATACTCAACGGCTGGCTGCGGGACGAAGGCAGGGAGCCGGTGGTGGCGCTGGCCGGCGAAGACCTGATGCACGCGGTGGCGCGCGGCGCCGCCTACTACGGCCTGGCCCGCCGCGGCCAGGGCATCCGCATCCGCGGAGGCATCGCCCGCACTTACTACGTCGGCATCGAGACGGCGATGCCCGCCGTGCCCGGCATCCCCGCCCCGCTCAAGGCGCTCACCGTGGCGCCCTTCGGCATGGAGGAGGCAACGTCGGCGCAGATTCCCGGCCGCGAATTCGGCCTGGTGGTCGGCGAGCCGGCTGAGTTCCGCTTCTTCAACTCGGCGACGCGCAAGGACGACCCGCCCGGCGCCATCATTGAAGACGTCGGCGAAGATCTCCAGGAGCTGGCCCCGGTGGAGGTGACCCTGCCGGCCACCGATGGCGGCGGGGAGATTGTGCCCGTGACCCTGGAGACCGTGATCACCGAGACGGGTCTCCTCCAGTTGTGGTGCGTGGCCCGCGACGGGCGGCGCTGGAAGCTCGAATTCAACGTGCGGGAACGGCGCTGACGGCGGAGCCGTTCCCCGTAAGACCGACAACCGTCTTCCTGGCGGCTGGTACAATGAACGCGGAACATGTTCGCGATCAGGTTCACGCCGGAGGCCATCGACGACCTGCGCACGTACAGCAGAGGAGTTCCAACTATGAAGACGATCACCATTTCGCGCCGGGCCAAGAGCGTTACCGCGCTCCTCAAGCGGGCGCGCCGTGAAAACGTCATTTTGAAATCACCGGAGGGCGAGGAGTTCATTCTTGCCGAGGTCGATGACTTCAATCGCGAGATCGAACTGAGCCGGCAGAACCGAGCGCTGATGAAGTTCCTCGATGCTCGTGCCAGGCAAACGGAAACAGTGTCCTATGAAGAGGCCCGGACTCTCCTCGGCTTGACCAGGCAAAGTGTATGAAGTCAAGCGACTGCGGAGCATCGCACCGCGGCGCCATTCCACGGCCCAGGGCCCTTGCTCGAGCTCGGCGCCCGGCCTGACTACGCGCTGCAGGCGATGCGCAAAAGTGGCGCGCGCCTGAGCGCCCAAGCCGTTAGCCCGAGCGAAGGGATTATGCACGGTCCGCTGACGCGGACTATACTTGATGTCGAGAGCCAACGCTATGACGAATAGACTTCCGGTTCCTCCGCACGGCTTCGACGATTTGCCGGTCGAGGACCAAGTCGACTACGTCCAGTCGCTTTGGGACCGAATCGCAGCGAAACCGGATGAGGTGCCTGTTCCAGAATGGCACCGGCATGTGCTGGACAAGCGGCTCGCCGCCCAGCAAGCCAATCCCGAGGTGGCGAGACCCTGGGAAGAAGTGCGCGATGAGATTCGCTCGAAGCTTGGTGGCGGGTCGGCGCGCTGATGCGCACCGGTGACGAGGAGGTTGAAGTCATCGCGGTTCTCCATCAACACCGCCATCCGGATACTTGGAGCAGTCGCTTCTGATGGAGCAAGACACAGGGTCGGACTAACCGGGCGCTGCAAGCGACGGCCAAAACCGGGCCGCGCCTGAGGGCCCAAGTCATTAGACTGCGACGTGAGGGACACCGTGAAAGTCGGCATCGATCTCGGAACCACCAACTCCGCGGTGGCCTTCATCGATCCGCGCGAAGCCGAGGACGCGGAATTCCCGCCGGTCCACATCCTTGATATCCCGCAGTACGTCGCGCCGGGCGCCGTCGAGCCGCGCCGCACGCTGCCTTCGTTCCTTTACCTGGGCGATCACAATTACATCGGCGCCTACGCGCGCGACCAGGGCGCGCTGGTGCCCACCCGGCTGGTGCACTCGGTCAAGTCCTGGCTGTCCAACCCCGACGTGGACCGCACCGCGAAGATCCTGCCCTGGGATTCGCAGGAGACCGGCCGCGTGCTTTCGCCGGTCGAGGTCTCGGCTCAGTACCTGGCGCATATGCGCGACGCCTGGGAACGCGCCCGCGGCGCGCCGCTGGCCGGCGAGGACGTCGTCCTCACCGTGCCGGCCTCCTTCGACGAGGAAGCGCGCGAGCTCACCGTCCAGGCCGCCGCTGACGCCGGACTCGCCAAACCGACGCTACTGGAAGAGCCCGCCGCCGCTTTCTATTCCTGGATCGCCAACCACCTCTCTGAGTCGCGCAAGAACCTGTTCGATGGCCAGACGGTGCTGGTTTGCGACGTCGGCGGCGGCACCTCCGACTTCACGCTGATCCGCGTGACCCGCCAGGGCGACCGCATCGACTTCACCCGCACCGCCGTCGGCCGCCACCTGCTGCTCGGGGGCGACAACCTCGACCTGACGCTGGCCTGGCTGGTTGAGCACAAGCTCGGCGCGCCGCTCTCGCTCCGCCAGCGCAACGCCGTGCGCCGCCAGTGCACCGCCGCCAAGGAGCGCCTGCTCACCGATCCGAAGCTGGCCAACGTCGAGATCACCGTGGTCGGGGCCGGCGCCGCGCTGGTCGGCGGGGTGCGCAAGACCGAGATCCTCTGCGAGGAGGCGCTGGAGCTGGCGCTCGATGGCTTCCTGCCATTCTGCGACCTCAGCGACCGGCCCAAGGAAGAAAAGCGCAGCCTGTTCCGCGAGCTGGGGTTGCCGTACGTCTCCGATCCGGCGGTCACCCGCCATCTGGCGGCATTCCTGGCCGGCGCCGCCGCCCAGGCCCGTATACGGGTGGACGCCATTCTGTTCAACGGCGGCTTCTTCATCCCCGATGTCTGCCGCGAGCGCGTGGCCGCGGTGGTCGAACGCTGGTACGGCCGGCGGCCGCTGGTCCTGGAAAA
Organism: Acidobacteriota bacterium; assembly: GCA_038060875.1. Taxonomy (GTDB): domain Bacteria; phylum Acidobacteriota; class Terriglobia; order Bryobacterales; family Bryobacteraceae; genus JBBTDS01. The sequence continues at coordinate 6,056 of JBBTDS010000260.1, read as the reverse complement.
CCGTGATCTCGACCTGGCGGTGGCCGTCGGGGCGGCGTATTATTCCTACGCGCGCACGACCGGCAGCGGCGTGCTGGTGCGCGGCGGGCTGCCGCGCGCTTACTACATCGGCGCCGGCGCCCGTTGCGTCTGCCTGGTCCCTCGGGGCACAGAGGAGGGGACGACCCTCGAACTTGATCTCGAAAACCTCCAGCTCGTCGCCAACCGGCCCGTCTCCTTCAAGCTCTACAGCTCGCTGACGCGCACCGAGGACGCGCTCGGGAAGGTGGTCGAGCTCTCGCCGGAGGAGGACTTCCACGAGCACGCTCCGCTGCACGCCGTCATTCGTTTCGGCCAGCGCGGTGAGCGGCTGATCCCCGTCAAGCTCGGCGCGCGCCTCACCGAGATCGGGACGCTGGAGATCTGGTGTGAATCCAAGATCAGCGACCACCGCTGGCGGCTCCAGTTCGAGCTGCGCAAGCGCGCCGAGGAGACCCCGAGAAAGCCGGCCGCGGTCGTCAGCGAGGCCGCGCTGGGGCAGGCGTGTCAGTTGATCCGGGCCGTCTTCGCTCTGCCGAGCCGCGACCCTCTGCCGAGCCGCGACCGTCAGGGCGCGGTCCCTCCGGAAGAACTCCCCGCCCGCCTCGAACAAACCCTTGCCCTCGGCCGCAACTCCTGGCCGCTGAGCGCCATTCGGCAGCTCGCCGACGCGTTGCTCGACGCAGCCGACGGGCGCCGCCTTGCACCCGCTTTCGAAGTGCGCTGGCTGAACCTGACCGGTTTCTGCCTGCGCCCCGGGTTCGGCTATCCCGGCGACGACTGGCGCATCGAGCAGGCGCGCCGCGTTTACGCTTCCGGCATGGCCTTCCCCAACCAGGTGCAGAACGAGATCGAGTGGTGGCTGCTCTGGGGCCGCGTGGCCGGCGGGCTTAATCGCAACCAGCAGGTCGATGTCTACCAGCGCATCGCGCCGGTTTTGTTCCCGCGCGGCGGCAAGCGCCAGCGCGTCAACCCGAGCCTGTGGCGCGAGCTGTGGCGCGCGGCCGCCAGCCTCGAGCTGCTGCCGCTCCAGACCAAGACCGAGCTCGGCCAGGCGCTGGTCCGCCAGCCGCAGGACCTGCCGGAGGCGGTCCGCTTCTGGTGCCTGTCGCGCCTGGGCGCCCGCGAGCTGTTCCACGGCCCCGCCAACCAGGCGCTGCCGCCGGCGACGGTCGCGCGCTGGGTGGAGGCGCTGCTGCCACAGGCCGCGGCCGCCGAGGCCGTCGTCACCATCGCGCGGCGCACCGGCGACCCCACGCGCGACCTCCATCCGGCGCTGCTCGAGCAGGTGCGCCGGGCGCTCTCGGCGCGCCCGGGATCCGAGCGCCTGCTCGCCGTCCTCGACGGTGAAGCGGCGCTCGACACGCGCACGCTCGACCGGCTCTTCGGCGAAGAGCTACCATCGGGATTGGTCGTCGGCGATGGACGAGCTCCAACTGCTCCGGAAAATCCAGGCTAGATTCCCCCCCTTCCGCCCCGCCTCGTTGGTGTTGGGCATCGGCGACGATTGCGCCATCTACCGCCCGCGCGGCGCCCGCGAGGATCTGCTGCTCACCACCGACCTGATGATCGAGGACGTCCACTTCCGCCGCGACACGCATCCGGCCTCCGCGGTCGGCTACAAGACGCTGGCGCGCGGATTGAGCGACATCGCGGCCATGGGCGGCGAGCCGCGCTTCTGCCTGCTGTCGCTGGCGCTTGCGCCCTGGGCGGACCAGCGCTGGCTGGACGCCTTCTTCCGCGGCTTCCGGCGGCTGGCGCGCGACACCGTAACCACGCTGGCCGGCGGCGACCTGGCCCGCGCGGAACGGCTGACCTGCGACATCGTAGTCTGCGGCGCGGCGCCGAAAGGCAAGGCGCTCCGCCGCGACGGCGCGCGCCCCGGCGACGCCATCTTTGTCTCCGGCCGCCTGGGCGGCTCCGCGCTGGGTCTTCAGACCCGCCGCGGGCGGGCCTGGCAGCGGCACCTGCGCCCGCAGCCCCGCCTGGAACTCGGCCGGTGGCTGCGCGGGCGCGCGACGGCGGCCATGGACCTGAGCGACGGCCTCTCGCTCGACCTGCACCGCCTCTGCCTCGCCTCCGGCGTCGCCGCCGAGCTCGACGACACCATTCCGCTGTTCCCCGGCGCAACGCTCGACCAGGCCCTCCACGGCGGCGAAGACTACGAGCTTCTCTTCACAGGCAAGTTGGATAAGTCTCCCGACTTGTCGTCCTGGGATGTCACCCGCATCGGAACCATCCGCAAGGGCGACCCCGGCGCCGTCACCTTCGCCGGCCGCCCGCTTCGCCCGCTCGGCTGGGATCATTTCCGGCAAGCCGTGCCGTGATCTTCTGTTCTCGTTCGCGGTTCCACGACACCGTGCCATCTCCGTAGCCGCCTCGAAGACGCGGCCAACTACGAGGTTCGCATCGCCTTGCGCCCGGCGAGCGTTCGCTGAGCGGGACGGACTCTGCGCTCGAAGAGCGACTAGGGAAGGAATCCCCATGAGGAGGGAAGGACTCCTTGGGCATGTGGCCGCTAAGTGATGGGACCCTGCCAGGAGATGGAGGCATTCCCGCCTGTAACCTTTGCTGATTGAACGACTTGTGGTAGGTGTCGGAGTAACACACGACCGGAAGTTCGACTGGCGCGCCAATTGCACTTGCTCCTTGCCGGCGGGGGAGGGTGCCCCGCGAGAGGAGGACATATGGCGGGACGTCGTGGGGTTGATCAGGGGAGCGGGAACTTCGCGGATGTAGAGGCCTTGGGGGTCTGGAGTTCGCGCTACCATATTCGGAGGCAGTTGCCATCCTATAAGGGCACCGGTCCGGTGTCGAACGACACGGTGGCTAGCATCGCAGCAGGGGCACCGGACGGGAGCCAAGGGGGAGAATCACCGCCGGGTGAGGGGACAGGGCCGGTAGCTGGAGTGGACGGAGGCACGCTATGGCAGAACGCCTGCTGGACGTCGGGCTATCGGCCCACATCGGTGTAGGTGACGAAGCCGACGTCGCGGGGGTGGCGCACCGGCTGGTGGAAGAAGCGCTGCGACAGTGCCGCCACATGGAACTCCCAGCGCGGTGCGCCGTGCTCCTGGCCACCGCGGACTGGAGCCACCGGGAACAGGGATTGCCGCGACTGGTTCGGGAGACGCTGCGAGAGAAGCTGCATTACGCAGTGCCCCTGATCGGCGGCAGCATGGCCTCGGTGTTCTCTTCCTGCTACCCCGAGGGCCTAATCGAGAACGGGGTCGCGCTGGCTGTGCTCTGCTCCCACGATCTCTGGGTGACGGTAACGGCTTTCCCCGAACCGTTTTCCTATTCCGATTGTGATCGTGTTGCGAGGCTGAAAGAGCTGGCGGAGATCCTCGAACGCGAGGGCCGCGTCAGGCTCGGCACGAGCTCCGACCGCTATCTGCTCGGGATCCTCCCAGGCTATGTGGAGTGGGACGGGCAGAGGCGCATGTGCGACGCCGAGCTGTACTACCAGATCCTGGCAGCATTTGAGCACCGGTTTCACCTGTACGGCGCTTCGGCTACTGACAACCTCAGGACGCCTGGCGCGGGACACCAGTTTGCCAATGACCTGTGTCTGAAATCGGGTTTGGCGCTGGCGATGATGGAGAGCGACCTGCGGGTCGGGTCAGCCATGCGCCACGATTTTCAGCCCCTTGCGGCGCCGCGGGTGTCGGTGCAGGGACTGGCCGACGGGAACGACCTCGGCTATGTGGTCGAGAGGCTGGATGGGAAACCAGCCGCTCAGAGGCTCCGCGAACTACGGGAACAAGTGTCTCTGGTGCAGGGTGAGCCGGTGTTTGGGCTCCATTCGGGCGCCGACTACAAGCTCATGCTGGTTGTGAATCCAGACGAAGGCGGCGCGGTCCGGCTCAATCGGAAGGTCGCGCTGGGAGACTGCCTCTACGTGATGGTGCCGCCAGCGTCGCCGTTGACGGTGTTCTGCCAGCGCGCGATCAAGGACGCGCTTGCGGCCGCGGGTGGTACTGGCGAGGAGCTCGCATTCCTGCTGGGGTTCGGTTGCGCACGCCTCTTTCGCCATTACGTCGAGAGGGGCGCTGCGGACCTGAGGGAGATCGGCCGCTGGTTCACGGGGGCCTATGCCTCAGCCGCGGTGATAGGGGGCCTACCCGCGGGTGAGTACGCGGTGGACCCCGGGTCGGGACCACGAGCCTCTCACATGTCAGTGTGGCTGCGGTGCTACTTGAACCGCTACTCGCCCCGAGCAGCGAACCGGGAGTTGCGGCAGCGGCTGCACGAAGCCTCGAACGCGGTGGTAAGTTCGGCCTCACCTGCGGCGGTGATGGCAACTGCGCTAGAAGGGGCGGCGAAGGCGGGCGCGGAGGGAGGTCAGATCTGCCTGGTGGACTCCAACCTGGGAAAGATCCTGGGGAAGGGGCATGGCTACGCCTACCAGAAGCCAGGATCATCGCACTACTGGCATGCGGTCCTGGAGTTGACGGAGCGGCCCTGTCCAACCGATACCGGCGGCGACTATCCGGCAGAGATACAGGAATGGGTGATGCCGGTGGGCGGTGACATGGACCTGCGCCCATCGAGCCGAGTCGGGGAATTCGAGGAGGACATCCTCACGCTGGCGGTCAGGACGCGACTGGCGATCTTTGTTCCGGATGCCCTGGATTCGCGCTTTCACTGCAAGCGGGGTGCGGTGGAGGCGGGTGGCATCAAGGTGATGCTGGTGGTCCCACTGACAGGGGCGAAGGGCCAGGCTATCGGCACTATTCAGCTCAGCTTCCCGGACGACACCGCGTTCGACCGCGAGGCGATGACGCTGTGGGTCAACTTCGCACACAAGGTTGGAATCGCCTTGGAGAGAGAGCTTGACGCAGAGGACCGGCAGATCGAGGCGGAGATCGTCGCGGCGGCTCAAGCAGCCGCTGCTGCCCCAGTGAACCCAGAGGCGGGGCCTTACGGTTGGTGTAGTGGATTTGCGTCCAAGGTGCGGCGCTTGCTGGAGGCCGGCTACGTCCACATGAGGGTGCACCGGCCGGGACAGGAAGGGGAGGAGTTAGTACTGGTGGCGGGTGACGGGCTGGAGCCGTTGCGGACGGCCCACATCAACACACGGCCGGTGACGCGCGGGGGAAAGGATGGTGGTTGCACGCCACGGATGCTAAAGAGGGGCGGGATTGTCACACACGACAGGCTGGAGGTCGCGGCGCTGCACTGGAAGGTAATGGCCATTGAGAAAGTGGCGGAATACGGCGAGGTCTTGCGGAACGAACTCGACAAGATTCAGGCGACGGCGATGCTGCCCCTCATGCATGCTGGGCAACTGGTGGGTTCGCTGGTGATCGACTGCCTGGGGGAGACTTGGTTCACGCAGAGGCGAGAGCGACTGGCCCGGCTGGCGGCAGCGCAGGCGGCGCCGCTGGTTCCTCTGAAGAGGAACGCTTATTACCGCGCCAGGTTGCATGACTATCGGAGCTGGCTTGAAGCCAAGTCGGTCAGGATCGAGTCGTCGGAGCGCCGTTCGTGCGAAGAGATACACGAGTGGCTGCGAGAGGCGCTGCGTCAATTGTGCGAGTTTGCACACGCCGACTGGGCCTCGGTGTTCGCATGGCATGGGGCGCCGGACAAGTTCATCCTGCACACCGCGCTCAACTGGCGGGAACAGGGATGGGAAGGCCGAGCAAGCTACCGTCGCGGAGAAGGGTGGATCGGCTGGGTGGCAGTGCAGACGGAGCTGCTGAGCTACCTGCCCTACTCCGAGGAGAGGCCAGGGGTGCTGGCGAAGTACCATCACGCCATCGAGCCGGCCGGGGCCGGCGAGAGGCCCGCGGATTGTGCGCCGCGGATCGGAATGAAGCTCATGAGTGGCGGGAAGCTGTTGGGTGTTGCGGCCCTGGGCTGCTATCGGAAGAAGGCCGGGCACCTGATCGCCTTGGATGAGGGAGCCTCGGAGGTGCTGCGGTACGGAGCGGAGGTGATCAGCTTAAGCCTGGCGGTGATCCGGGAGATCACGGAAGAGGCAGAGCAGGAGAGACTGAGCCGGGTCAAACAGGAATTCACGACGAGGCTAG
>JBBTDS010000259.1:0-1739 GCA_038060875.1 Acidobacteriota bacterium | reverse complement strand
GCTTGAGCAGGCCCACGTCCCGCGTAAGCAGAATCCGCTTGTCGCGCGCGGCGAGCGCCACCAGTTCCGGGTCTTGGTAGTCATTACGGTAGAGCGTGTCGAAACCCAACATGCGCAGGTAGGCCGCCAGCTTGCCGAGGTGCGCGTCGAGCACGAAGCGCGGCTGGCGCAACGGCCGCTCTCGCAAGCGTAGCAGTGGCGTGATGTCAAGCGACTCGAACACCGGGTAGACGCTGATGCGGTCGCCGTCGCGCACCACGTAAGAGAAGTCGACCGACTCACCGTTGGCCAGGATCAAGTCCACCTCGGTGTGCGGCACGCCGAGGCCCTCGATCATGTCCTTGACCGGCGCCGGCAGCTCGAACGAATGGGGGAAGGCGGTCATCCGCCGTTCCGGCGAGAGAAAGTCATTCAGTTCTCCATAGAAGCGAAAGTGGGCCACGTTCATAGCGCCCGCGTTAGAATGCCCTCATGACGCGCCGCTCGCCTGCATCATCGACTACTCCGGCGATCACCTCGACAACCCCGATTATATCCGCAAGGTAGCCGAGGCTCCGCCCAACGTTCTACACGTGGGCCACGGCGGCCGACAAAACTTACTGGGCCAAGTAGCCCCCCGAGTTCCGCGGGTTTTTGATCAGCCGTCACACGCACGAGGGCCTCCGGCAGCGCTTCTGGGCCTGGAGCATCGCCGAAAACCTGCTGCGGTTGCAGAGGGCCGGCGAGAATTCGGTGACAGGCTACGCTTTCACTAATTGCGTCCTCGCGGGAATCTGTGGGTAGGTGACCGGTCTATCGACGCTGCTGTTCGAGGAAGCGGCGGAACTTGCGGCAAGTGGACTCGAAGGAGCGCTGCTGCTCCTCTGAGTCGCAGTGGTAGAGCAACGGCCCTCCCTCCTCCAACACGTTGAAGACGAGTTCTTCCACCGGCACTTTTCTCAGAGAAGGGGTTTCATTTAAGTCCCGGATGATTTCTCCCCCCAGGATCCAAAGATTGTCCGCGTGTTTGCGGATGGTCTTCCGGGACAGCTCCAGGCGCACCAGATGTTCGAGGAACGGGCGAAAATACGTCACCATCTTTTCACCCGGCGGAAGGTCTTTCTCAAAGCCCATCCAGCTGCCTGGCCAGTCACCGAGGTCCCGGCAGTACGTTGAGAGATCCATGGGCGCCGCCGCGGCGGAATGGTTTACGGTGGAAGTCTTCGCCATCGGGACCGTTCTTCTTGCCATGCAACTCATAACGATTCTAAACCGCTGCCACCGGTTTCGGGGATTTGTTTACGAAGGCGCGAGATTTTCCCGGACGGAGCGGGACACCATCGAAGTGCGCGTCCGACCGAGGGCCGGTTCGGCGGCGATCTGCTCCGGTGGCCACCGGCCGGCCGCCGGCTACGACCATCTTTCCGAGCGGCATTTTGAGTTCATTCCCCTATGGGGCTTCCTGGTCTTCCTCCTCGACCGGATGCGGCGGGTGAACTGCGAGACCCGCGGGGGTGTCGTCGAGGAAGTGCCCTGGACCAGCGGCAAGCATCAGCTCACCAAGCTGTATATGCAGTTTCTGGCGCACTGGGCGCGCAAGCTCTCCTGGCAGGAGACCGCCGCATCGTTTCGCACCTCTTGGGAAAAGGTTTGCCACTCGGTGGAGTACGTGGTCAGTTGGGGGTTGGAGCACCGCACGCTAGCTCCAACACTGTTCACTTAAGCACCCGAATGTGGTCAGTGTAGTTGATGGCATCGGT
>JBBTDS010000258.1:0-11419 GCA_038060875.1 Acidobacteriota bacterium | reverse complement strand
CAATGCATAATGTGGCGTGACTGTGTTTTTATCTTCTTAACACAGTAGAAGTAAGCGAGTGGTCCAGGCATTTTTTCGCAGCCCCTTGAGTGTGCAGCGGCGAGCTTCGGCTCGCCGTGTTGGCTGCGGCTATGCCCCGATATGGTAAAGTCAGGGTTGCCTTTGACGGTCCTTGTTTCCATCCTCTGAGCCGCCGGGCTTCGCCGAGCCCCAGATGGGCGCGGTCGTGTAATCGTCCGCGGCTCAGCCCTCCCGATCCACAGCCTATCCAAAGGAGGACTTTCCATGCAGCTTGCCCAATGGGGATGGAACAACTACTTCAGCCGCGCGCTCGCGGCGTTGTCGCCGGAGCTGGCCCCCGCCAGGGTCGTCCGGACGAACCGTGGCGTCCACCGTCTCCGGATTGAGGGTGGGGAGACCGACGCCCGCCTCAGTGGCGGCTTTCGGGAGCGCGGAACGGCGGAGCGGCCCGTCACCGGTGACTGGGTCGCCGTCGATCCGGCCAGGCGCCTGATCGCGGCGGTGCTGCCGCGGCGCACCAGGATCTCGCGCAAGAAAGCCGGACGCGGCGTCGAAGAGCAAGTGCTGGCCGCCAACGTGGACGTGGTCTTCGTCGTGACCGCGCTGGACGGCGATTTCAACCTGCGCCGGCTGGAACGCTACCTGCTGCTGGCGAACGAAAGCGGCGCCGCGCCGGTGATCGTGCTCAACAAGTCGGATCTCTGCGACGCTCCGGTCGCGGCGTTGCGTCAGGCCGACCGGATCGCGCCGCCGGGCACGCCGGTCCTGCTGATGTCGGCGCTGGAACCGGGCTCGGTGGCGCAACTGAGTCGCCACGTCGAGCCCGGCCACACCGCGGTGCTGGTGGGCTCCTCGGGCGTGGGCAAATCCACGATCCTGAACCGGCTCCTGGGCGCTGAGGTTCAGACGGTGCGGGCGGTGCGGGCGCATGACCGCCGCGGGCGCCACGCCACGACTTCGCGCGAGCTGTTTTTGCTGGGCCAGGGCTGGTTACTCATCGATACACCCGGGCTGCGCGAGTTGGAGCCGTGGGCCGGACCGGAGTCCGTCGAAGCCGTCTTTTGCGACATCGAGGCGTTGGCCGTCGGTTGCCGGTTCCGCGACTGCCGCCACGACGGGGAGCCTGGGTGCGCGGTCGCACAGGCGATCCGGCAAGGCGCGCTCGACGCCGCCCGGCTGGAAAGCCTGCGCAAACTCGAGGGCGAGCTCGACCACTTGCGGCGCATGGAGGACGAGCGGGCGGCGCAAGAGCACAAGAAGCGGATGAAGCGCCTGCACCGCGCGTTGCGCAACATGCCTCTGCGGTGGTGAACGCCCCGCCGCCGCGCCTCGCTATACTGGATTTCGTCGCCGGGAGGCCACATGCTCGGATCGTCGCGGGGCCAAACCAGCCGCCGAGAGTTCATGGCCCTGGCTGCTGCGGGGCTCGCGGCTCCGGCGCCGCAGGGCCGCATCGACTGCCAGAGCCACCTGTTCGTGCCCGAGTTGCTGGCCTGGATGGAGAAGCGCAGGACCCCGCCCTATGTCTACCGCAAAGGCGAGGACCGCTACGTGGTGGTGGGCGAGTGGGAGCGCCGCATCCTGCCCAACCACACCGATGTGGCCGCCAAGCTCGCCGCCATGGACAGCGCCGGCATCGAGCTGGCCGCGCTGAGCATCAACGACCCCGGCCCCGAGCTGTTCGGCAAGGACGCCGTCGCGATTGCGCGCATGGTCAACGATTACATCGACTCGGTGGCCAGGCGGCATCCGCGGCGCTTCTTCGGGTTGGCGGCACTGCCGATGCAGGACAACGATTCCACCCTGGCGGAGCTGGACCGGTGCATCGGCAAGCCCGGCTTGAAGGGCATCCTGCTTTACTCCAACCTCAACGGCCGGTTCCCCGACGAGCCGCAGTTCCGGCCCCTGTTCGAGACGGCCGCGAGGCGGAACATCCCCATCCTGCTGCATCCCGCCTACCCGGTGACGCACGAAGCCACCAAAGGTTACTCGATGGCGGCCGGCCTGGGGTTGATGTTCGACACGACCATCGCGCTGACGAGGTTGATACTGGCCGGCGTGCTGGAGCGGCATCCGGACCTGAAGCTCGTGTGCCCGCACGTCGGCGGCGCGCTGCCCTACCTGATCGGCCGCATCGATCACCAGACGCAGGTGCTCAAGCGCGGCGCCGAAAACATCCGCAAGCCGCCGAGCGAATACCTCAAGCAGGTCTGGTTGGACACCGTCTCGCCGATCGCCCAGGCCATCCGCTACGGCATCGACTTCGCCGGTGTGGACAAGATGCTCTATGCGAGCGACCACCCGTGGGTGGATCCCTCGCTCATCGCCGGCCTGGTGAGCAGCCTGAAGCTCAGCCCCGCCGACGAGCGCAAGGTATTCGCCGAAAACGCGCGGCGGCTGTTCGGGCTGAGTTCGAGGGCTCAATCCTGACCGCGCCGTAACCAGCCTCGGCGCCGGGCCCGTCCGAGCCAGTTCTGCACCGCGCGTTTTAGGGCGCGGGCCCCGCCAGCCAAGCTTGGGGACACGGTTAGCAGCAGAACCGTGAGGGATCCCCTTGGCGTCCAGCGGCACTGGTTGGCCCGCCGGTAAGCTTCCAGCGCCTCGCCGAGGCGGCCGGCGTCAAAGTGGGCGCGGGCCGCCTTGATCTCCCCCGCGGCCCGAATGCGGCGGACCTGCGCCTCAATCACCGCGTTGAGCGGGTGGCCGGCGCCTATGAGACCTTGGAACTTCCGGCAAACCTGGATGGCCGTCTCGAACTGCGCCCGGGCGTCGGAGGAAAGCGTGCCTTCGCGGTCGCGCCGCCGGCCGAGGGCTGCTGTTCGGCAATCCATCCGGCTGCCCCGCCAGGCCAGCCGCAGCCACATGTCGAAATCCTCCACCCGGCGGAGGTCTTCGTCGAAGCCGCCGGCATCCAACACCGCTTGCCGGCGGACAACAACACAGGAAGCGACCGGCACGCATTTGCCGGTCAGCAGCCTTTTCAGCGTTACCGGGCGCCGCGAAGGAGCCATCTCGGAAAACCTCCGCCCGGCCCAGGGCGTGCTGCCGAATATCACGCTGTCGCACCAGACCATGTCCAGGCCGGGGTCGGCGTCGAACATGGCCATCTGCTGCCGCAGGAAGTCTGGCTCCCAAAGGTCGTCCCCGTCGAGCAGCGCGATGAATTCGCCCCGGGCGGCGCGGATGCCGGTGTTGCGGGCCCCGCTCAAGCCCCGGTTCTCCTGCTTGATGTAGACCAGCCGGGGCAGATACGGTTCCAGCACCCGCTCCAGGGCCTCCGTGTCCGGGCAGCCGTCGTTGACGACGATGGTCTCAAAATCCCGCCAGCTTTGCGCGAAGACCGACTCCAGGGCTTCGCCGATGTACGCGGTCACCTTGTAGGCCGGGATGACAACGCTGACTCTAGGGGCGCTCATCGAGGCAGGCTCTCTTCTCAAAGACGAATTCATTGCACCCCAGCGTGCCGCCGCACGTCTTCAACTTGGTCAGGGTGAACCCGCGGTCGCGGTAGAACTCGAAGATCTGCTCCGGCCGCGCGACCTCGAAGGGATAGCCGCCCACCCAATCGACCAGGTCCCGCCACGGCGACATGCCGCGGTTCTTCTTGTAAGCGGCCCAGGAACGGCCGGGGCGCCCCTTCAGCAGGTCCTTCACCGCCGGCCGCCACCAGAAGTAAACCAGGCCGGGCCAGGTGACCAGGAACCGCAGCCGCGGCGGGAGCCGGTTGTAAGCCTTCTTGACCGCCAGCCACCGCCGGCTCGCTTTGCCCTGGTCATTGTAAATGGCGAGGAAGAGTCTGCCTCCGCCGGCCACCAGCGGCGCCATGTTCTCCAGCGCTTCCCACATGGCGCCGGTGTGGTGGAGCACTCCCCAGGCATAGACCACGTCGAACACGCCGAGCGCGCCGCGGTAGTCCCGGTCGAGCGCCGAGCCTGGCTCGATCGTCCAATCTGGGTCGTCCGGAAAATAGCGGCGCTTCAGCTCCTGGCCGCAGGCCACCGCTTGCGGGTCGTAGTCGAAGGAGTGCACCCGCGCTCCGAGGCGCCGGGCGGCCAGGCTGAACAGACCGCTGCCACAACCCACGTCCAGAAAGCGGCGGCCGCCCAGGCTTTCGACGGCCAGCATCTGGCGCAACGATTGCTCGGCGGTCCGGATTCTCTCCGCGCTGAGATCAGCCAGAAACCGCGCCCAGTTTTCGCCGAAGGCGAAGCGGCCGCCCTGCCGGATCTCTTCCTGTGGAGTTCTCATAGCGCCGCACCGGGTAGTGCGCTAAATCTGTGTTGCTATCGCAAGTGGGTTTTAGCCGCTGCATCTAGAAACTGGCCATAGCGGACAAGCGCTTGGTCGAGAGTCCTCGCATCTTTCGTGCCGCAGGTAGCAGCGATCTTCCTGAAGAGCGGGTAGAACACGTTCAGATACCATTCGACGGTGTTCGGGGCTCGAGAGCTGAGCAGCCGTCGAACTGCCGTTCTCACGCGCGCATCAAGAAGAGGGTAACGTCCTCCGCTGATGAAGTGCAGAAGAGCTGTCCCGCGGGCCAGCCCGAATCGTTTCTTTACCACGGCTCCGGTTTTGCGTACGTCCGTGTAATTCATTTGAGACCAACGATTCAAGAAGTCAGCCGCGTCCTTATCGTCGGTCGGGCATTCTGGCAATTCTGAAGCCGCCCGCCTCCAGATTTTGTAAGCGACCATTGCGACATCCGGTTTCCACTTCCCGGCTGCCCAAGCATTGTCTTTCCAGCGGCCGATTCGCTCAACATCTCTGGACGAGAACGATTTATGTTTCGCAATGTCGATTAGATCTCGGTATACCTGTTCGTCCCTACCGGGTGTCAGGATGCCCCAAATTTTGAGCCATTTTTTCGGGGAGATCTCGCTTCCATCCGAAGAATGGAACGTGAGCCGATTCATGAGCGCAATTATACGACATCACTCTCTCTGAAGCCGTGATAAAAGTTGTGTGGCCTTGGCTCACGCGGTCTCCAGCAACTCTCGAGCCACACACTTTTAGCGCACTACCCCGCACCGGATCCCGATGCCAGCCTGGCGTAGTAGTCTTCCAGCCGCCGCACGGCGGCGTTTATGTCGAAGCGCTCGCGGCAGCGCTCCAGCGACTGCCGCGCCAACCGGGCCCGCGTGGCCTCGTCGCGCAGCAGTTCGATGATCGGAGCGGCGAAAGCCCGCGGATCGCGGTCGTGCACCACGTAGCCGGTGACGCCGTCCTCGACCGCCTCCGGGTTGCCGCCCACGGCGGTGGCCACTACGGGAAGGCCGGCGGCCATGCACTCCAGGAGCGCGTTCGAAAAACCCTCGCTGGTCGAGCACAGGCAGCCGACCGCCATGCGGCCGAGGTAGTCGGGGACCGCACCATGGCCGTCGGTGAAGAAGACCTTCTCCGCAATGCCGAGTTCTTCGGCCAGGCGGCCGAGCTCGCCGCGCAGCGGCCCCTGGCCCACCAGCAGGAAAACCGCGTCCGAGACCTCGGCGGCTACCACCTTCGCCGCCCGCAAGAACAGTCCGAGGTCCTTGACGGGCCGGTAGTGAGCGACGATACCCACCACGCGGGCGCCGGCCGGAACACCAAGCGACGCCGCCACCGAAGGGTCGCCGCCGCTGGCCGCGTAGCGCTCCATGTCCACGCCGTTGTATAGAACGTCAACCCTCTCCGGCGCGGCGCCCTCGATCTCGATCGTGGCCCGCCGCGCGCCTTCCGAGTTGGCCAGCAACCGCGTGGTATGGCGGTCGAGGCAGCGGAACAGGCGGACGTAAAATGGCGTCTGCCAGTAGCCGAGATTCCGGCGGGCGGCGACGATGGCCTTAGCGCCGGAGCCGCGCGCCGCCGCTACCGCGACGATGTTGGACTTCTGCATGAAGGCGTGCACGATGTCGATCCGCTGCCGGTTGATGTAACGGCGCAGCCGCCAGATCTGCCGCAGCCCGTTGAGCCGGTAAATGCTGGTCAGCGGAAACACTGCGGTGGCGGCGTAGCGCGCCAGCTCCCGGAGCCGGCGGCTGTCTTCGAAGCAGCACAGATGCACCTCGAACCTGGCCCGGTCGATGCGCGCCACCAGTTCGGCGACCTGGTTCTCCGTGCCGGCGTCTTCGGCGACCGAGTCGATGAGGATCAGCAGCCTGATGGTATCCACGAGCGGGTCTGGCCGGGGGAGGTCCCCCCTTCAAGGCTACCCGACTTCGCGGCTGGGCGCACAGCCGATGAGTGAGAATAGGGGGGATGCTCGCCGCGGCCCTGTTCAGCGCCGGCCTCCTCTTTGTGCTCTACGTGCTGTTCGGCTACCCGCTGCTGCTGGCGCTGATCGCCCGCCTGCGCCCGCGGGCGGTCCACAAAAGCCGCCAGCGAAAGACGGTGTCGGTGTTGATCGCGGTTTACAACGGAGAGCAGTTCATGGCCGCCAAGCTGCGCTCGGTTCTGGCCCTCGACTACCCGCGCGAATTGATGGAGGTCCTGGTGGTCTCGGACGGCTCCACCGACGCCACCGACTCGATCGTGGAGAGTTTCGCCGCCGAGGGCGTCCGGCTTCTCCGCGTGCCGCGGGGCGGCAAGTGCGCCGCCCTGAACGCCGGCATCGCCGCATGCGGCGGCGAGATTCTGGCGCTTACCGACGTGCGGCAGACCCTGGCGCCCGACAGCCTGCAACACCTGGTGGATTGCTTCGCCGACCCCGCGGTCGGCGTCGTCAGCGGCGAGCTGGTGATTCGCCAGGGGCAGAGTGAGCCGGAGGCGGCGCTGGGGCTGTACTGGCGCTACGAGTTCTGGATCCGCGACCGGCTCAGCCGGATCGATTCCATCTTCGGCGCCACCGGCTCGTATTGCGCCCTGCGGCGGGAACTGGCGGTGCCGATCCCGCCCGAGATGCTGCTTGACGACATGTATCTTCCCCTGGCCGCCTTTTTCCGCGGCTACCGTCTGATTGTCGAGCCGCGGGCGCGGGCGTTCGACTACCCGGCTTCTCCGAAGACCGAGTTCCGGCGCAAGGTGCGGACGCTGGCCGGCAATTACCAGATTCTGCGCGCCTATCCGGCGCTGCTGACTCCGCGCAACCGCATGTGGTTCCACTTCCTTTCATACAAGCTCGGCCGCCTGTTATTGCCGGCCATGCTGCTGTTGATGGTGGTCACCGCTTTGCTGCTCCCGCCGCCGTGGCGCTGGCTGGCGGCCGGCTGCCAGGCGGCCTTTTACGGCTTGGCCGCACTGGATCTGCTCATCCCCGAAGGCGCCGTACTTAAGCGCCTCTCGGCCCCGGCGCGCGCCTTTGTGGTGTTCATGATCGCGGCCGCCTGCGCGGTGGCGGTCTTTTTCGTGCCGCCGCAGCGGCTGTGGAAGGTGACCAGCGCCGGGGGGTAACCGCCCCATGCTCATTCTGACCAACATCGCGCGTTTCCCGGCCCGGTGGACAACCAGCGGCGGCGAGCGCGGGCAGGCTGTGCAGGTCTCTTCGCTCGGCGGGATCCTGCGCCAACTGGGCCGCGCCCACCTGATCCTCATCGACTGCAACCCGAAGCTGGTCCTGCAAGTGTGCGCGCTGTTCACCGCCTTCCCGTGGATGCGCCGGCCGCTGGTGGCCAACGACCTGGTCCTGCGCCAGCCGGAGAGGCTCAGCCACCGGCTGCTGCTCGGCCCGAAGCGGCTCCTTCTCGCCCGCGTGGACCACTTTATTCACTACTTCAAGGACCTGAGCGGCTACCAGCGCTATTTCGGCATCGGTCCCGAGCGCAGCTCCTTCGTGCCGTTCAAGCCCAACCTCCGCGGCCACTACCACGGTGGACCGGATGCGGACGGCCAGTATGTGCTCTTGTTCGGCCGCTCGCTGCGCGACTTCGACACCTTCTTCGACGCCATCGAGCGCCTGCCCTATCCGGCGGCGATCGCCAGGCCCGACTTCGCCGAGCTGCGCGCCCACGGCGCACGCTTCACCCGCCCGCTGGACCGCCTGCCGCCGCAGGTGCGGCTACTCGAACACCGCACCGGAGAGATCGAGTCGCAGATTCACGCGCTCCGCGGCGCCAGGCTGGTCGTTCTGCCGCTCTTGAAATCCTGCCTGGTGGGTGTGGGCACCTGCCTGAACGCCATGCTGCTGGGCAAGTGCGTGATCATTTCCCAAGGGCCGGCCACCAACGGTCTGCTGGCCGAGGAGGCGCTCATCGTTCCCCCGGAAGATCCCGCGGCCCTGGCGGAGATGGTCCGGCGGGCCTGGGTGGATGACGGACTGCGCGAGCGGACGGCGGCCGCCGGCCACCGCTACGCCTCGAGTCTGGGCGGGGAACGGGAACTGATCCAGCGCCTCCTCGACTGCGCCGTCGCCTGGCGCCGCCAGAGCCAGTGGGCGCGCCGCGGCCGCCCGGGCCCGTTGTAGTAAACTACGGTTCGCACCTTGTCGCAGCCCGGCCCCACCCTCACCCGCAGCACGTTTTGGTTTGCCGCCGCCAAGTCGCTCGGATACGCGCTGGCCGTGGCCCTGCCGCTGGTGCTGGTCCGCCTGCTCACACAGGCCGAATTCGGCTTCTATAAGCAGGCCTTCCTGATCGCCACCACCGCGGTGCGCATGCTGCCGTTCGGCTTCGGCTTGAGCGTGTTCTATTTCTTCCCGCGCTACCAGGACCGCCAGGGCGAGACGGCTCTGAACGTCCTGCTGTTCAATCTCGCGGCCGGCTTGCTGGCCTTCACGGCGCTGGCGGCCTTTCCGGGCATCCTGGTGCTCGCTTTCGGCGGCCCCGGCCTGGTGAACTACGCGCCGCTCATCGGCCTGGTGATCCTGACCTGGATATTCTCTTCCTTCCTGGAGACGGTGGCCACCGCCTTGCAGGACGTTACGCGCTCGACGCTGTTCATCGTCGGCGCCCAGCTCACCAAAGCCCTCTTCATGCTCTCGGCCGCCCTGTGGAACGCCTCGCTGCCCGCGCTGCTCTGGGCGGCCCTGCTGCAAGGCGTGGTGCAGAGCGCCGTGCTGGTGGCCTACGTGCGGGCGCGCTTCCCGGGCTTCTGGCGCCGCCTCGACTGGGGGGTGTTCAAGGTTCAGTTCACCTATATTGCGCCGCTCAGTCTCGCCAATCTGATCTACGTCTTCCGCTCCGACCTGCCCGGCTACTTCGTGGCCCACCACTTCCCCGCCGCCGAATTCGCGATTTACGCCGTGGGCGTTTTGCAGTTGCCGCTGGTCGGCATTCTTCAGGAGTCGGTCGGCGCGGTCCTGCTGCCGCGGATCAACGAACTCCACCACCGCGGCGAGTTCGGCGAGCTGGTGCGCCTGCTGGCCCGCGCCACGCGGAAGATGTCCGCCATCTACTGGCCCTGCTTCGCGTTCTTCCTGATGATGGCGCCGCAGTTCATTGTCGCCTTCTACACCAGGGCCTACGCCGCCAGCGCCCCGATTTTCATGGTCAATCTGTTGATTGTCCCGCTGGCCATGCTGCCCCTGGACCCGGTGTTTCGCACCTACACCGAGCTCCGCTACTACCTGCTCAAGCTTCGCCTGGTGTTGCTGGCGGCGATGGCGGCCGGCCTGCACTTCGGCATCGCCTGGATGGGCATGCTGGGCGCGATCGGCGCGGTCGTATTGATCACCTTCGTGGAGCGGTGCTTTCATCTCTGGAAGGTGGGGCAGACGCTGCGGCCCAGGCGGCAGGACCTGGCGCCGCTGCTCGACATGGCCAAGTTCGCGGCGGCGGCCGCGCTGGCAGCCGTGCCCACCCTACTGGTGCGCTACGCCTGCGCCGGCTACAAGCCCTTCTGGATTTTGGTGATCTCGGCGCCGGTGTTCGGGATCGCTTACGCGGCCGCCGTGCTGGCGCTGCGGATCCTCTCCCCCGAGGAGAAGACCATGCTGTGGGGCGCGCTCGCGCGCCGGCAACGGCCCGCGTCCTGGTGGTAGTGTGCTGTCTCCCATGCTGAAGAGCGGAACGCGATTGGGCGCCTGGCTCCTGCTCGCGGCGCTGGCCGGCGGCGCGGCGCCGCAGCCCTCCGGTCCCGCCCGGGCGGCGCGCCAGTGGCGACTCCGGCACGAGCGGGCCATCCTCGACGAGTTCATCCAGCTCCTTTCGGTCCCCAACGTCGCGCGCGACCTCGCGGACATGCAGCGCAACGCGGCGCTGATCCGGCGGATGCTGGAGAAGCGCGGCGTTCGGACGCGGCTGCTCGAGGTCCCCGGCGCGCCTGCGGCGGTGTTCGGCGAGCTGGCGACGCCAGGCGCGCGGCGGACCGTCCTTCTCTACGCGCACTACGATGGCCAGCCGGTTGAGCCGGCGCAATGGGCCGGCGGCGATCCGTTCCGTCCCGAGCTGCGCACCGGGCCGCTGGAAGCCGGCGGCAAGGCGATCCCGCTGCCGGAACCCGGCCGCCGTTTCGACCCGGAATGGCGGCTGTACGCGCGCTCCGCCGGCGACGACAAAGCGCCGATCGTGGCGCTCGTCGCCGCCCTCGACGCGCTCGGAGCGGCCGGCGTACGGCCCACTTCGAACATAAAGGTCTTCTTCGACGGCGAGGAGGAAGCGGGCTCGCCGCACCTGGAGCAGATTATCCGCCAGCACCGGGAGCTTCTCGCCGCCGACGCGTGGATCTTCTGCGACGGGCCGGTGCACCAGAACCGCCGCCAGCAGGTCGTCTTCGGCGCGCGGGGCACGGCCGGGCTCCAGGTGACGGTTTACGGCCCCCGGCGCGAG
This sequence comes from Acidobacteriota bacterium, assembly GCA_038060875.1. Lineage (GTDB taxonomy): Bacteria > Acidobacteriota > Terriglobia > Bryobacterales > Bryobacteraceae > JBBTDS01. The sequence continues at coordinate 722 of JBBTDS010000258.1, read as the reverse complement.
CTGCACAGCGGCCACTACGGCAACTGGGCGCCCAATCCGGCGCTGATGCTGGCGCACCTGCTCGCTTCGCTGCGGGACGAGGACGGGCGGACGCTGGTGCGGGATTTCTACGAGGGCATCGAGCCGCTGAGCGAAACCGAAAAGCGGGCGCTGGCGCAGGCGCCGGATTTTGACGCCGAGCTGAAGAAGGAACTCTGGCTCGCGCGCACCGAGGGCGGCGGCCGCCGGCTGGACGAGCTCATCAATCTCCCCGCCCTGAATGTGCGCGGCCTGGCCAGCGCCGGGGTCGGGGCGCAGTCGCGCAACGTCATTCCAGCCAGTGCGACCGCATCAATCGAGGTTCGCCTGGTGAAAGGCATGGACCACCGGGTCACCGTGGACCGGGTCATCGAGCACATCCGCCGCCAGGGCTACTACGTGACCGAGGCTGAACCGGACGCGTCGGTGCGGCTGGCGCACCCGAAGGTGGCCAGGGTGACGAGACGGGCCGGATACAACGCCGTCCGCACCTCGATGGACCTGGAGATTTCCCGTCGTGTGATCGATGCGATCGAGGCCGCCCACGGGCCGGTGATCAGACTGCCCACGCTCGGCGGCAGCCTGCCGATCTTCCCCATTGCCGAGATCCTGAAAGCGCCGGCCATCGTCGTGCCGATCGCCAACCACGACAACAACCAGCACGGCCACAACGAAAACATCCGGCTCCAGAACCTGTGGGACGG
>JBBTDS010000257.1:0-26338 GCA_038060875.1 Acidobacteriota bacterium | reverse complement strand
AACGCGATCCCAACCACAATCGGTAGGGGCTACATGAGTCAAGTGCATAGCCAGTATCCAGGATTTCCATTTTGGCCCCCCCGGACACCCTGGATATACACCCCGACTATACACCCCTCCCCCCGCGTCAACCACTCGGCATGAGGATTCCGACACGGCAGGCTTCGGCATGGCCCGCATGGGCCGCTCCGGCCACCTCCCAGCAACACGGGCCCTCGTGAACTGCGCCCCGGAGGCGACTTCTTGAGACACCCCACCTCCTCCGCTGCGTCTTTCAATCGGGTTGGCTTCCCTCGGCGTCCCCGGCTACCCCCTGGGAGTGGCAGCGCCTTGATCCGCCGCATCATGGGTCGGAACAGCCGCCGGTGCAGATGGCCCTCGGCCAGCCGCGACGATACCCGCCTGCCGCGCGAGACACGGCCCAGGAACGCATGACGGTCCCAGGGGAGGTTTTGTTCGTCTACTCAGCCGCCGCCGGCTGCGCCGAGGGCTTGGCTGCCTTCTTTACGGTCGCCTTCGCCTCCTTAGCGGCCTTCTTCGCCCTGAACGCAGCCCACCGCTTTCTCGTGGCCTCGATAATGTGTCTCCGACCTTCGGCACTCAGCCTGCGCTTCTTGGGCGCGGACTCTTTCTGGGCCTTCTTGAGCGCCGCCCACCTCCTACGCTGGGCCGCAGCGATCCTCCTTCTACCGGCAGCGCTCATGGTGCGCTTGGGCTTGCCGGCGGCCGGCACTGGGGTGGGACTGCGGGGCGGGCCCAGCAGGCCCTGTACCTGCGCAATCTGGGCCTCTACGCGCTGCCTGCTCTGCTCCAGGCCCAGCAGTGCTGCCTCAAGGAGCCACGGCTGAATGGTTCTTGGTCTTGGCATACTCTGATACGTCCTTTCCGGGTTCGGGTGTACAGCCAGTGAGCCATTATAGTCCTTGGTGGAGGTGCTGTCGGCAACTCGGACCGGAAGCTGCGCTTGGGCGGCTCCTGGACAACCCTGGCCGTCAGGCCGCCCCCGTAACGTCCAAAAACTCAAACTGGAGGCAGCCCACGGCCAAAGGGCGCGCGGGCCAGATCTCTTCTTGGAGGAACGGATCGTCGCAGAGATCGACCACCACCGAGTGAAAACCGCACTCGCACCAGCGATCGAAGGCGTCCAAGTCAAGGCGGCTCGGCCACGACGCGGGAACGCGGCGCCAGCCGTCAAGTTGCTCCTCGAATATCTAGGAATGGCTGGCCCGGCATCACTACGATCGCTGTTCGGTTGATGGTGATCAGCCTGTCAGCGTCTGACGCCTTTCGGCGCTGATCGTCGTTCAGCCGGAGACGCTTTCCTCCGAGTTGCTCCCGCAGTACGCGGTTTTCTTCGCGGAGGTAATCGATCGCGCGGCGCTGTTGCTGGTTCAACCAACCGGCGATGGAAACCGCACGATCTGAGGCAGATCGGGTTTCTGGACACTACACTGGGCAGGCATCCTGCTGGCGCGGGTGGCGGCGTGGCTGCTTTCCAAAGGCGCGCAGGGCGCTATGAAATCCGCAACACGGCCTTGAGGCACCCGGAGCTGCGGTCGCTCGAAGCCGCGTAGGCTGCCGCCGTCTGCTCCAGCGGAAAAGCGTGCGTGATGATGCGCGCCAGGTTAATACTGCCATCCGCCACCATGGCCATCAGCTCGCCCCATCCCGTGCGGTTGGTCAGGGCGCCATACACCAGCAGGTCTTTCAGCACAATGCGGTCCAGGGGCAAATCCGGCACGGGCGAACCGTGGACGCCGTAGAGCACGACTTTGCCTTGCGGGCGCACGGCCTCCAGGCTGTCGAGCACGGATTTCCGGTTGCCGGCGGCTTCAAAGACCAGGTCGGCCCCGTTTCCGCCGGTAATCCCGCGGATGAACTCAACCGGATTCTGACGGTTGATGTCGATGGCGTGGCTGGCGCCGAGCTCCGCGCCCACTTGCAGCCGCTCCGGACGCGTGCCGCACAGAATGACTGTGCCCGCTCCCATGGCGCGCGCCGCCTGGAGCGCGATAAGCCCGGCGGGCCCGGGCCCGAATACAGCGACCGTATCACCGGGACAGATGCCTGGCTTCCGCAAGGCGCCGAACACCTCGACGTCCATGATCGCGGCCACCTCGTCTGGGATGGCATCGGGCAGCGCGTGGAGGTTGCGCTCGGGCGCGACCACCCAGTCGGCCCAGCCGCCGTCGCGCGTAATGCCGAACTCCGACCCGGACGCGCAAAACTGGGTCGCGCCCGCCGCGCACCACGCGCACGCGCCGCAGCCGCAAACCGAATCGCACTTGACGCGATCTCCCGGCCGAATCCGGGTGACGGCCGGCCCGCACTCCTCAACCACTCCGGCGAACTCGTGCCCCAAGACGAGCGGCGGATCGACGAACCGCACCCTGCCCTGCACGATGTGAACGTCGGTGCCGCACACCCCCGCCGCGGTCACGCGAATGCGGACGTCGTCCGGCTTTCGTACCGGCGGCCGGTCCGCGCCGTCCTCCACGAATTCCAACTCCCCCGTTCCACGCCACAGCACTTTGCGCACAGGTCGTCCCCTGCACACTGTACAACCGCAAGCCCGCGCCGCACAACGTACGTGATACCGTAGCCCTGAATGGAAGCCTGCGCGCTGAGCACGCGAGTGGAACACGGCCTGGAATGGCTCCGGCTGGAAAACGATCGCATTTCCGTAGAAATCCTGCCGGAACTTGGCGCCAAGATCTTCAGCTTCGTGCACAAGCTTTCGGGGACGAACCTGCTATGGCGGAACCCGCGCCTGGCGCCGGCGCGAGTTCACTACGGGGCCAGGTTCGACGACAACTGGTCCGGCGGCTGGGACGAACTCGTACCCAACGACCTACCGTTCCCATTGCCGAACGGCGACGTAATTCCGGACCACGGCGAGGTCTGGTCGCAAGCGAGCGAATGGCGGGTGGCCGGCCAATCCGCCGCGGAAGTGACGCTTGCGTTTGTCACGCCAGGCCGGGTTCTGCCGACCCGGTTCGAGAAGCGGGTCTCGTTGCGCCGGGGCGAGTCGATGCTCCGCGTGAGCTACCGCTACCAGAACCAGGGTCCCAGGCCGGTTCGGTTTCTGTGGAACATCCATCCGGCCCTTTCCGTGAGCCCGGCAAGCCGACTCGATTTGCCCGCGCGGCGGGGCTTCCTCGAGCGCTGGATGAACGAGCAGCTCGAGGCCGGGCTCGAGTACTGTTGGCCGTATGCGCACGACCGCGCGGGCAGGCGGGTCGATTTGCGCCGCGTGCCCCCGGCATCGGACGCGGCTGCCGACCACCATTATCTTCCCGACGTTGGCGAGGGCTGGTACGCCGTGACCGATGGCGAGAGGCGGATCGGCTTGGGGATGACGTTCCCGCCGAGCGTCTTCCCGCACCTCTGGCTGTTCCGGGCGCTGGGCGGCTGGCGGGGATTGTACACGCTGATCGTCGAGGTCTCGAACGGGTATCCGAACGACCTGGCCAAGGCGATCCAAGACGGCCGGTGCGGAACGCTCTCGCCGGGTGAGGCAGTTGAAGCCGATGTGCTCGCGATCGCGTACGCCGGCATCGGCGGAGTCGAGCGCATTGAACCGGACGGGCGCGTGATTGCGCGCGGAGAGGAGTAGCAACTATGCGCAAGGCATTTGCGTATCTCGCTGTGGCCGTCACGGCAGCGGCGCAGTACTTCCCCGCCCCTGACGCCCAGGGCGGCTGGCGCGCATTGCGCGACCCTTCGGAGATCCGCGCGACCGCGGGCCTGGACGCCGGCAAGCTTGATGAAGCGTTCGAGTACATCAAAGCGTCCAGCAAGCACGGCGGCCTGCTGGTGGTCCGGCGCGGGTGGCTGGCCTACGAACGCTATTTCGGCCGCGCCTGCCGCGAGGCTACGCCGAACTCGGCCTCGTGCGGGAAACTGTTTACCAGCATCGCCATGGGGATCCTCATGAGCGAGCGGCCCGAGCTGTTTCCAGACGGCCTCGACCAGAAAGTGTACACGCGGCGCTATCTGCCGGCCGAAGCCTTCCCGCCGAACGATCCGTTGAAGGCCGAGATCAAGCTGGGCCAGTTGCTGGCCATGACGGCGGGGCTGCGAGGGAACACGCCGGGTTCGGTGCGCGGGAAGCCGGTTCCGCTGAACCCGCCGGGACTGGACGGCGCCAAGGCCATGTTCGACGAGAATGCCTATGGCGAGACGCTGTGGTGCAAGCCGGGGGAGGGCTACTCGTACGCGACGACCGCCCCGCACATCGTCTCCATCATCGTCCGCCACCTCACCGGCATGGAGATGCAGCAGTATCTCGAAAGCCGCCTGGCGAAACCGCTCGGGTGGGGACGTTGGGGCTTTGGCTACCGCCAGACTGGGATGAAGCACACGCCGGGAGGGGGCGGCATCGCCCTGCGCGCGACCGACATGCTGCGCGCGGGGTACCTGCTGTTGCACGACGGCGAATGGGCCGGCCGCCAGATCGTGCCGGCCGATTACGTGCGCAAGTGCGCCAGGCCCTCGCCGTATAATCCCCATTTCGCCTACAGCCTGCAAACCGAGCTGAACTCGGACGCCGCGGCGCCGGCGACCCCGCGCGACGCGTACTGGAAGCAGGGCTCCGGCGGGTACGCCATCTACGTGATCCCCTCTCTCGACATGGTGGTCTGGAAGATCGGCGGCCGCGACGGCCAGTATTCGGAGCAGGACACGGGGCTGCCGGCGCCGCCGTACGACGGCGCGCGCGAAAACTGGAAAGCGTCGGTGACGGCGGAGAACGCCACCCTGCGCACGCTGGAACTGGTGTCGGCCGCAATAGTGAAGTGAGGGGCGGGCTACCGGCCGGCTTCCAGCACTTTGCCGCCGTACATCGCGGCCAGTGATTTGAGCGCGGCCTTGGGCCGGCGGTCTACGGTGACCACTCCGTAGGGCCCGAAGACGGCGTACTGGATCAACTCCCGGCGGTGATAGTAGTCCGCCCAGGACCACAACACGCCGCCGGAGGCCTCCTCGCAGTTGGTGATGGCTTTCCAGACGGCCTTGATGAACGCGGCCTGGAAGTCTTCGGTGTAGGGCGCATCACCGCGCAGGCCGGGCACTCCGCGGGTGCCGAATTCGGTGATCAGCACGGGCTTGCCGGGGAAGGCATCGAGCTGCCGCCTGATGTAGGCCTCGCTGGGCCGGGTGACGAGCTCCTCGAACTGGCCGATGTGGCTGGCGGTATTGGGCCCGAACTGCCCGTGGTAAACGTTGACGGCCAGCAGGTCGGCGTCCTCGTAGGCGCGGTGCGCTTTGGCTTCCTGGGGCGAGATCACGAAGGTGGCCAGCCGGGTTGGGTCGAGTTCCTTGGCGCGCCGCAGGAGTTTGCGCATGACGCTGATACCCACCTCGTTCGAGGTCTGCGATTCGTTGCACATGCTCCAGATGATCACGCAAGGGTGGTTCCTGTCCCTCCGGATCATGCGTTCGAGCAGCGGCATGGCCTGCTGGCGCAGGATGTCCTCGCTCTGCACCTCCTCGCCCTTTCCGGAAAAGTTGTTGCCCCACCAGTTCAGGACGACTTCCTCGCTCATGACGAAGCCCATCTCGTCGTAGAGCGAGAGGATTTCCGGCGACTGCGGGTAGTGCACGCGCACGAAGTTGACGCCCGCGTCTTTCATGCGGCGGAGGTCGGCGATGAGCAGCTCGCGGGGCGGTGCGGGACCGTACTTGCCATACTCGTCGTAGCGGTTGACGCCCCTGGCGCGGAAGCGCCGGCCGTTGAGCAGGATTTCCCGCCCGCGCGTTTCGATTTTTCTCACGCCGAAGCGGGATGAGACGGTATCGATGGTTCCGCCGGAGTCGAGCGCCGCGGTGAGCCTGTATAAAGAAGGCGTCTCCGGCGACCACGGGTTCGCCTGGGGCAGCGTGAGGGCGACGGTCTCGACGGTCTTGCCGGGTGCGGCGCGCAGCTTCACGCTTTTCGCCGACTGCGGCCGGCCCGCGACGCCGACGCGCAGCACGACATCGCGACCGGCGGTTTCGCTGGATGTGATCTCGACGGCGCAGGCGATGGACGCCCCCTGGCCTTCCGGAACGGCGTTGATGGCGAGGTGGGAGATGTAGGTCTTTGCGCTGCTCTCCAGGGTGACCGGCTCCAGGATCCCGCCGTACTGGATCCACTCGATCTGCTTGGCGCCGGGCAGCCAGCTCAGGCGCGCTTTGTTGTCCACGAGCAAGACCAGGTGATTGGCGCCGTCGCTGCGCAGCTTGCCGGTGACATCGAACTCGAAAGGCATGTAGCCGATGTCGTTCTCGCCCAGGAGTTCACCGTTCAGCCAGGCTTTGGTGTGGTAGTTGACGCGGCCGAACTTGAGCCGCTGGACCTTGTCCTTGCGAGCGAGCGCGGCGGGCAGGGTCGTGGAATACCAGCCAACGCCTTCGTACCCCCAGAGGGCTTCATCGAACAGGTCCCAGGCCTTGGGCACGGCAACCCCGGACCACGCGGAGCGGTCGAAGTCGTTGCGGTACCAGCTCTCTTGCTCGCCCAGGCGGGTGACGTCTATCTGGAAGCGCCAGCCGGAAGAGATGGTGACGATTTCCCGCGCCCCCGGCGTTGCCGACTTGGTCTGGCCGGCGCAGGTAATGCACGCCGCCGCGAGCATACACGCGATTCGGAACATGGTTCAGGCCCTCTCGATCCAAAGGATCTCGGATGTGAATCTTTCGGAAAGGGCGACGGCCGCGCCGGCGGTGTTCCACTCCGCGCCCGATCTGGTTTCGGAACGGCCCGCGTCGTTCCACGTGACCCGGTAGCGGGAGTCGCCGGCCAGCCCGCGCACGGGCAGCACCAGCCGCGCCGCCTCCGCGGCGGCCCGGAAACACAGGACCACGCCGCGCTGCTCGGCTGGGTTGAAGTACTCGATGGCTTCCCATTCGGTGGGTGGCGCCAGGGGCGGAATGAAGAGCGAAGCCTGCGGCAGCAGGTGGTACACGTCGCCGGCGAGCGCGGGCCGCATGCGCTTCACGGCGGCGATGGCGCGTTTGGCGGCCTCGAGCATGTTTGCGGGCCAGTCCGCCAGCCGGTCGGAGATGCCGAACGCGCCGATCATGCGGCTGCGAAAGTAGTAGTCCAACAGGGCGGGTGGAGTATTCTCGGAGACCGGCTCCTCGGGGTTCTTCACGAACCAGGAATTCTGATACTGCGCCGGGAGCACGTAGCTGGCGCCGGTGGTCTGGTAGCGCACGCGGTGCCCGGGCGAGGTGGCGTCGCTGTTCCAGGATGTGTTGGCGTAACGGATAATGCCGAGGTCGTTGCGGTACCCGCCGCTGGCGCAGTTTTCCAGCGCGAGCTTCGGGAACTCGCGGCGGAGATGGGCCATCACCTCGTACACGCCCTGGATGTGGGCGTAGTTGCCGTCGCCGCGCTGGTGGCCGTGGTCGTCGCGGGTGCACACGAAGTAGAAGTTGTGGTCCCACTTCAGCCAGTCCACCTTGTACTCGGAAATCACGCGGCTGAGCGTTTGCCTGGCCCAGGCCACCACCTCGGGATTGCCATAGCACAGGAGCCGGGTGGCGTCCTCGCGGCCGGCCGATTCGGGAACGCCCGCCCCCGCCAGCCACGAGCTGCGCAGCGCTCCGCCGGGCTTATCGACGAGCGACGAATCCACGCGTTCGGGTTCCACCCAGACGCCGAATTTCATCCCCAGCGAGTGGATGTAGGCGGCGAAATCGGCGATGCCGGAGGGGAATTTTTCGCGGTTCTCGGTCCAGGCGCCCAGCCCGATGCCGAAACTGGCGCGGGTCTTGGGAGACCCCGCGTACCAGCCGGCATCGAGGTAGTAGCACTCCAGGCCGAGCGAGGCGGCCAGCCTGGCTTCTTCGCGCAGCGCCCGGTCGTCCAGCTCGATGTTCCAGTTGTACCAGGTGTTGTAGCAGGTCCAGGGGAAGTTGCCGTCGGGGGAGGGCGGCATCACGTGCGCGCGAAGGTAGCGGTGCATCTCGTGCACGCCGGCATCCACGCCGCCCTGGTAGCAGCCGACGAACACGCGGGGAGAAACGATGGACGCGCCGGGAGCGAGATCGCGCCGGGAGCCGTCGGCGCCGCCCTGAATGACCAGCTCGTTGCGGGTGCGCGCGAAGTGGAACAGCCACAGCCCGGACCACTCGATGCCGCCGAACACGCCCGCGCCGCCGCCGAGATCGGCGGAGAACCAGTTCAGGAACTCGGCGGGGGCGGTCGGGCGGCGCCGCCCGACCGGGTCCGCCCGGCTGGCGAGCAGGAAGTTGTTGTCCGGGGGGAGATCGGTGCGGCAGAAGTGGTACGGAGCGTAGGGCTGGATATTCTCCCCGCCCCGGTTCCAGATGCCGCGCTCCCCCTGGACGTAGTGCAGCGCGCACGGCTCGGAGGGACGCAGGGCCAGCGGGAGCAGCAGGGGATCGAACCGGTCCAGTCCAACGAGAGTCTCCGTGCCGCGGTTGCGCACCTCGAGCCACTGCTCGACGAGGTCGGCTTCGGCGAAGCCGCGCATGTGCAGCACGTATTCGAGCTTGCGCCCGGGCTCTTCAAAGCGCAGACGAAGCTCTCCGTCTTCGATCTCGTGGCCCGCGAACCGGACCAACGAGGGATCGGAGAGGCCGAAGACCATGGCGGGAGCGCCTCGCCGGCCCGGAGGCGCCGCGGCTCGGCTGTGAAAGCCCGTGCCCCAGCGGCTGCGCGGAGCGGCCCAGTTGCGCCCGCCGGTGCGGCCGAAGAACCGCAGCTCGAGGCCGCCGGCGGCGGTGAGTTGCAGCCGCTGTTGAAAGCGGCTGTTGCCGACCGTGAAGGTGCGGGCGGCGGAATCGAATTGCACGACGGCGCGGGTCGCGGCGTTGCGCGGCGGCTGCGCGGCTCCGGCCGCGGCGGTCATGAGTTGATGAAAGGTTCTGCGAGTCATGCGGGCTACCTCGTCTTGACCACGATCTCGAGCGGCGTCTTCGACTTGGGCAGGCGAATGCGCGAGCGCGCCGGGTCCACGCCGCTCCAGGGTTTGCCGCCGATGGAGACGGACGCGATCTTTTTGCCGCCGGGGACGCGCACGGTGAGCCACGCGTTCCGGTACGGCGTTCGCTGGGGAAGCTCGACGGTGGCCCGCACCTCGCCCTCGCCCCCGCGCAGCCGGTAGCTTACCGGCCCGAAGTGGGTGGGCGCGGAGCGGAGCACGATCTCCTCGCCCGGGGCGAGCCATCGCTCGGGAGCGGCGACCGCGAGGTACAGGTCGTTGTTGTACTCGGTGACCAGCAGGTCGCGCAGACGGTGCACGAACTTGGCCTCATCGGGGATCTTGTAGAACGGTCCGCTCGGCGACTTCCATTGCCGGTACTCCTCGGTGAAGACGTTTACTGCGGGATAGTAGCAGGAAACAAAATCGTTGTAGAGGTTGCGAATGGCCGCGCGCGCCTCGCCGCGGCGCAGATAGGCGCGAATGGGGTTTTGCAGGTTGGCCTGGAACACCATGCCGCCGCGGCTGAACCAGAGGTCTTCGTCCACCCAGCCGTGGACGTGCAGCCCGAGGGGCTCGGACATGGTAAGGTTGTCCTCCCAGTCGTCGATGACCCAGCGCGCCAGCGGCTCGTTGGCGTCGAACACGCCGGTGTCGATCAGGATCAGGGGGCCGTAGAGCAACTCGCGGGTGGCGGACAGCCGGTAGGTGGGCAGCACCTTCTGCGGATAGCGCGAGTAGTATGCCACCCGGAGCGGGCCGAAGAGGCGGATGCGCTGGTGCACGCGCGTGGGAACGTAAGGCGCCCAGGTATTGTCGCGAAAGCGGACCACGGGCGCCGCGGCGGCGGCGCGCTCGACGGCGCGGCGCAGGTCCGCGCGGTAGAGGGCGGCTTCTTTCTGGTAGCGCGCGGCGTCGGGGTCGCCGGTTTCCGCCAGCGCCTTGGCCATGACCGACATGCCCAGGCTGGCGTAGGCATTCACGGAGAACCAGTGGCCCCAGTCGCTGTTATCTTCCAGGTGGCCGCCGGGGAGCAGTCCGTATTCGGGGCACGGACGGCCATCCGCCATGACTTTGGTCAATTCCCGCTGGGTGACGATCCAATCGGCGGCGCGTTTCATGCTCGGGGCGACGCTCTTGAGCCAGTCCTTATCGCGGGTGATCCAGTAGTGCTCGATGAGAGTCCACAGCACCGTTCCGTGGTCCAGGTTGTAGTTGCTGGCGGTGTAGTCGTACTCTTCATCGACGCGCGCGCCGTGATACACGGCCTTCTGGTCGGTATAGGAGCCGCGGAAGGGCTTGGATCCCTGCAGTTCGACCAGGGTCCGCAGGTAGCGGCGCGAGAGGTCGTGGTAACCGCTGACATCGAGCAACTGCGACTGGAACGCGGCCTCGTTGGCGTACACCTTGTAGTTGTAGCTGGCGGCCGGGACCATGTAGAGCCCGCTCTTGGGGTCCTTGGTGGCGGAGATGCGGATGCGCGCGATCAATCCTTTCGCGAACACGTTGAAGCGGGTCTCGGGGACCTGGAAGGGGACGCCTTCGGCGGTCACACTGCGCCAGTATTCCACCACGCGGGCGCGTTCGGCGGCGTAATCGAGCCTGGCGAGCGCGGCGCGCTCCTCCGCGCTCAAGCCCGGGATGAATGGCAGCGAGATGTACGCGACGGCGTCGCTCCCCGGCGCCAGCTCTGTGGCGGCGCGGAGCGCCGGGCCGGAGACGGCCGGCTGGGACCCGGGGAACAGGCGCACGTGCGCGCGCACCGAGCGGCCCCCGCCGGCGGTGAGCAGCGATCCCTCCAGCGACAGCGCCTCCTGCGAGGCCATGCCGAGCGAGAGGTGCGCGGTCTCCTCCGACGCGCCCCGATTCGCGGCGCGGAGGCGGATCATCAACACCGCCGGGGTCTGCTCGCTGCGGGCCGTGTCTTCGGAGGAAAGCGGGCCGGAGAGCAGCGTGGCGAAGGCCTCTTCCTCGTACTCGATGTTGCCGCTCTTCCAGCGCGCGGTGGCGACCGGGAGATGGTCTTCGAGGACCGAGAGGGTGGAGTCCTGCGAGCGCTGCCGGAATTCGGGCGGGTCGCCGGCGCCAATCATCCAGCGAATGCGGTCGTCGGTCCAGGTGAGGCGTTCGAGTTCGCGGCCATAGGCTTTGGTGCCGCGCTTGCTGATCATGACGTTGCCGCCCCACTCGAAGGCAAACTTCTGCCAGCTCGCGTCGGCGGCGAGCGGCAGGTAGAGCCGGTCGCCCTGGCGCTCGACCGGGTCGAGGGCGGGGATCTCGCGGCTGGCTCGCTCGTAGGTCTGCTCCGGCTCTCTGGCGAGGCGCTCGCGAATCCGCGCGCCGCGTTTCACGATTTCCGGCGAGAAAGGCCGCTCGTCGGACGCAGCGGTGATGTAGGCGTGGTAGTCGGGCACGTACATCGGGCTTTTGGCCGCGTCGGCGGGGGAGAAGGAGAACGACTCCGCGCCGTTAACGACCTGAACCACGGTGACGTCGTTGGAGCCGGCGGGGCGGGGGTCGGCGGTGTCCACGGCGATCACGGCGCCCCCGTCGATGGGCTTCACCTCGCGCACCCACCCGTTGTAGGCGCGGAACTCGGGTTTCGCCGCCGGGCCCTCGCCGGGCTTGCGGCCGATATTCAGGAGCACGCGCAATTCCGTGCGCGTCACCTCGGATTCGCTGAAGACCTCCACGGATTCGAGGGCGGGCACGTCGCCCTGGGGAAACACGAGCCGGAACCGCATGGCGCGCCGGTAGCGTACGTCCGGCAGGTTCGCGGCGCGGCGGTTCTCGGCGGCCTTGAGGGGAAGAAAGGTGAAGCGGCAGGCCCGTCCCTGGCACGTCGTTTCCGTTGCCGCGCGGACCCACTGCCCCTGCCACGGGTCATCGACGGGATCTTCGATGGTGGGCATGCGGGGCGGGTCGTACGGCCAGTGCTGGAACCAGTACTCCAGGGACGCTTTTTGCGCATCGTAGGCGGTTTTGAAGCGCACCGCGACCTCGAACAGGTCGCGCTCCTCCGCCCATTGCAGGCCGTAGACGCCGCGGCCATCGGGCGCGCGGACGAGCCCCCGCGGGTTCTTGTAGTCGAAGGTGGTTTGCAGTTTGTGCACGTCCTCGGAGCAGCAGGGACGCGCGAACGGCGCAATGTCCAGCCTGGCGGCGGAGCAGCTCATAGCTGCAATGAGAAACGCGAAAGAAGTCGTTACACGCATGGTGGTCCCCCACCCGGCAACTATACCGGGACCCGAGCCGCTTGACAAGGGCGTGCGGCGGGCACTATGATTTGAGCATCAGTCTTTGGGAGGAGTGGAATGCGACGATTGGGGTTGTTTACAGTTGTTGCCGCCCTGGCGGCAGTGTGGCCCCTGGCCGCCCAGGAGACACGCGGCAGCCTGCTGGGCCGGGTCACAGACCCGTCCGGGGCAGTCATGCCTGGCGCCAACGTCGAAGCGGTGCACGCGCAAACCGGCGTGGCCGTCAAAACGGTGACCAACGAAGAAGGTATCTACCAGTTGCTGTACCTGCTGCCCGGGATGTACAACGTCACGGCGCAGGCCAGCGGATTCAAGACGCTCGCCCGGCAGGGGATCGAGATCCGCATCAACGACCGCGTGGAGCTGAATCTCACCCTGGAGGTGGGGGCCGCCACCGAGCGCATCGAGGTGGTCGGAGAGACGCCCCTGCTCCAGACCGCGACCGCCTCCATGGGCCAGGTGGTGGACCACCGGCGCATCTCCGAGTTGCCGCTGTTGCACGGCAACCCGATGGCCGTGCTGGAACTCACGCCCGGCCTGGCGCAGGCGCGCACCGCCGACCTGGGGTTGTGGGGCGGCCGCGTGTTCGACAACGGCTGGACGACGTCCTTCCAGATCGACGGTTCCGGCTCGAACACGCACGAGGTCACGTTGGACGGGGTTTCGAACACCACGAACCTGGGCGGAGCGGGAAGCGGACGCCGCACCGTCGCCTACACTCCGCCGGCCGACCTGGTTGAGGAGTTGAAGGTGCAGACCGCGAGCTACGACGCCAGCGTCGGGTTCACCTCCGGCGCGGTGATCAACATGAGCGTCAAGCCGGGCAGCCGCGACTTCCACGGCACCGCGTACTACTTCAAGATCGCGCCGGAGATGAACGCCAACCAGTGGTTCGCCAACCGCGCGGGCCTGCCGAAAGTGGATTTCAGCTACAACCGCTGGGGCGGCAGCAACACCGGCCCCGTGTACATCCCCAAGCTGTATAACGGCCGGGAGAAGACGTTTTATTCGTACGGGTACGAGGGCCACCACGACAGCCCGCCGTGGCCGATAACCTACACCGTCCCCACGCCCGAGGAGCTGAGCGGCAACTTCTCGGCCCTGCTGAAGGTGGGGCCGGAGTACCAGGTCTACGACCCGGCGACGGCGCGGCTTCTGCCCAACGGGCGCGTGCAGCGCGATCCGTTCGCGGGAAATGTCATCCCGTCGTCCCGCTTCAGTTCCTTCACGCAGCCGCTGACCAAGTATTGGGGCGCGCCGCGAACGGCGGGTACGGCCGACGGGGCGGACAACTTCCCCGACCCGGCGCAACCCGATCCCAACCTGTACTACTCGCACGTGGCCCGCATCGACCACAGCGTGTCGAACAGTAACCGGCTCTATGGGCGCCTCGGCGTCAGCAAGAACATCGAGAAGAACTACCGGGACGCGTGGAAGAACGAGGCTTCGGGCAACAACCTGCTGCGTTACAACCGCGGAGTGACCATAGACGACGTACACACCTTCAGCCCGAGCCTGGTGCTCGACGTGCGGTACGGGATCACGCGCTTCCGCGAGGACACGCAGCCGAAGAGCGCCGGTTTCAACCCCACCCAGGTTGGTTTCGACCAGGCCCTGATCTCGCGGATCGACCCGCAGGCGTTCGTGTTCCCGTGCTTCACCTTCAGCGATTTCGCCAGTCTGGGCTGCAACAATCCCAGCAAGAACTCCAGCGACGTCCACGACCTCACGGTGGCCTTCAACGCCATGCGCGGCGCGCACAACCTCAAGTTCGGCGGCGCCTACCGCGCCTACCGTTACACGCGGTACTCGTTCGGCCAGGGCGTGCCGCGGCTGGACTTCGGCAACGCCTTCACCAGGGGTCCCCTGGACAATTCGCCCGCGGCGCCGATCGGCCAGGGGCTGGCCAGCTTCCTGCTGGGCATCCCCACCGGCGGCAACATCGACCGGAACGCCAGCTTCGCCGCGCAGAACCTGAACGGGGCGCTGTACGTGCAGGACGACTGGAAAGTCACCCGCACGCTGACCCTCACTTTCGGTCTCCGTTGGGAGCACGAAGGCCCCATGACGGAGCGTTTCAACCGCGGCATCAACCAGTACGATTTCAGCGCCCGCAGCCCTCTCGAGGCGCAGGTGAAAGCCAATTACGCCAGGAGCCCGCTTCCCGAACTCCCGGTGGAGCGGTTCAACCTGGCGGGCGGCTACCTGTTCGCCGGAGTGGGTGGCAACCCGCGCGAGCTCTACCGGACTCTCGGGTCCATGTGGATGCCGCGAATCGGGCTCGCGTGGAACGTCACGCCGAAAACCGTGGTGCGCGCCGGCTACGGCACCTTCTATGGCTACCTGGGCGTGCAGCGTGGAGGCCCGAACCAGAGCGGCTTCAGCCAGAACACCAGCGTGGTCTCGTCGCTCGACAACGGGCTGACGTTCCGCCTGAGGAGTCTCGCGAACCCGTTCCCCGACGGGTTGCTGGACCCGCCAGGCTCGAGTCTCGGCCTCAGCACCTTCCTGGGACGGAGCATCAGCTACTTCACGCCCGACCAATTGCCGCCCTACATGCAGCGCTGGCAGGTCAGCGTGCAGCGGGAGACGCCGGGCCGCATCCTGGTGGACCTGGCTTACGTCGGCAACCGGGGCACGCACCTCGAGATCGGCCGCAACCTGAACTCCACGCCGCTGAATTACCTTAGCACCTCCCCGGTGCGGGACCAGCCCTGGATCGACCACATGACCCAGCGCTTCCCGAACCCGTTCTATCCTCTGCTGCCCGGCACGGGACTCTCGGGCACCACCCTGGACCGGGCCGGCCTGGTCACCCCATATCCGCACTTCACGGGCTTGTCCGGCACGAATTACCAGGGCTTCTCCTGGTACCACTCCCTGCAGCTCAAGGTGGAGCGGCGGTTCGCCAACGGCCTCACGTTCCAGAGCAGTTACACGTGGTCGAAGATGATGGAGGCCATCGGCTACCTGAACGGATCGGATCCTTATCCGGAGCGCGTGATTTCGGGACAGGACTTCCCGCAGCGTTTCTCGGTGAGCGCCATCTACGAGCTGCCTTTCGGCAAGGGCAGGCCTTTCCTGGGATCGGCCCGGGGCGTCGGGGGCCATATCATCAGCGGATGGCAGGTGCAAGGAGTTTACACCGGCCAGAGCGGCCAGGCGCTGGGGTTTGGCAACGCCATCTTCTTCGGCGACATCAAGCAGGTCCCGCTGCCCAAGAGCCAGCGCACGGCCGAACGATGGGTCAATACCGACGCCGGTTTCGAGCGCCGGTCCGCCCGAGCGCTTTCCTTCAACCTTCGCACCCTCAACTCGCGCTTCAACGGCGTGCGCGGCGACGGGATCAACCAGTGGAACCTTTCCCTTATCAAGAACACCAGGATCACGGAATCCAAGTCCGTTCAGTTCCGCGCCGAAGCCATCAACGCGCTGAACCACGTGCAGTTCGTCAACCCCAACATGACCCCGACCAGCTCGGCATTCGGCACCATTACCGACGAGAAGAGCAGCGGGCGCGCGATTCAGCTCGGGTTCAAGTTCCTCTTCTAGACGCGGCCGCGCGTGGGGCGGGCGGTATCGCCCGCCCTCAGAAACCATGAAACCCGCCCTCCTCCTTCTGGCTCCGCTCCTGGCATGGAGCGCCGAGAACGCCTGGATGCTTGAAAACGACGCGCTCGCCGCGCGCGTGGAGTTCACGCCCGGCGGCGCGTTGCTGCTCACGTCGCTGAGTTCCCGCTCCGGCGTGCGTTTTGCGGACGCGAAATCTCCCTCGCGCCTGTTCCACTTCCGCGTGCGGCTGGAACGCCAGGCGCAAGGCCCGAACGGCGCCAATCCGCCGCCGGCTTATGGCGTCCTGGAGAAGAAGGAGTACGACTTCGATGGCGTCGGGCCTTGGGAACTGCTGGCCGCAAGCGCCGGCAGCCGTGAAGGCTCGCATCTTGAAGTGCGTCTCGGCGCCAGATCCGAACCGCGGCTCGCAGTGACCGTGCACCTGCGCTGCCGGCCGGGCGCCGCGCCGCTCGAGGTCTGGTACGAGGTGAAGAACACGGGACGGTGGACGCTTTTTCTCGACCGGTTCGACAGCTTCAACTGGAACCTGGCCAAGGCGCCGCTGGAGAATGCGACCATCTACTCGGTCCGCAAGGGAACCACGCGTACGAACGTGCTGCAACTCGAAGCTAAGCCCATGGGAGGGTATCTCATCAAGAGCGGGCCGGTGCGCGACAACGACGTGGAGGAGTTCGTGCCCTGGTTCTCCATCCAGCGGCCCGGCGATGCCGGCGGCGTGTACGGCGGCTGGGCTTTCTCCGCATTCGGCTCCATCCTGCTGCGCCCGGAATCGGACGCGTTCCGCATCACCGGCGGGCTCGACCCGGCGCAGTTGTCGGTTTCCGTGCAACCCGGCCAGATCAGGCCCGCCCCGATGGCTTTCCTCGGCCCGTACGAGGGAGGGCTGGATGACGGCGCGAACGCCCTGCACCGCTGGATCGAGCGCTGGCTGGCGCCGCGATCAAGCGTCGCGCTGCCGCTGGTCAACTACAACACGTGGACCGCGGTAGGCATGAACGTCACCGAACAGAACATGCTGGAGCACGTCCGCATGGCCAAACTGCTCGGCTGCGAACTGTTCCACATCGACGCGGGGTGGCACCCGGCGGCGGCCGAGTGGGAGCCCGACCCGGCTCGCCTCCCGCGGGGCCTGCTGCCCATCCGGAACGCGGCCCGCGAAGCAGGACTGAAATTCGGCCTGTGGGTGGCGTTCACGCAGGCCGGCCGCGCGCTGGCCCGCAAGCGTCCGGAATGGCTCACCGCGGCCATGCCGCTCAACTGGGACCCGCCTTCCTACGCCGGGCTGACCATGTGCCTCGGTTATGGGCCGGCGCGCGAGCACATGGCCCAGGTGCTCGAAAAGGCGGTCTCGGGATTCCAACTCGACTACCTGGAACACGACCAGTCCATCCTGCAAACCTGCCGACGGGATTTCCACGGCCACAGCCCGAATGCGGGCACCTACGAGCAGACCCTGACGTATTACCGCCTGCACGAAGACCTGCTGCGGAAACACCCGGACCTGCTGCTGGAGAACTGCATGGGCGGCGGCAACATCCTGGATTTCGGCGTTTTGCAGCGTTTTCACCTGTTTTCGCTGACCGATCTGTACGATCCCCTGGGCAACCGGCAGGCGATTTACGGCGCCACCTTCCCGTTCCCGGCGCGTTACGGCGAGGGCTACATGAAGGAGGCCGAAGGCGTCTCGTACCACTACCAGTTCCGCAGTTACATGATGGGCTACTGGTCGCTCTCGGCGGACACTACCCGTTGGCCGGGCGAAAAAGTGGAAGCGTGCAAGAAGGACATCGCCGCTTATAAGAGGATCCGGTCCATCCTGCGCGACGGTAACGTGTACCATATCCTTCCGCGCCCGGATGGATGGCACTGGGACGGCATGGAGTACTTCGATCCCGTCACGGGCCGCGGGGTGGTCTTTGTGTTCCGACCGGACAG
Source organism: Acidobacteriota bacterium (assembly GCA_038060875.1). Taxonomy (GTDB): domain Bacteria; phylum Acidobacteriota; class Terriglobia; order Bryobacterales; family Bryobacteraceae; genus JBBTDS01. The sequence continues at coordinate 8,640 of JBBTDS010000257.1, read as the reverse complement.
CCCGGACCGGTCCCATACGCTTTATCTGAGAGGTCTGGATGCCCGGGCATCCTACCGGGTGACCTTCGAGGACACCCCGGAAGCGTTCACCCGCACCGGCGAGAGCCTCATGGGCGAGGGCCTGCGGGTGAATCTGGACGGCCGTTACACATCGGCCATCGCCTATTTGAACCGCAACTGACGAGCAATCCTATGAAATCGCTACTGGTATTCGCGGCCGCGCTGGCCGCGCTGCCGGCGCCCGCGGCAAACGTCGACGTGGCGCCTTTCGGGAAAAAGATCGCGTCGCCGGACTCGGTTGGCGTGGAGTGGGGCGAGATGAGGCGCATTGCGCGCGTGGAAGTCGTGTTTCCGGAAGGCGCCGCCCCGCCGCCTCCGGAGAAGATGAAGGTGGAGTACTGGCGCCGCGTGTGGGATGGCCGCGCCATCCGGCGTTACGTGGAGCAAGGCGCCGGCGGCGTGGGCTGGGCCGCCATGGACGACTGGTACAACGGCGAGTGGAAGACCGCCGACGTGCGCGCCAGGTCTGCCGGGAGGACGGTGGTGTTCACGTTCGCGCCGTCCCACGAAAAAGAGTTCTCGAACTTGCAGCAGCGCGGCCCCACGTACCGCGCCACGCTCAAGCTTCGCGTCTCGCTGCCGTCCGCGGCGAAAGCGCCGGAGCTGCGTACGTTCAGCGACGCCACGTGGCAAACTTCCAACCTGGTGATCCGCTTCGAGAAGCGCACAGCCTGCGATGACCCGCTCGAGATCTATAACGGCTCCCTGGTGAGCAAGACCGCGGCGCCCGCGCCGGGCGGGTGCGCGCTGCGCGCGGCCGTCCGCTACGCGTTCAACCCCGAAGACGCCGACACGGACCGCACTATCGTCACGGTGCGCAGCGCCGCCAATCCGTTCTCGTTCGCGGTAGACGAGGCCGAGCGCGGCGACCGCATCTACGTCAAGGATTTCGGCGTCCTGGTGACCCGCGCCAGCGACCCGATTACTATCCAAGAGCACCGCCACATTCTGGAGGAGAGCGGCGCAAAGACCATCTACGACCGGGTTGCCGCGCATCCCGAGCAGACCTTGAAGCGGGCGTGGGCCGATATGCCGCTGAAGGAGCCGTACTACTTCATTCTCGGCTGCGAGGGCGGGCGCCAAAGGTTCCGCGTGCACCCGAACGGCGATCTCCAGATGGCCTGGCCGAGCCACCCGCAGAAGAAGGGGCCGAACAACACCGGCCTGCTTTGGCCCAATGGCCTGCGGCTCCGTTTCGGGCTGCCTGAGACCCGCTTCCAGGACCAGTTCCGCGCGGACGGATATCTGCCCATACTGACCACACGCTGGATCGAAGGCGACCTGCTTTACGAGCAGGAGGCTCTGGCCACGACGCTCGCCGGCGATATCGACACCGCGCCGCCCATGCAGGCTGACGATCCCGTGGTCGCGCTGGTCCGCTTCCGGGTGGTGAACCAGTCGCCGGAGCCGCGCAAGGCGGCGCTGAAGCTCTCCACCGAAGCCCAGGCGCGCGGCGAACGCAGCCCGCGGGTAGTGGAGGAGCTTACCAGCGAGGGCAGCCGCGTATTCGGCGTGTACGAGGGGCGGCCCGCGTTGCGCTACATCATCGACACCCGCGGAGCGGGGCGGCTGGCCGGCGCCGGCGCGGGACTGGCCTACGAGATCGAACTGGCAGGCCGCCAGGAACACACCTTCTTCATCAAGGCGCCCTTCAGGACGCCGGTATCGGAAGAGGAGATCGGCCGCCTCAATGCGCTCGACTTCGCCGCGCAGCGGGAGAAGACCGCGAACTTCTGGCGGCGGCGCGTGGCCGCGGGTTCGCGCATCCGCACCCCGGAGCCCTGGCTCAACGATTTCTACAAAGCCGCGCTCACGCACCTTTTGATCAACAGCGAGCGCGAAGTCGGGTCGGACCGCTACTGCGCGCGCGTCGGGTCGCTCAGCTACGGCGCTTACGGCAACGAATCCATCATGATGATCAGCGACCTGGACCGGCGCGGCTGTTGGAAGGAGGCCGAACGCGCTCTGGAACTGTTCCTGCATTACCAGGGCACGGTCAAACTGCCGGGCATGTTCGCTTCCACCAAGGGCATGCTGTACGGAGCCGGCGGCTACGAAGCGGGCGGCTACAACCAGCACCACGGCTGGATCCTGTGGGGATTGGCCGAGCACTGGCGGTACACGCGGGACCGCGCCTGGATGGAGCGCAACGCGTCGAAACTGGTGGACGCCTGCCGCTGGATCGCGGAGGAGCGTAAGGCGACCAAGAAGCTCGACGCGCAAGGCCAGCGCGTTCCCGAGTACGGCCTGCTGCCCGCGGGGTCGCTGGAGGATGTCACCGATTTCTGGTTCTGGCTGTCCACCAACAGCTTCACGTGGTGGGGCCTGGACAACGCCGCGGCGGCGCTCAAGGATTTCGGCCACCCCGAGGCGTCGAGCCTTGCGGAAGAAGCCGAGAGCTACCGGCGGGACGTCTTCTCCGCCTACCGCGAAGCGGCGGTCCGTTCGCCGGTGGTGCGCCTTCGCGACGGCGCGTACGTCCCGAAGTTCCCCTCCAATGTGTACACGCGGGGCAGGGCGTACGGCTGGCTGCGCGAAACGCTGGAAGGCGCCATCATGCTGCCGATCACCCGGCTGCTCGACCCGGCGAGCCGCGAAGCCGAGTGGATCATGAAGGACTTCGAGGACAACCTGTACATCTCCGACAGGTTCGGCTACTCGGTCCCGGTGTTCGACCGGTTCTGGTTTTCGCGCGGCGGCTTCTCCATGCAGCCCAACCTGCTGCACGGGCCGCTGCCGTACTTCTACCGCGACGACATCAAGCAGTTCGTGCGCGCCTACTTCAACCCGTTCGCCGCGGGCTTCGATCCCGGGTTGCGGCTGCTTCCGGAGCATCCTTTGCCGGAGCTGGGTTATCTCGGCGGCCAGCACTTCAAGACCTCGGACGAGTCGCAGTCGGCTTACTGGCTGCGGCTGATGTTCCTGGCCGAACTGGACGGCGCGTTGCACCTGGGGCGGGGAATTCCGCGCTACTGGCTGAAAGACGGAGAGACGATCGGGATCGAGAATGCGTCCACGTACTTCGGCAACGTCGGCTACCAGATGAAATCGGGCGGCGGCAGAATCGCGATGACGCTGGAACCACCCGCGCGCAACGCCCCGAAGCAGATCGTGGTGCGGTTCCGGCACGCGGAGGAGAAGCCGATGCGAGCGGTGACCGTCAACGGCGCGCGCTGGACCGGCTTCGATCCCGTGAAGGGCGACATCCGATTGCCGGGGGATTTGAAGGGGAAGACGGAGATCGTTGCCGAGTATTGACGTGCCTGAACATAGCGTCAGAAGTACGTGCGCATCCGCTCCCTCACGGTCGCGGCTCTGTTACGGAGCCGCGCGCGTTAGCAAGCGGTCTTCCGCAAACAGCGGCCTCTCCAGGTCCCGGGACTCCTATGCTTTGAATCGGATCACTGAGGACGAAAGCCATGCGGTATCACTACCTCTGGGCGTTGGCGATGGCGTTTCCGGCCATGGCCGCGCCCGCCGCGCCGGGCGCACCGGTTGACCTGGCATCCTTCGGCAGGATCAAAGGCTGGCTGGGCGGCGATGCTGAATCCGCGTACTCCAGGAAGAACGCGCCCTGGCGCGCCGTAGCTGAAACCGGCGCGCCGGGCTCGAATCTAGGGATCGAGTGGGACGAACCGCGCGAATTCACCGAGATCCGGGCATCCTTCCGCGAACCCGTGCCAGCGGATGCGGTGACGGCGGAGTACTGGGTCTCCAGTTGGCCGCCGCCGGAAGGGCGCGGCGGGTGGACCCTGACCGACAGCCCCTTCAACGGCAAGTGGATGCCGATCCGGGCCGCGCGAGAAGACGAATCGGGAATGCTGATATTCCGTTTCGCGCCGCTTGCGGCTGAAGAGAATCCGAATGCGCGGCGCGTGGCCGGTTGGGCGCCGCGGTTCCGGCGCGCAGTGAAAGTGCGGCTGCGGTTTGCGACTCAAACGCCCCCGGCGGTCACCTCGCTGGAAGTGTATGGCCGGTCACGGTGGAATGCGCGTGACCTGGTCGTCGAGACGGGCTGCGAGGGGAAGGCCCCGGCGGAGGTCGCCGCCGACGCCTATAACGGCACGATCCTCAGCGCGACCCGCGATGCTTCGCGCCTGCGAATCCGCTTGCTGTACACGGAGCACGAGCCCGGCTCGAACGACCGCACCATCCTGAGGCTATCGACCTCCACGGTTTCATTCGGCGTCGCCATCGATGATCTCATCGCCCAGAAGGGCATCTACGTGCGGGACGCCGGTGTCTTTATCGGAGACGGCGCTTCGGGAGAGACATTCGAGTCGTTTCTATCTTCCGGGCGGATGCGGTTGGGACGCGACATCCGGAGCCTCGTGTCGAAGCAACCCGAACAATCCCTGGAGCGGGCGACCGTTGAACTCCCCGCGCTGGGGCTGACCAACCGGCGGCCGTTCCGATACATCCCGCTGGGGTTCACCGGCAATCGGGAGAAGTACGGGCTGCTGTTCAACGGCAACGTTTTTATCGGCAAGCGCGACTCGAAGCTGTTTGCGGAAGAAACCGCGCGCATGCTGTGGAGCGGCGACACGATCACGTACCGGATCGGGACCGGCGCCGCGCCGGATTTTCGTGAGCGCGAGCGATCCGCCCGGCAATGGTTATTGGACGACGAAGTGCCGGTCGCGGTGACCACCTGGACCAGCGGCGGGGTGGAGTACCGGGAAGAGGCGTTTGCCACGTTGCTCGATGCCCCTCTCGATGCCGCAAAGAACCGCGGCGATGAGCACAGCGTGTTACTCATGCGCATCACGGCCACCAACGCCGGGGCCGCGGCGCGCGACGCCGCGCTATGGCTTTCGGTGCAGCCGGCCGGGACGCTGCGGCTGCGGAACGGTATCCTGGAGGCCCTTGACGGAGATGGGCCGCCCCGCGTTCGGGCCGCTCTCAGGCCGTCCGCGGGCGCGTTCCGGGTCTCGCCGCTGCCGCCTGAATCGGAGTACCGCGGGGACGCCGTGCGGTGGGACGGCCGCATTCCTCCTGCAGGCTCCGTTACGTTCGAGATCCGAATCCCGTTCATGACGCCGGTTGACGGCGCGACGGTGGAGCGGATCGCCTCGATCGATCACGACCGCGCCCGCGCCGGCGTCATCGGCTACTGGCGGGACGCGCTGAATGCCGGAATGCGCCTGCACGTCCCCGACGAAACACTGAACCGCTTCTACCGCGCGACGCTCCAGCACATTCTGCTCTCGGTGTACCGCGACGTCCCCACCGGTCTGTACATGGCTCCCTGCGGCACGTTCCGGTACAACATGTTCGCCAACGAAACGAACATGCAGGCCAGGCTGATGGACATGCGCGGCCTGCACGACTGGGCGGCGAAGTTCATAGAGCCGTTCGTCGCGATGCAGGGATCCAAGCCTTTCCCGGGGCGCTTCCGGCAGACCGATGCCATTTTTCACGGCGTGCGCGTAGACAAGGATCATGATTATACGAGCTCCGGGTACAACCTGAATCACGGCTGGACGCTGTGGACGCTGAGCGAGCACTACCTGTTCACCCGCGACCGCTCATGGCTGGGCGCGAAGCTCGCGGCCATGAAGAAGGCAGCCGATTGGATCGTCTCGGAACGCGAGGCGACGATGCGGGTGGACGAAGACAACCGGCGAGTGTGGGAATACGGCCTGCTCCCGGCGGGACAGCTCGAAGACAACGAAGAATGGCTCTACTGGTATGCCGTTAACGGCTACGCGTACCGCGGGCTCCGCGCTTTTGCGCTCGCGCTCCGCGATGCGGATCCCGCGGCGGCCGCCCGGTATGAGGCTGCGGCCGCGAACTACCGCGGCGACATTCGGGCGGCGGCGCTGCGGTCCATGGCGGCGGCGCCGGTTGCGCGATTGATGGATGGCACGTCCGTGCCGGTGGCGCCCTCCCGCACTCACATGCACGGGCGGGACCTGGGTTGGATCCGCAACATCCTGTACGGGGCGCTCGCTATGATCGATTGCGGCGTGTTCGATGCGGACGAGCCGGCCGTCGAGTGGATATTGAAGGACCACGAAGACAACCTGTTCATGGCGCCCTGGTCGTTTTCGGTTCCGGAGAGCGACTGGTTCAGCCGCGGTGGCATCACCTTGCAGCCGAACCTGGTGAACACGCCCCTCACCTACCTGGCGCGCGACGAGATCCCGCAGGCGCTGCGCGCTTTTTACAATACGTTCGCGGCCAGCTACTACCCCGACGTCAACTGCTTCACGGAGTGGTCGCCGTCGTTCGGGACCAGCGGAGGTCCTTTCTACAAGACCTCTGACGAAGCCGGGTTCCTGACATGGCTCCGTTTGTTCCTGCTGCGCGAGGACGGCGACGCGCTGAAGATCGCATCCGGAGCGCCCCGGCGGTGGTTTCGGACCGGCCAGCGGATCGAACTGGAAGACGCCGCGACTTTCTTCGGGAAGGTGAGCTACCGGATCGAGTCGCACACGGCGGATGGATACATCCGGGCGGAGGTGCGGCTGCCAGCCGGATTCTCGGCGAAGCGCGTAGCGCTGCGAGTGCGGCACCCGGAACAGAAGGCGATGGCCGGAGTGGAAAGAAACGGAACCGCGTGGACCCGATTCGACGCACAAAAGGAGACGATCGAACTCCCGGCGGAGGCGGGAGTCCAGCAGGTGACGGTGCGGTACGAACGGTAGCGCCCTATTCCTTTGAGAGCAGCCAGGCGGCCACCGGGGCGAGAAGAATGCCCGCCCAGTGCGCTGCGGTGATCTGCTCGTGGAGGAAAACGCGCGCCAGCACCACCGTGATCAAAGGGTAGAGATACATGATCGGCACGGCGACGGACGACTTCGCCCCCGCCCCGAACGCCGCGAAGCTCGTCAGCGCGCCCAGCGAGTTCAGCACGCCCCCGGCGATGCCCAGCGCCAGCACGTGCCAACTGAGAGCCGTTTCGACCGGGAACACCAGCACGGTGAAGATCGCAATCGGAATGAAAGCCAGCGCAAATCCCAGGAATGAAAACCGCGTGCCGATGTGGTTCGTGCTCAGTTTCTGGGTATTGCCGGTGATGCCCCAGCAGACCAGGGCGAAGATCGAAAGAACCAGCCAGTTGCTCATCCTACAGGCTCAGGAGGTAAATGGCGGCGAGCGCCAGCGCCAGTCCGATGTACTGGAACCAGCGCATCTTTTCCTTCAGCGCAACAACGCCGACCAGGACCGTCACCAGGGGTGACAGGGACGTCAGCGGCACGATCACCGAAGCCTTGCCCTCGGCAAGCGCAACGAAGAACGCGATGTTTCCGACGCCGCCGAGCAATCCCGTGAGCACCGCGAAGAAGAAGCCAAGCCCGCGGCGCTTACCGGCGAAACGCTTTGGCGAAAACAACACAACCACGGCCGGGACGAGGAGTCCAAAGGTGAACAGCACCTGTCCCGTGTACGGGGACGCGCGGTCCACCAGGAGCTTCGATGCGAATCCCCACACGCCCCAGAACAGGACCGTGAGGAGGGTGTAGGCCAGCCAAGCGGGTATCATTCGATGAAGCCGCCGGAGTCCGACACGCCGCCGACCTTCGAGAGACCGGTCTCCACGCGGAGCGCCATTTGCGTTTCCAGGGACGCCCTCGGCGCCAGCGCCCGTGCCGTGCCTCGCTCAATGGCTCTTTCGATTTCGAAAGGGTACGTGGTGGAGGGTTCCAGGATGGCCACGTTATGACCTCGCCAGCCGCCGAAGCTTGCGAACAACCAGCAGGAGGGAAACACCGAGGCGGAAAACGTCAAGCCGTAACTGAGCCGCGCCGCCACATCGGTGATGGCGCACCAGCCCTGTTCATACCCCGTTCCGTAGAAGAACAGCGCTTGCTTAGACGCTTCCGGCGGGACCTGGCGCAAGTCGATGCGGCCTTGCGGCGTTTCGGCGTGCGGCCACGGGAAAGAGGCGGGAGCGCCGGTCAGGCCGGCGGTGAACGCCGGTTCCAGTTCGACCGTCATGGGCGGGAAATCAATCCGGCAACCGGAGGAGACGCGGAAAGCCGGATGCATCTTCCACAGGAACGGGAATGTGTCCAGCCCTTCGTTGGTCAGGCGATGCTCCGTGAACACCGCCGCTTCGCCGGCCCGAAGTGTGATACGCCTCTCGAGCCGAAAGCCGCTGATGGGCGTACGGCACGAAAGCGAGACCGCGGCCGAATCGTCGACTGCGACTGCGCTCCAGTCCCACTCGATGGTGCAGACCTCGCCGTGATCCGGATACTTCTCCCCGAGGATCGTGCCGGGCACGTCGTTCGGAAAAAGCTCCTCCCAGCCGCCGCACCAGACATCGTCGTAGCAGGAGCCGAACGGAACCCGGCGCGGAGGAACGCGAGGGTTCTGCCAGAGGATCTCCCGATCGAACGGTTTGTATACGATGCTCCAGACTCGCCCTCCCAGCTCGGGCAGGACGACAACCTTCAGCGCGCGGTTCTCCAGCACCACGGCACGGCTGCCGAGCAGGGACCAGCGGCTGTCGATAAAAGGCTTCATGGGCCAGCACTTTATCTTAGTACACGATTTCACAAGTACGGTTGCACATTCGATCGGGTCGAGTGACGGGGATTGCGCCCCGCCACCCTCCCACACCACCGGACG
>JBBTDS010000256.1:0-1342 GCA_038060875.1 Acidobacteriota bacterium | reverse complement strand
TACCCACGAAACAATTCTACCACAAAATGTTCAGTTTATAACACAGTAGTACTAGGGTCTCCCCGAAGCCTGCCAACGCCTCCGCGTAGCGCTCCTGGCGCATGCGGACTGTGGCAAGCTGGAACTTGCCCACAGCCACCTGCCTCGGGTGCTTCAGGTCTTCGGCTTCCTTGATCGACTCCTCATAGGCGCCGGCCGCCTCCGCCATTGCGAGCAGCGCCCGGGCCGCGGCGACCGCCTCATGCAGCCGGCCCTCGTCCAGCAGGCGTTCTACACCCGCCCTCTCGGCTTCGAACCGGGCGCGGCCCCACCCGAGCCGTTCCGCAGCCCCGGCCCGGATCTTCGCCGCGAGCGCCAGCGCCCTGGGCCGGCCCAAGTTCGCCAGGAAGTTCGCCAGCTCAAGGAGCGTGAGGTTCTGGGCGAAGACAGGCTCGGAAAGCCTCTGCCCGGACAAGAAGCCCGCCAGCCCTGCCATCGCACGCACCCAAGCGGCCCGCGCGCGTTCTTTCCCGTCCCCGGTCAGCTCGTTCGAGAGCGCTACGCCCAGCGCGGGGTCGAGGCGGAGATAGCCGTGCGCCAGCATCTCCGCGAGTCCCACATCGATGAGTTGCTCCGCGATCCGCACAACATCCGCGGGTTCGAGACCCAGCGCCGCTCCGATCGCGAGCGGGCTTCGCCCTCGCGCTCCAGGCACACGAAGGCCGCCCGCTCGAAGCGCCGTGTGGCCACCAGCCAGCGGGCCAGCTCTGCCGCCAGCGTGGTCTTGCCCTCGCCGGCCTCACCCCGCAGGACGGCATACCGCTCGTGCTCGAGTAGGCGTTCCGCCATCAGTAGCTCCCGGCTCCGCCCCACAAAAGAGTGCGGTGGCGCCGGCGGAAGCTCGCCCAGCGCCAGTTCCCGCTGCTCCTGGATGACCTCTTGCACCCGCGCCGCCGGGACGGCCGTCACAAGCTGAAGGTCTCGTTCCTCCTGGAAGAGAACGGGCACGAACCAGTCCTGGAGGCGCAGCTCGCCGGCGAAAACCTTGCCCCGGAAGGAGTCGCCCTTCAGCTCGAGCTGGCCCGCCAGCATCGCGCGGCCGATCCGCTGGCCGCTCATGAGTTCCTCGTAGAACTTTGTGACAAACCGCTTCACCGTCTCCACGAGCACGGAATGGCTCATGGCCACCACGGATGCCACCCCGTTCCGAAGCAGGCTGGCCGCGAATGACCGCGGCCAGGTCGTCCGCCAGCACGTCCGCGTGCCTGCGCTTTTCGAGCCTCGCCGAATCCGTGGGGTCCTCGAAGCACAGTGCGCCGAGGCCGTGTTGGCGGCTGTAGACCCCGTGCCCGTCGAAGTGGAC
>JBBTDS010000255.1:0-8654 GCA_038060875.1 Acidobacteriota bacterium | reverse complement strand
TCCGGCCAGGGCGCCCGCGAGCTGCAACTGACCCTGCGCGTGAGCTGGTGAGGCTTTCCCCGGCCCTGGCCCGGCGGGGTTGCGGGCGGGTACAGTGTGGTCATACCAGGGGTGTGAGGTCGCGGCGCCAATTGTATAGCGACGCGCTGGGAGACCCGGCAGATCCGTTCGTTTCGTTGGCCGCCCGCCGCGTTCTGGAGCGAAGCGAGTGGTGATCTCTCAAGGTGAGCTCTGGTGGACAGATCTGCCTGCCCCGGCCGGATCGGGACCGAAGTTTCGAAGGCCGGTCGCCGTCGTGCAGGGAGACGCGATGAACCGGAGCCGTATCGCCACGGTGGTGTGCGTACCGCTCACCAGCAACCTGAAGTGGGCCGGCGCGCCGGGCAACGTGTCGCTGAGCGCATGGGCAAGCTCCCGCGCGCCAAGCTGGAACTGCTTTTTTCGGGGATCGATGTGGTCCTTGGCAGGTAAGCCGTGACCACCCCCACCTCGAGCCAGGGCGCCCGCGAGCTGCAACTGACCCTGCACGTGAACTGGTGAGGCTTTCCCCACCCCGGCGCCGCTGTAGAATGTGGACGGAGCCGAAGCCCGGCGGGGCAGGCCGACGGCGATCGCGAATGGCCTACGTCGGTGCGGCAAAGCGGATGAGGCGATGAAACCGAAAGTCTACCTGGAGACGACCGTCGTCAGCTACGTAACGGCCTTGCCGACCCGTGACATCGTCCAAGCCGCACATCAGCAGATCACTCGGGAGTGGTGGGAACGCCGTGACCGGTTAAACCTGTTCGTCTCGCAGGCCGTACTGCGAGAGGCGGCACGAGGCGATGCCGAAGCCGCCGCTCGCCGGCTGGCGGCGGTGAAGGGAGTTCCGGTGCTTGCCGTTGGCGCGCAGGTTACGGAGTTGGCCGAGCGGTTCCTTCACATGAACGTCATACCAGCGAAGGCCGTGATTGACGCGGTCCACGTCGCGGTGGCAGTCGTCAACGGCATGGACTATCTGTTGACCTGAAACTGCACGCACATCGCCAATGCCGCGATTCGTGCTAAGATCGAGCACACGTGCCGAGATCTGGGGCTTCAGCCGCCGATCATCTGCACGCCGGAAGAGCTGATGGAGGAGTAGCGCATCATGGTACGCGATTCGCTCGTTGAGGAAGTGCGTGCTATCCGAGAAGCCTTTGCGAAAGAGCACCGATACGACCTCAAGGCAATCGTGCATGCCCTTCAGCGAGGAGGAAGCCGAGAGCGGGCGGCGGCTTGTCTGCTTGCCGCCAAAGAGGGCACCGAAGGAGCAGCGGCGGCGGAAGGCAGGGTAGCGCTGCGGCCTGAGGGAGTTCGGCACGCGGTCGTCCCAGGACGCGCGGCGCCCGACGGCATCCTGGGCACCCGCACCTCCGGCCAGGGCGCCCGCGAGCTGCAACTGACCCTCCGCGTGAGCTGGTGAGGCGCTTCTCAGTCGAGCTACGACCGGTCGAATCAGCAGGGCAGCGGCGCCGGCTTTTCACGAATCTTTTTGCGTGGGCCGTCATCTACTCGGGGGAGGGGCTGGAAGCTGGCGCTCCCTCAGAACACGCAAAAGGAGGATCTCTATGCTGGGTGAAAAGATCGGTGATTCAACAGGAAAGGTGACCTCGCAGCGGGTGCTGCCGACCCCGAATGGCAGTCCCAAGATGGAAACCTCGTTCCAGGCTACCGGGAAGCTGCTGGGCGTGGACCAGACAGAGACGGCCACGTACTGGTCGGCTCTGCGCCCGGACGGCACCGTGTACGGGGAAGGTCACGGGGTCGTCATGGGCAAGGATGGGGAACTGGCCACCTGGATCGGCCAGGGTGTGGGCACGATCAAGAAAGATGGCGCCGTGAGTTACCGGGGCGCCGTCTACTACCAGAGTTCGACCCCCAAATGGGCACGGCTGAACAGCGTGGCTGCGATCTTCGAGTACGCGGTGGACGCCGGGGGGAACAGCCGGTCCGACCTGTGGGAATGGAAGTAGCGTCCGGCAACTGACGCTGCGGGTGAGTTGGTAACGCACGCCCGACTCCGGCCCGCTGTAAAATGTCGATGGTGGCTGGCTGGCCTGGCGGAAGGTCGACCCTGTCTTTGACCGCCTCCGTCCGGATCCGCGACCTACCACCCGGCCGCGGACTGTACGGCTGGAGGAACCATGAAACTCACCGCAGTTGCCTGCGCCGCGGTGCTGCTTGCCGCTGCCGCGGCCCAGCCCCTCCCGCGTTACGACATCCCGCGAGCCTCCTCGCCCATCGTCGTTGACGCCAAGCTGGACGAGCCGGCCTGGCGCAAGGTCCCGCCGGCCGGCGAGTTCCGCGCCACCTGGTGGAAACCCGGCCCGGTGGAGCCGACCGTGGTACGAATGCTGTGGGATGACGAGAACCTGTACGTCGGCTACTACTGCCATGACCGGCACATCTCCGCCTACGTGAGGGAGCGTCACGGCCCGGTCTCCAACGACGACTGCGTGGAGATCTTCCTCAGCCCCGATCCCAAGAAGGTCACCAACTATTACACCTTCGAGATCAACGCCATCGGGAGCATGCTGAACCGGTGCCGCACGGATTGGTGGACCGGGCCGCCCACCTGGGAGCCGGAAGGCGTGCGCTACCGGACCAGCTTCCACGGCTTGCCGCGCAAGGACGAATCTGGAGACGACGCCCACTGGATCGTCGAGCTGGCCATCCCCTTCCGCAACTTCGCCCGGGATGCGGCTCACACCCCGCCCCGCGCGGGCGACCAGTGGCGGCTCAACCTATACCGCACCGGCGGCCGCACCAACCGCGAGAGCAGCACCTGGTCGCCGATCGCGGAGCCGGCGCGGAGCTTCCACACGCCGGAGTCGTTCGGCTGGGCGCGCTTCTTCGCCGGTGGCGAGAGAGACTGAGGCCGGGCGTCTGTAACGGTGGACGTCCCCATGGAACTGGGGGCCGTCACCGAGACGATCACGGTGACCAGCATGCCCGGCCTGATCGAGACCGAAGCCGCCGCGTTGAGCGGCACGGTGGCGGTTCGCAGGTCAGGTGGTCCAACACCGACGCCTTCAGCGAACCGGCTCCCAATGCGCTGGGCCGGCCGGCTCTCGGCAGCACGTCCACGCTGCTCTCCACCGACCGTGGCGCCAACGACCGCATCCGCCTGGTCATCGTGGGCCTGAGGCGCCGCCCTGGCACGCAGTCGCGCAGCAACCCGGCCATGCACGAGGGCATGGAGAATCTGCGTGCCGGGGTCATCGGCGGCGTGTATCCCACCCGCGGCCGCGATAACGTAGTGGGGGTGATCTTCTACGGATCGGAAGGCTACATGGTGATGCCCGGCCACCAACAGCTTGTCGAACCGGCAGAGTTGGGGACAGTTCCGTATGTCCCCGGTTTCAGGAGGGAAGCATGAGGTATCTGGCTGCATTGCTCCTCTGCTGCGCCGCGTGGGCACAGGAGTTCCGTGGCACCATCCTCGGCCGGGTCACTGACCCTTCCGGCGCCGTGGTCCCCGGGGTCGCCGTCAGTGCCGTGAACGAGGATACGAACGCCTCGGTGAGCACGAAGACCAACCAGGAGGGCAACTACCGCATCCCCTTCCTGCTGCCCGGCAACTACCGGCTGCTGATCGAGCAGGCGGGCTTCAAGAAGATCGAGCGCCGGGGCATCCGCGTCTCGGTCGGCTCCGACGTGACGCTGGACTTCCTGCTGGAGGTGGGCGCGCCGACCGAATCCGTGACCGTGACCGGCTCGGCGCCGCTGGTGAACACGTCGAATGCGGACCTCGGCGTCGTCATCGACAACACCTACATCCAGAACCTGCCCATCAGCCTGACCCGCAACGCGATGAACCGCATCATGCTCTCGGCGGGAGTCACGGGCGATACGGGCACCTATACCAGCAACGCTCAATCGGAGTTCAGCATCATGGGTGGCGGCTCGACGCGCGGCCGCAACGAGGTGGTGGTGGACGGCATCCCCAACACGATCCCCCAAAGCGGCGGCGTCATCGTCTTCGTTCCGCCGCTGGACGCGGTCGAGGAGATGAAGGTCCACACCACGCTGTTCGACTCCGCCTACGGGCACTCCAACGGCGGCGCGGTCAGCATCACGACTCGCGGCGGCGGCAACGAAATTCACGGCGCCGTCTACGACTTCGAACGCTGGAGGAATTTGAACGCCAACAGTTGGCGGAACAACCGCGACGGTATTGCGAAGCCCTCCGTGAGTTACAACCAGTTCGGCGGAGTGTTCAGCGGGCCGGTGGTCGTCCCCCGTCTATACAACGGCCGGAATCGCACCTTCTTCAGCTTCTCGCTGGAGAACGACCTGGACAAGAGGGACATGTCGCGGCGGGCGCGGGCGCCGACGGAACTGGAAAGAAACGGGGATTTCTCGCAAACCCTGAACCGCCTCGGCAGGGGCCTGTTGCAGCTCTACGATCCGTGGACGACTACCGGGAGCGGCAGCACGGCGGCTCGCACGCCGTTTCCGGGCGCGCGCATCCCGGCCGCGCGCCTTGACCCCACTGGCTCGGTCGTCGCCAAGGCCTATCCGCTCCCGAACCTGCCCGACCCCCCACAGATCAACAAATACAACTGGGCGGCGGCCGGCATCACCGAGGTCGCGCAGAGCCAGTTCAGCCTCCGCGGCGACCACACCCTCGGCGCCCGCCAGCGCCTGTTCGCACGTTACAGCAAGCTCAAGCGCCGGCAGGAAGGAGAGGACCTGATGCGCGGCGCTTACTCCTATCCCGCCGAAGGCACCTCCGACCTGGGCCTCGATCAGCGCTACTTCCATTCCATCGCGGTTGACCTTACGACCACTTTCTCCCCAACGCTGGTGGGCTCGCTTCGCTACGGCCTTTCCGGCCGCGACTCGCCGCGCACGGTCCCGCCCGAATTGCAGGACCCCGCTCCCCTCAATCTGCACCCGGACATCCTGCGCAACCAGTCCGTGAGAGGCTGGCCGCGGTTCAATCCCGGCGAGAATTTCGCCAACTTCGGCTCCACCTTGCGGGAGGAGAGATGGTATACACACACCGCGGTGGCGACGTTCTACAAGTCCCTGGGCAACCACTCGCTGAAATTCGGCGGCGACTACCGGGCGACGCGGAAGAACACGGCGCCCTCGAGCACGGCCAATTCCGGCGACTTCACCTTCAGCGCGGTCTTCACGCAGGCTAACCCGTTCGTGCCGACCTCGGCCGACACCTCGGGCTCGGGTCTGGCCAGCCTGTTGCTCGGCGTACCGGCTTCCGGCAACCTGGGCTACAACAGTCCCCTGTCGTTACAGAACCACTACCTGGCGGCGTTCGTCCAGGAGGAGTGGAAGGTGACCCCAAAGCTGACGCTGAACTTCGGCGTCCGGTATGAGCTGGAGACGCCGTACACCGAGCGCTTCAACCGGGTCTCCTATGGCTTCCACTACGACGCGCCTTCGCCGCTGAAGGCGCCGGGGCTCGACCTGCGCGGCGGCCTGATGTTCGCCGCCGTGGGCGGGAATCCGCGCCGCGAGGGCCAGGTGGACGGCAACAACTTCGGGCCGCGCTTCGGCTTCGCTTACAGCCTGAGCGGAAAGACGGTGCTGCGCGGCGGCTACGGCTTGTTCTACGCGGCCCAGGCGTTCAATACCGATTTCGACGGCACGGTGGCCACCTTCAACGCCGTTACACCGTTCGTGGGCACCATCGACAACGGCGCGACGCCTTACAACACCCTCGCCAATCCATTTCCGGCCGGATTGCGCGGGCCCGAGGGAAGCGAGCGGGGCCTGGCCGCGCGTTATGGAGACAGTCTGACGCTCTTCGATGTCGGGCGCGTGAGTCCTTACAGCCAGCAGTGGCAATTCAGCATCCAGCGAGAGCTGCCCTCCCAAATCGTGGTCGAAGCGGCCTACGCCGGCATGTTGAGCCTGAAGCAACTCGAGCGCTTTGAGCTGAACGAAAAACCGGACCGGTACCTGGCGCTGGGAGCGGCTGAGAACAACCGCATCCCCAATCCGTTCCTGGGGATCTTCCCAGCCACGTCTTCGCTGGGACAGGGAGCGACCGTCGTTCAGAGCCGGCTCTGGGTGCGGTACCCGCAATACACTTCCATCAACATCGAAGGCCTCAACACCGGGCGTGCGATTTACCACGCGCTGCAAATGCGGGCGGAGAAACGGCTGACGCGCGGCCTCAACGTGCATTGGACCTACACCAATTCCAAGCTGATCGACAACAACACGACCAGCGTCATCAACGAGCGGCACTACCGCACGGTTTCCGAGTATGACGTGGCGCAAGTGATGCGACTGGCCGTCGTGTACGAGCTGCCGTTCGGCCCGGGCAAGGCCCTCGGATCCACGCTGACCGGGTTCCTGGCGCGGCTGGCGGAAGGCTGGTCGCTGTCGGCCTACTTCAACGCCAGGTCGGGCGCGCCGCTGTCGATTTCGCACACCAACGGCCGGCCTGTCCGGCTGCGCAACGCCGCCAGGTCGGGCGACGTGGCCAGCCGCCTCGGAGAGCGCCGCGATCCGGCCACCGGAAAGGTGCTGAACCCCTATTTCGACCTCGACGCGTTCGCTCCTTCGCCCACCCAGTATTGGGTCTCCCCCGAGCCGCCGCGGCTCGACGAGCTGCGCGGGCCGGCCGGCTTCGGCCGCAACCTCTCCCTGACCAAGAACGTGAAGCTCTGGGAGCGGCTCAAGCTCCAGCTCCGCTGTGAAGCCACCAACTTCACCAACTCGCCCAGTTGGGGCAATCCGGGCACGGACATGCGGAACGCCTCGACCTTCGGTGTGATTGATTCGGGCGGCGGCGGGCGCAGCGTGCAGATGAGCGCCCGGCTGACATTTTGAATATGACAACCGCTCCCTCACGGTCGCGGCTCGGAAGCCCTCTGCTGAGCCGCGCGCGCCAGCAAGCGGCTGCCGTGTTGCTGACGGCGCTGGTCGCTGGCGCGCATGCGCTCGAACTGAGGATTGACGCCACCGAGGCGGCTCTCCGGGACGCCCTGGCCAAGGTGGCGGCCGGCGGCGGCGGGAGGATCACCTTCAACGTCTCGGGCGCCGTCATCGGGATCGAGGACCGGATCTATTTCTACGGAAACGACATGGTCCTCGACGGCGAGGACCGGAATATCACTTTCAAGTACACCGGCCCGGACGCTTGCAGCCAGACGGAGGGTCAGGACCATCTCATCGAGATCCACGGCGACAAGAACGTGGTCCGCAATTTCACCCTGGACCGGTTTCCCGAAGGCATCCACATCCAGAGCGGGCACGACAACGTGGTCGAGAACATCCGCTTCCCCAAGGTGTGCGAGGACGCCGTCACCAACAACGGGCGAGGCTTGGAGGCCTTCCGCACGATCATACGAAACTGCTATTTCGAGGACTCCGAAGACAAGGCGGTGATGATCAACGACGGCGGCTCGGTCACGGTGGAGAACTGCGAGTTCGTGAACTGCCAGCAGCCGGTGCGGGCGGGCGGAAAGTCGGGGCGGCACGTCATCCGCAAGTGCCAGTTCCGCGGCCGATCGACCGGCCCCAGGTTCAACGGCGGCGCCGAAGGCATGGCGATAGATTTCGAGGACAACCTGGTGGAAGAAGCCGCCTACGGGATACGCGTTTACGGCAGCGTCCAGGCGATCATCCGCGGGAACCGAATCCGGCCTCGCGCCGCGAGCGGCATCGGCGTCTACGTTGATGAGAATGCTCGCGCCAGGCTGGAAGCCAACGACATTCAGGGCGCGGCTAAAGGTGGCGTGCTCGTGCAGGGCGCCGCGCGGGTCGATCTGGGCGGCGGGAGGATCGTCATCTGCGGTGACGGCACGGCCAGCGCCGGAGGGAATACCCTGAAAGGGAACCGGCCGGCCGCGCTGATTAACGAGACCGAAACCCTCATCAAGGCGAAACACAATGTCTGGGATCACAAGACGGCCGCTGAAGTGCTTGGCTTGGATGTGCGCGGGCCGGCCGAAGTCGAACCGTTGGGGAGAAATGGGAACGGCGGGCTGCCGCCCCTGGCCGGCCACGAGCTGCCAGGCGGCTACTACCGCCTCATGGAGGCGGCGGTCGCCCGCATGGACGCCGCACGTCTGCCGGCGGCGCCAGAGGCGCGGCCGCAGAACCACTACTATCCCGGCGCGCTGCTCGTCAGCGCCGTGCTCTATGCCAAGAAGCACCCGGCCAACCCGCGCCACGGCCAGCCACGGATGCTGGAGCTGGCCCTTAAACTCGGCGACCTGCTGGCCGCCGAACACGAGGCCGGCATCTACGTCCAGCGCGGGGACCACCACCGCGACACCTACATGTGGCTGGAGGCCTGGCGGCTGCTTCGGGCCCAACTGGGCGCGGAGCGTGAGCGGCGCTGGCGCCGGGCGCTGGAGGCGCTCATCGCCGAAATGGCCGCCGACGTCGAGGAGCGCCGCGACCGGCCCGCCTACACGTCGCCGTTCGGCGTCGCCACCAACCACACGGCGCTGCGCGCCTCGACGGCATACCTGGCCGGCCGCCTCTTCGGCAAGCCCGAATGGGAGCGGCTGGGGGCCGCCGTCATCGACCGCTATGCCGCCGAAGAGCAGTCCCCGGACGGCTACTGGGGAGAGCACTCGCGCGCCGGCCCGACAACAGCCTATGACTACCTGACCTCCGCCGGCGTCGCCCTCTACTACGAGCACAGC
>JBBTDS010000254.1:0-12058 GCA_038060875.1 Acidobacteriota bacterium | reverse complement strand
TGTCAGGCATTGGTCTTCTGGTTATCGGAAAAGACTCTCTATACGGTCAGGTTGGGCCTCAACGGGTTCCCGACCTAAGGGGACTGTGGACCGGCAGCATATACGGCTGCATGTTCTTAGACGCTTTGGCCCGGACTAACAACCCCATATATGGTGGGGACGACGACATCGATATAGAGATCACACTTCAGCAAGGAAGGAGTTTTGCCGGTCGGGGCGGTGATCCTGAAGACAAGGTCACTGGAATCCTGCTGCCGGACGGCACCGTGCAGATCCAATTCTTTGATCCTGACCACACCAATCGGGGGCTTGCGACTGGCACCCTGAGTATTGAAAAGGGTCGTTACGTCATGAGGGTGTATTCGCACGGTTTCGACGACTTGAATCGCGCCGACCGGCCGCCCATGATGTATACCGCCGAAATCGTCCTCCAGAAACAGTAGGACACAAACCAGCTGCGGATAACCGGCCATCATCCGGAAACCGTAGATTCGAACCCGACCAGCAATCTCAACGCGACCAAAAGCTCGCGGTTGAGAGCGGCGCGCAACTGTGCCTTATGCCGTGAGCAAGCCAGGGCTGAACTGCAGGCTCGTCATCTCCCGCCGACCCGCGTTCGATTTCGTCGCAGTCATCGGTGCCGACTGCACTGCGCGCGGGTTCTCGACCACCACGCGCACGGTCTCTTTCTCGAAGAACTCCTTCGCGCCGCGCACGATGATGTTCACCACGATCGGCCCGGCATTCTGCGGCGTGCCGCCTCCGATGCGCTCGAAGGTGAAGCCGCTGGTACTCTGTTGAAAGAGGCTGCCCATTCCCCACAGCGGCGCCGCGCCGCTGGCGGGTGTCGCCAGATGACGGAACTCGACGAACCGGCTGTAAGGGCCGTGCACCGGAGGTGGTGCAACGCCGGTGAGCGCCTCCTCCAGACGCGACTCCGGCAGGATCACGAGAAATCGCCGGCCAGTGCCGCCTCGAGCATGTCGGCCACACCGACGCCTTTGCCATCCAACAGCAGGCTCATGGGTGTTTCATTCCCAAGGTCGGGATGCGGGCTGTTCAACCAGGCGCGGATCTCCTCGGGTGAGCGGAGAAACTCCTGGAGAATCCCCACGGTCCGGGCGATGGGCGCAAGCTCATCTTGTAGTGAGGCGGCCGCCGGGCTCTTGTGCACGGCCGCGGTCTTCTTGCCGAGAGCCCGCGCTAACGAGGAGACAGGCACACCCAGATACTCCGCAATCCGCTTCGCGTCGAGGCGGCCGCTGCTCGGGTCGTGCAGGATCGGCAGCATGCGTCGCGCCGGGTAGTTGATCGCGGGGACGGCGGCCTCGGAAGTTCGCGCACTCCGGAGGGAGTCGAACGCCGCCGAGTCGAGCACGACCACGTCAAACTCGCCGCTGCGGATCTTCGCCTCAGCCGAGCTGGCCTCTTTGGCGAACTCCAGGTGGGTGCGCTCCGGGTTCATGGCCTTAGCGACCCGCCGCCCCAGGGATCCCTTCGTGACCGCCAGCGCTTTGAGAGGAACCATCTTTCAACCTTCTTTCTACCAGGATTATACCAGTTTTCACCCAGCGCGAAAAGGCCTAAAAGCTCCTCACCCCCAGCGCCGCCAGGTCGTCCACCCGCATGGTCTCTTTGACCACGAATGGCTCGCCGTAGCGGGCGCCGATGAGGTTTCCATAGAAGCGGGCGATGGCGCCCAGCCGCTCGCGGATCTCCTCGGGGGAGGGGAACAGCTCGGCGGCGTCCTCGCAGGCGCCGTACTGCGACTGGTAGGCGAGCAGCGCGGCCATGCGCCGCTCGAACTGCGCCGAGATGTCCACCACGAACGACGGCGCCACGTTGGCATAGAGGGAAGAGTAGACGATCTTGAAGGGGCGATGCGGCTCGGTCTGCTCGTCGAGCTTGCGCAGCCCGGCCAGGAAGCAGGCCTCGTAACCGATCTCGCTGGCGCGGTAGTGGTCCGGGTGCCGCCCCTCCCAGTAGGGCAGGATCGCCACCCGCGGACGGAGGCGGCGGATCTCGGCCGCCAGCGAAAGGCGCGCGGCCAGCGTGTTCTCCAGGCGCGCGTCCGGCAGCCGCAGGTTGCCACGCCAGGCCAGCCGCAGCAGCTTGCCGGCTGCCTCCGCCTCCTGAAGCCGGACTTCCGGGTCGCCGCGCGTGCCGAACTCGCCGGCCGTCAGGTCCAGCACCCCGGTCTTGTAGCCCATCTCAGCCATCTTGATCAGCGTGCCGCCGCAGGTCTGCTCGACGTCGTCGGGATGGGCGGCGACGGCCAGCACGTCCAGTGACGATGGTGGCGTCACCAGTGCAAGTCCCTCCGCCGGCTATGCGCCGGGCGCGGGCGCATCAAGTTCACCAGCAATGCTCCGGTCAGGAAGCCGCCGACGTGAGCGAACCAGGCCACGCCGCCGCCTCCATGGGCCGTGACACCACTAAGTATTTGGATGAGGAACCAGTAGCCAAGTACCACAATCGCCGGGATTTCTATGACGGTGAAAAACACGATCACCGGGATCAACGTACGGATGCGCGCCCGCGGGAACTTCACCACGTAGGCGCCCATCACGCCGGCGATGGCTCCGCTGGCGCCGATGGTCGGCAGGCGCGAATCCAGGTTCGCGGCGACGTGAACCATCCCCGCCGCCACCCCGCAGGCCAGGTAAAACAGCACGTACTTGGCCCGCCCCAGGATGTCCTCCACGTTATCGCCGTAGATCCACAGGAACCACATGTTACCGAGGAAGTGCAGCCAGCCGGCGTGCAGGAACATCGAGGTCAGCAGCGGCACCAGCGCCAGCCGGGCGGGAATCACGCCGTAGATCTCCACCAGGTGGTTCCGCGAGAAGGGATCGAGCGACAACTGGTAGACGAAGGCCACCGTGTTGGCCACGATGATCAGGACGGTGACCAGCGGCCGCGAGTAGCTGGGCTCGGCATCGCGGAGTGGGATCATCGGCTCATGCGCGCAGAGTGCGGCTGTGGAAATCCGGGTGAGACCGACGCTCCGCCCGGTTCATCAGCGCCAGCGCTTCCTCCAGGGTGCGGATGCCGCCGCGGGCGCCCAGTGCCGTGCAATTCAGCGCCGCCATGGCGTTCGAAAAGTCCAGCGCCTCGGCCAACGGCATCGTCTTGAGAACAGCATAACAGAAGGCGCCGTGGAAGACGTCGCCGGCGCCGGTTGTATCCACACAGTTGACGACGAACGCCGGCGAGTACAGGAAGCGGCCCTCGACCCGCGCCAGGGCGCCGTGCGGGCCCAGCGTCATGGCCGCGACATACATCCCGTATTCGTTCTGGATCGTCTCCAGCGCCTTGAACGGGTCGCTCTCGTTGGTCCACTGGACGGGGAACTCGGAGCTGGCGATCAGGTAGTCCACGTAGGGCAGGACGCGGTCGAAGCCGTGGTAGATGGTATCGACATCCACGGTGACCGGGATCGAGGCCTGGCGCGCGATGCGGGCTGCCTTCTCGACCGCCGGCGTGTCGTGACCATCGATGTGCAGCATCCGGGCGCAGGTGACCTGCCCGGCGGTGATCGCCGCCGGGTCCAGCCGCAGGCACTCCGGCCGCCGCCACAGCACCGTCCGCTCGCCGGTGCCGCGGTCGATTAGGATGTAGGCCGACTGGTTGGCGCAGCCCTGCCGCACCTGGACGTGATCGATGTTGATGCCGGCCGCGCGCAGGCTCTCCAGTTGAAGGTCTCCGCGCTGGTCGTCGCCCACCGTGCCGATGTACTTCACCCGCAGCCCCAGCCGCGCGCAGGTCACCATTGCGCTGGCCACCTGCCCGCCGGGACTCAGGATCTCCTGCTCGAACAGAACCTTGCCGGCGTAAGCGGGAAAGTGGGGCAGCACCAGCAGCGTGTCAGTGGCGTTGAGGCCCACGCCGGCCACGTCGAATTCGGGCATAGAACTCCGAGGGTAGCACGAGCGGTGGTATTATACGCGCGGAGATCTCATTGTGAACCGGCGTCATTTCGTCAGTGCTTCCTTCCAGGCGGCTGCCGGACTCGGTCTGGCCGCCGAGACGGCCGCCGCCAACGAGGCCATCGAGCGGGCGCGTCAGGCGGCGATCGAGGCGCTCAAGCCCAGCCGCCGCGCGCTTGAGCACGGCCTCGAGCTTCACGCCGGCTCGCTGGTGGTCGAGTCCTACGGCTTCTCCCCTCGCGCCGCGCCGGATGGCGATGCGGTGCGCGCGGCCATCGAGGCCGGCGCCTCCGAGGCCGAGCTTCAGGACTTGCAGGAAGAGATGTCGATGACCCGCTGCGTAACCGACCCGGCCGAGCGGGCCGAGTACGTGGACGCCTGGAGGGCCGCCGGCGTCACCTGCATCCTCCAGAACGCCGGCGAGGAAGGGCAGGACCCGCTGCGGCTGCTCAAGCGGCTGGCGCGCTTCACCTACGTCACCGACATGCTGCCGGATTTCGTGCGCAAGGCGGCCGAGCCGGGCTCAATCGTGGCGGCGAAAAAACAGAACCGGCGCTGCCTGTACTTCTCCGGCAACGGCGTTCCACTGGCCGGGCAGTGGGCAACGGCGCCGGAGGAGCTGGGCTATGTCCGCATCTTCTTCCAGCTTGGCATCCGCATGATGCACGTGACCTACAACCGGCGGAACATGCTGGGCGACGGCTGCGCCGAGACCGCCGACGCCGGATTGAGCGACCTGGGCCGCGCCGCGATCGCGGAGATGAACCGGGTAGGCGTGATCGTGGACGTGGCCCATTCCGGCTGGCGGACCAGCCTGGAGGCGGCCAGGGCCTCGAAGCTCCCGATGGTGGCCAGCCACACGAGCTGCCTGGCCCTCAACCAGCACATCCGCGCCAAGCCCGACGAAGTCATCCGCGCCATCGTCGATACCGGCGGCTACATCGGGATCTGCTCGATACCCCAGTTTCTTGGTCGCAGCGGCGACATCCGCGCGATGCTCGATCACATCGATTACGTCGTAAAGCGCTTCGGCGCCGATCACGTGGCCATCGGCACCGACGTCGCCTACACCTCGCGCGCGGCCGCCGCCGAGTACAAGAAGATCCCGCCGCGCCGGCGTTCCCGCGCCCGCTTCGAGTATTTCTGGCCGTCCGGTTCGCTGGGGCCATCGTCGGCGGCGGACCGCACGATGGAGTGGACCAACTGGCCGATGTTCACCGTCGGCATGGTCGAGCGCGGCCACTCCGATGCCGACATCCAGAAGATCCTCGGCGGCAACGTGCTGCGAGTGGCCGCGGCGGTGTTGCCCAAGCGGGCGTGAACAAACCGAAACCGGAAACCCGGAAACCGGGAAACCGGGAAACCGGGGACAGCCTGCATGTTTCCGGGATAACAATCGCGCACACCGGGGAACATGCAGGCTGTCCCCGGTTTTGTCCCCGGTTTCAAGCGGGCGTGAGCGCCTATCGCATAAAGGCCCGGACCGCCCGCGCCGTCGCGTCGTCGTCCTTCACGATGTTGACCATTTCCGAGATGTGGCTCTGGCGGGGGATGAACACCAGCCGCGAGGAGGTGCGCGCCTTCTGGAGCGCGGCGTGGAACCGGCGGGCTTGCAGCGGCAGGCCCAGGTAGTCCCACTGGCAGTAGGTGATGAGGAAGGGCGGCGCCGGGGCCTTCACGTGCGACATCGGCGAGGCCTCGGTGCGGATTCGTTCATCCTTGCCGAAAACGGACTCCAGCCCGCGGATCTGGTAGACGCCGCTCATGACGACGGTGCCCTTGATGAGTTTGGGTGACAGGCCGTGCCGCGCCAGGTAGCGCGCATCCAGCGCCAGCAGCGCGGCCAGGTGCGCGCCCGCCGAATGCCCGCCAACGTAAACCCGCTTTGGGTCGCCGCCGTACTTGCCGATGTTGCGCGCCACCCAGGCGAAGGCCGCGGCGGCATCTTCGATCTGGGCCGGATGCGGGTTCCGCGGCGCCAGCCGGTAACTGATCGCGACCGTCAGGATTCGCTCGCGCGCGAAGCGGTTTCCCAGCGGCGCGTACATAGCGCGGTCGCCCGAGCGCCAGGCGCCGCCGTGGATGAACAGGAACACCGGCGCCTTCTTGCGGCCCACGGGGATGTAGAGATCCAGCTTGTGCTTGGCTTCGTCCTCGGGCTTGCCGGTGGTGTAAACGATGTCCTTCTTCGCCTCGACGTTGGGCGCCAGCGCGGAGGAGGGCAGCCGCATCGCGTCGGGTGAAGGGGCCTCGAGATAGATTGCGTTCGAGCTGATCCAGGGGTGCTCCTCGCCGTCCACCACCAGCCAGGCCTCCAGACGATAAACGCCCGGCTCGGTGGCTGCGAACTCGAGCTTGGCGCCTTCCGCCCGGTGGACCAGTTCGCCGTTGCGGAACAGCTTGAGCCGCGCGGGTAGCGGCAACTGCGCCGCGAGCCGAGTTTTGCCGAGGAGCGGCACGCGGTCGCCCATCTCAAACACGCCGAGGTTGTTGCTGGCGGCGAACCAGAAACCGGTCGGATCGCAGAGCCAGTCGTGGGCCACATAGGAGCGGCCTTCGGCAAGCGACGCGCGCATGGCCGCTTCCTCGCGGGCCGTCGCCAGGACGTGGAGGGTGACGTTGCCGACGCCGGCCTCATCGCGGGTAGCGCGGTAGTCCTCGTAGATGCTGGCCGTCTCCGGCGTCACCCGCTCGCGGGCGAAGCGCTCGCGCGCAGCGCGGACCGCGGCCACCCGCTCGGGCTCG
Organism: Acidobacteriota bacterium; assembly: GCA_038060875.1. GTDB lineage: Bacteria > Acidobacteriota > Terriglobia > Bryobacterales > Bryobacteraceae > JBBTDS01. Next base: position 5,384 of record JBBTDS010000254.1, on the reverse strand, counting down.
AGGCGCTGGAGCGCCGGCCCGCTGGGGCCGAGACCTTCGGTGGAGAAGGGCAGCAACAGGAGAAGAGCCGCCGTCGCCCCGCGCGTCACTTCTTGGCCGGCGGCATCTCGTAAACGTAAATGGTGTGAGTGCGGCCGTGGGCTTCGATCTTCTCGACCCGCGCCGCCCGCCAGCCGGGCATGATGAAATCGTGCGAGACCACCCGCGCGCCGGGCTTCAAGGAGGACTCCAACTTGGGCTTGAGGCGCTCGTTCGAGCTGGTCAGCAGGTAGACGGTGACGACGTCGGCGGGGTGCAGATCCACTTCGAGAAGATCACCCTGGATGATCGTGACCCGGTTCTGAAGGCCGAGATCGCGGATCTGGGCGTTGGCCCGCTTCACCAGCTCGGCGGAAAGCTCCACCCCCACCCCGCGCGCCTTGAACTTCCGCGCCGCCGTGATCAGGACGCGGGCGTCGCCGCAGCCCAGATCGTAGACCGTTTCGCCGGGCTTGATGGCGGCCGCTTCCAGCATCCTGTCCACCACCGGCTGCGGGGAAGGCACGTAGGGCCCCAGGCTCTGGGCGAAGCGATCCTGAGCCAGGCACGGCAGGGCGAGCAAGCCCGCCAGCAGGGCGGCCTGTAAGCGCATGCGCGAGGTCATGGCGAACCGGCTCCGGTAGCGCGGCGAGAGGTCTTGGATCTCGCGATGCGCGACACGATTTCGGTCACCGCCACCCAGAGGTCTCTGGGGCGGCTGATCGTGTACTCGAACCCCCGGAAGAAGCGCACCGCGCGCCCGATGGCATCGCGCCAGGGATTGGCCTGGGGGTTCAGGTTGTAGTTCATGTAGAAGACGGGATACTCCACGTCGCCCACTTCCTTTAGCGCCTCTTGGGGAACGTCCTCCTCCAGCATCGCCTTGGGACCGGCGAAGATCAGAGCGTCGGGCTGGTCCTCAGCGCCGATTTCCTGGCGGATGAGCTGGGCGAGAAACTCGGTTTCGCCGTGTTTCTGGCTTAGCCTCTTCAGATCCACGGTGCCCAGGTTCAGCGAACGCAGCGCCTCGCCCAGGTTGGGGAAGTCGATCCGCTCGGCGCGGTCCTGGCGGTAGAGGATGCGCTGTTCCTGGAGATTGAAGGCGACCACCGAGAACCTGCCGATGCGCGGCGCGCGCGCGATGCTGCGCAGGATCGAAACCAGGGCCGAGGTGTCGATCGGCTGGAGCACGGGGGAACGCGCATTCTGGGGCGCAAAGTTGACGAGTATTTTGACATTCAGCCGCGGCTCATCCTGCACACGCTGGACCGGCGGCTCCTCGCGGAAGGGTTCCGCCTCGGAAGGCTGGATGGTGCCCGGGGGCAGGACCGAGCTGAAATCGCGGTCTTTGGGCGAAAGCTCGGCTTCCAGCTCCCAGTAGTGCGAGCACACCCGCTCGCTACGGTCCCGCATCAGCCAGTCAACGTGGTACTTGCCCTCGCCCAGATCGAAATTCCCTTGCAGGTAGGCCTCGCCTTTGGCCTCCGCTTCGATCGATGGCACCCGCACCCGCTGCACGAAATAGAGGGGTTCATCTTTTTTGAGTTCCGGCGTGACTCGGAAAATCATCGTTAGCAGGTTTTCCGAGCCGGCCAGTTCCTTCAGGGGGATGTTGACCTCATAGCCGGCGTGGAAGCGCAGATCGAAGCCGAGCGCCGCCTTGATCGGCGCCAGCGTGCAGGGGAGGTCCCGCCGCGGCTCCTGGAGCGTCAGCACGGCCGCGTCGGTGTTGATAATGCGGACGTTGCCGCCGGGACCGGAACCGAGGATCAACGTCTGGCCCGGCAGCCAGCCGGCTGCCGGCCACGCCAGACAGACAACCAGCGCCCACATTGGCCTACCACGTTGTTTCGTCCGGGGGGTGGTCATCGCACCGAATACTGCCGCACTTCTATTGTATCCCCGGCGCGGCGCTTGACAAGCGGAATCTGCTGGCCGCTCCGGCGGCCCGTTGTGCTACAGTGCAAAGGAATATGGCATCGCGCAGCGTTAACAAAGTCATTCTCATCGGTCACCTGGGCAAGGACGCTGAGACCAGGTTCACGCCCGGCGGGTCGGCGAAGACGACGTTTCCACTGGCGACCAACCGCCGCTGGAAAGATCAGCAGACCGGTGAATGGAAAGAGGAGACCGACTGGCACAACATCGTGCTGTGGCAGAAGGAAAATCTGGCCAACTACCTGACCAAGGGGCAGCGGGTCTACGTCGAAGGCCGGCTGCATACCCGCAGCTATGAGGACAAGGAAGGCCAGAAGAAGTACATGACCGAGGTAGTGGCCCAGGATCTGGTGTTGCTGGGCGGGCGGGGGGCGGAAGCCCCGGCGGCCGAGGAGGGCGTCACCCAGGCCGCCCCGGCCCGCGGACCGCAGCGGGTGCAGCCTGCGGCCGCTCCCGAGGAGCCGTTCTCCGACCCCATTACCAACGACGACGTGCCGTTTTAACTGAGCCGGCTGAAGCCCGCCCCACTGGCTTCAGCTCAGCAGGTCCAGCGCCGCCTGGAGATGGTCGCGGGCGTGCGGGCTGCCCTGCCTGGCAGCCACTTCGATCCCGCGGCGGTACATCTCGCGGGCCTCCTCCAGCCGGCCCAGCTTCTCCAGCGCCTGCGCGGCCGGGTAGTAGACAGCCGCGTAGTCCGGATTCATCGCCAGCAGAGCTTGATACTCGGCGATTGCCTGTTCAAGCTCGCCCGCGTTGACGAATTCCATCGCCAGGCCATAGCGAGCGAAATGGTCGGCGGGGTTCTGCGCGACAAGCTGTTTCAGGATCTCGAGGCGGCTGGTCATGGCGTCGGGCGTGCTACCATACGAGCAATGGCGTGTCCCTATTTTTACCCTATGGAGAGGTTCAGCGACAAGGCCTGGGCCACGCCGCCGCGGCTGCCGCTGGGCGATCCTTACACCGGGATCTGCTCGGTGGATCCCATGCGCGAGTGGCGCCCCGATGACACCACGCTGCGTGAGTTCTGCAACCGCGGCTACGCCAGGAAGAAGTGCCCGCGGTTCCCGGATGACGCCGGTCCCGACGCCGTCCGCTTCAGCGTCTCGCGCGAGCAGAACGGCCTGCTGAAGATCCACTACGTAGTGGAGAAGGACCGCCGCCCGCTCGAGCACGGGCCGATGGAATACTCCGCCGAGACCGGGCAGTTCAAGCCGGGCCAGTTCGGCGGGTTGCTCGGGCGCCAGGCGCGGGCCTACGTGGAGAGCTACCTGCGGCGGAAAACGCAGCCGCAGGACGAGGCTCACCACCCCAGCCGCCGCTGAGGCGAAGCGAGCAGGGCGGCGATGAGCTCTCCTCCACTGGAACCGCTCGCCGGACGGCCGGTCCGGGAGTCAGCGTCGGAGTACCTGGAGCTGGCCCTGCCCACCGACGCCAACATCTTCGGCTTTCTGCTCGGGGGCCGCGTAATGCACTTCGTCGATATGGCCGGCGCGACCGCGGCCATGCGGCACGCCCGCCGTCCGGTGGTCACCGCCTCGGTGGACCACCTGAGCTTCCTCCATCCCATCCACATCGGCCAGCTTGTGATCCTCCGCTCGGCGGTCAACCGCGTGTTTCGCAGCTCGATGGAGGTGGGCGTGAAGGTCCTGGTCGAAGACCTGCTCACCGCGGAACGCAAGCACACTTGTTCGGCCTACTTGACCTTCGTGGCCATCGACGAGCACGGCAACAGCGTCCCGCTTCCGCCGGTGATTCCCGAAACTGAGGAAGAAGAGCGCCGCTACCAGGAGGCTGGGAGGCGCAGAGAACACCGCCTCGCCCAGCGAAGCCGGTTCACCAGGTCCGGCTGAGCGGGATCAGCCCTGCTGGTTGGCCTTGTACATGTACTTGATCGCGGGCTTGTAGATCAGCAGGTTGCTCTCGCCCTCCCGCCGGATCTTCAAGCACCCCCTGTCGTACCACTCGATGCTTCCGTGCAGAACCTCGCCGTCGTTGAGGACGAATACCATCGGCGTCTTCGCCTGCATCTGCTTGACGTAGTAAAAATTCTCCGCGTTGGTCTGATCGGGAGGCGGGGCCTTCTTCTGATGATTGTTGCGGCGAGCCGAAATCATCTGCTCCTTGATCTCGATCAAGGACGGACGAATTAGTTTGCGGTTGGCGGTTTCCATGGCCACTCCCTTTTTTTATGAATCGTCGCCCGTCCGGCGCTTTCGAACCGGGCGGCGAGAAGGATTTTGCTGTCCGACTACGACTAGGCATATCACACCGGCGAGAGGGGCGCAAGTCCTAGTTGGGCCGCAACTCGACGACGAGGGCGTCCAGCGCCAGATTCTTCTGGATGTTCCGGCGGAGGAAGGCGGCGATCTCATCCACCCGGCCTACCGCCCGCCGGATCCAGGCGAACGACACCCGGGCGGCCAGCCGTGTCAGTGGCTCGCGCAGGTCGCAATTCCGGATCTCGCCCCCGCCCGCGCCCGCCTGTTGCAGAACCAGCAGGTCGTGGAGCAGGCGGTAAAGGACGTCGAGCAGGGGCTCCAGCTTCTCCTGGCGCACGCCGGCGGATTCGGCCTGCTCGATCCAGGCCGCGAACGGCGCCGCGCCGGCGGCCGCCTCCAGCAGCGCCAGCATGGCCGCCCGCCGGCGGTCGTAGACCTCCAGATCCAGCGAGACGGCCAGACCCGGGCTGCCCTGGGCCAGCGCAATCCGCCGCTCAACGTCAGCCAGATTCCTGGACCGGACAAAGCCGGCCATCTCCTCCCCGTTGAGCGGGCTGAGGTGGAAGATGACCGAACGGGAACGGATGGTCGGCAGCAGGTCGTACGAGTTCCCGGCGGTGGCGATCAGGATGAGGTGCTCCGGGGGCTCCTCCAGCGTCTTCAGCAACGAATTGGCGGCCTGTTCGTTGGCCCGGTCGAGCTGGTCGATCAGGAAGACCCGGTAGCTGCCTCGCAGCGGCTTGAACTGGGCGCGCTCCTTGAGCAGCCGCATCTGCTGGATCGAGATCTGGCGCAGGGGGCCATCGGGGGCGAAGGTGACGAAATCGGGGTAGGAGGCGAACAGCAGCGGGTCCTCATTGCGCTTCTCGGCAGGCCACTTTTCCCGGTCTTTGACGGTGGCCGCGTGGTCGGGCAGATTGAGATCGTCCCGCTCGATCTGTTCCTGGTGGCCGAGCAGCCGGGCGGCGAACCGCCGCGCCAGCGTGGCCTTGCCGATGCCCTCCGGGCCGGCCAGCAGCAGCGTTTGCGGTATCCGCCGCGTCTCAACTGCCTGCTCCAGGGCCTCGGCCACCGCCCGATTGCCGAAGAAGTTGGGGAACATTCCCGTATCGACCCATTGTAGCCGCATGCGCGGCGGTGAAGGCGCCATCGACGGAGCCGGCGGGGGCGACAGGGTCTGCGAAAAAAACACTGTCGAAAGTGTCGAGT
>JBBTDS010000253.1:0-16046 GCA_038060875.1 Acidobacteriota bacterium | reverse complement strand
TGGGCTGCTGGACGCTCGCGGCCCAGATCACACTGTCCACCATCCGCGGCACGGCCACCGACCCGACCGGCGCGGTGGTCGTCAACGCCGACGTAACCGTGGCCAGCCTGGATACGGGCGCCCGGCGCGAGGTGAAGACCGACCAGAACGGCAACTTCGAGATCCCCGACTTGCCCCGGGGCAGGTACCGCCTGGCGGCGAATGCATCCGGCTTCAAGACGTTCGTGGCCGACAACATCCTGCTGGAGGGCAGCCAGGTCCGAAGGATCGACCCCACGTTCCAACTGGGGGCCGTCGGCACCGAGGTCACCGTCACCGCCGGCGCGGCCGTCATCAGCACCGACAGCGCCAAGCTTCAGAGCTTCGTGAACGTCGGCAAGCACTTCGACAACCCCTGGGTGGGCGCGGAAGCGGTTCTGGACCACAGCCTTTACATCACCACCCTGCCGCTGGTGCAGCAGGCGGGCGGGGTGTGGGGCACGCAGATTGCCGGACAGCCGGCTGACCAAGTGCAGATGGGTCAGGATGGCCATACCAACGACCGCGCCGTCAACCAGCTCAACGACATCCTGGACACGCAGGAGATCCAGGTCACCCCGGTGAACAACTCGGCGGAGTTCGCCCGGGTCGGTTACATGAACCTAGTGACCAAGTCCGGCGCCAACGAGTTCCATGGGCGGCTGGCCTATTTCCACCAGAACTCGGCGTTGGCGACCCGGGAATTCTTTGAGGGCAGCAGCAAGTTCAGGACCCTGATTCACACCCTCAGCGTCGGTGTCTCCGGCCCGATCAAGAAGGACAAGACCTTCTTCTACGTTTCCTGGAACCAGTTGAACGAGCCGGGGCAGCAGTTTTACCTGCGGGATGTTCCGACCAACCAGATGCGGCAGGGCGACTTTTCGCAGTTGCTGACGCTGAGCCGGCCGGTGCTCATCCGGGACCCGCTGACGGGCGACCCGTTTCCCGGGAACGTGATCCCGCGCTCTCGGTTCAGTTCGGTCTCGACGAAAGTGCTGGACACGTATCTGGACGCACCCAACCGGGGAGGACCCAACGACCTGTCGAACAACTATTCCTTCATCCACCCGTGGCCGTACGACTACGTGCTGAGACGCGACACGACCCAGCGCCTCGATCACCAGCTCACCGCCAACAACCGAGTGATGGGACGGATCATCGAGAACCTGGACAATTACGTATCGCCCGGGAGTTTCCCCAAACTTACGCGGCCCAAGCAACGATGGAACGTCCACCTGGTGATCGAGGACACGCACGTGTTCTCGCCGGTGCTGGTGAACACGTTCCGGGTGGGGGTGTACCAGGAGAAGGCCGAGGCTGGGATTTCCTTGTATGGAGTCACCCCCAGGAAGGGTGACGACGTGGTCAAGGAATTGGGGATTCAGGGAGTGAATCCACAGGGCCTCAGCGCGGCGGGATTCCCGCTGATGGCCATCACCGGTTACCCGACGCTTACGATCTCGCCGGGGGGCGAGCCTGAGCTGAACGACTTTGACTGGGGCTACGCCGACACGGTGACGTGGTCCAAGGGCCGGCACGTGATCAAGTTCGGCGGCGAGTTCAAGCCGCAGAGCCGCTTCAGCGCCAGCGTCCCGACCGGCACCTACGGCGATTTTTCTTTCAATGGGAAGTTCACCGGCTACGGCTTCGCGGACTTTCTGCTGGGTTACCCCTCGAACAGTTCGCGTCTGGATACGCTGACGAACCGCTGGCGTGAGGACAGCGAGTTCGGCCTCTTCATGACCGATGATTTCAAGGTCAGCAGCCGCGTGACCCTCAACATCGGTCTGCGGTGGGACCGATTTGGATCGCCCTCCTTCCGGGACGGCCTGATGTGGAACTGGGACATCCAAACCGGCAAGATCGTGATCCCGCCGGGCACGGAAAACAAGGTCCGGCCGTTGTATCCGAAAACCATCCCCATAACCACCGGCCAGGTGAAGCAGAACCCGGACAATACGAACTTCGCGCCGCGGATCGGCGTGGCCTGGCGGCCATTTGGCCAGGACACGGTCGTCCGCGGCGGCTACGGGCTTTACACCGAGACCCTCGGCCGTTATAACCGGCTGAACACCGGCGGGCCGTTCGAGATCAGGGAGAGCTACGTCAACGACCTCGTCGACGGCAAGCCGCTGTTGGCCTTCCCGAATCCGTTTCCGCCCTCCCTCGAGCGTGCGACCATCCCCTCGCAGAGCTTTACCGGCTATCCGCTGGACACCAAGAACGGCCAGACCCACCAGTTCAACGTGACCCTCGAGCGCCAGGTTCGGGACATCGGGTTGCGGCTGAGCTATGTCGGATCGCGCAGCCGCAACCTGAACTACGGCATCGGGATCAACAAGCCGGCGCCGAGCCTGATTCCATTCACGGCGGCGCGGCGCCCGTGGCCGCAGTTCGTCGGCGGCTCCTATTACCGGACCGACGGCGCGCGCAACTACAACGCCCTGACCTTACAGGCGCAGCGCAAGCTGGGCAGCCTGACTTTCGATGCCCACTGGAGCTGGGCGGCGAACTACAACAACATGGGCGACACGACGGATCCTTACGCACCACTGGGGTGGAGCCGGGACCCCTATACCACCCGGCACCGGGCCGTGGTGAACACGGTTTGGGAGATTCCGGTGGGCAAGGGGCGCCATTACTTGTCGGACGCTCCCGCCGTGGTCAACCACGCCCTCGGCGGATGGCAACTCTACTGGATCGCGTATTTCGAGTCTGGCTGGTTCTTCACGCCCAGCTTCTCGGGTAGCGACCCCTCGAACACCAACTCGTTCGGCGGCCGGCCGGACCGTGTTTGCAACGGCAACCTGGCGGCGGGCGAACGGAGTCTCCGCCACTGGTTTGACGCCTCCTGCTTTGTGGCGCCGCCGGCGGGATCGGGCCGATATGGCAACGCCGGCACGAACTTCCTGGAAGGGCCGGGCTACCACATGCACCACATCTCGCTGGCCAAGACGTTCGACATCACCGAGCGGTGGAAGTTCACGTTCACGGCGGCGGGAGCCAATGCGTTCAACCACCCGAATTTCTCGAGACCGAGCTCGAACATCTCGTCACCGGGGAGCGTCGGGGTAGTCAGCGGCCTGCGCGCGGGTGCCCCGTCACGCCGGATCGAGCTGCGGGGCCGCGTCGACTTCTGAACCAACTATACTGGTCCCCCAGGAGCGACCATGAATACCGACAGACGCCAATTCGTCACCGCCGCTTCGGCCGCCGCGCTGCGGCCGGAGCGCATCCTCGGGGCCAACGACCGCATCGGCATCGCCGTCATCGGCTGCGGCCGGCGCGGCCTGCTCAAGGAGGTCTTGCAGTTCGCCAAGGAGACCAACGTCGAGGTTCGCGCCGTTTGCGACACCTGGCGGCCGCAGCGGGAGAAAGCCGCGGCCGACGTTACAGCGGCCGCCGGCAACCAACCCGAGCAGTTCGTGCGCTACCAGGACGTGGTGGCGCGCAAGGAGATCGACGCGGTGGTGATCGGCACGCCCGACCACCTTCATTGCACGCATCTCATCGCCGCCGCCCGCGCCGGCAAGGACGCTTACGTCGAGAAGCCCCTGGCCCTGAACATGAAGGAGCTGATCGAGGCGGTGGACACGGTCAAGAAGCACGACCGCGTGGTCCAGATCGGCACCCAGGTCCGCAGCTTCCCCACCTCGGCTGCCGGGCGCGCTTTCGTCCAGTCGGGCGGGCTCGGGAAAATCTTTAAGATCGAGCAGTCGCGCAACGGTTACCGCCCATACTGGCACGGTTACGGCGACCGCCCGGTCCGCGAGGAAGACGTCGATTGGAAGGGCTTCCTCATGCACGTCAAGCCCCGGCCCTTCGAGTCCCAGCAGTACGCCGGCTGGTACGGCTACCGCGAGTTCTCGCGCGGGCCGCACACCAACCTCATGGTGCACTTCATCGACCTGGTCCACTACGTCACCGGAGCGAAGTTTCCCAAGCGCGTGGTCACGCTCGGCGGCACCTACCGCTGGAAGGACGCCTACAGCGCGCCCGATTCGGTCGAGACCATCCTCGAGTATCCCGACGAGGGATTCCTGGTGCGGTACAACTCCACCTTCGGCACCTCCGCCAACAGCTTCCTGAAGTTCATCGGCACGCGCGGCGTGATGGATGCCACCCGCTGGGGCAGCCCGTGGGTGATCAGCGGCGAGGGCACGCCGGACCCGGACCGCATCCAGCCCGGCGCGAAGATCGCGGAGGTCGAGAGCGCGCCGCACATGAAGAACTGGCTGGAGTGCCTGCGGACACGCCAGGCGCCCAACGCCCCGATCGAGGCCGGCTACGCCCACGGGGTGGCCGTCATCATGGCCGACGAAGCCCTGATCCGCGGCCAGCGCATGGTCTACGACCCGGCTAAGCGGGAGATCCGCGCGGGCTAAGCCGGCAGCGTCGGGGCTGACGAGTGCAAGTGCCGTGGTATGCGGGGGTGCCCTGCCTATGGCGCCGACGGATGCGAAGCCGAACGGACTGGTGCCTCTCAAAGCGCCCGACTGGAAACCACTTGTCGAGGCCGAGGCCCGCTTTCAGCCTACCACTCGCGATTTCCTCATTGACGCAACCGATGACCCGGGCTGGCCGCCAGAAGTCGACATCTTCCCGTGACCTCAACGATTCTGCAAGACTGGGAAGGAAGCGAGGGTTCTATGAAGGTTTCGGTTCAAAAGGCAGGGGAGCAGTTGGCAGTGACGATTCCGCCCGAGGTCGCGATGGAATCCCGGTTGGAGCCTGGCACTGTTCTCGATCTCTCCGTCCAAGGCGGGCAAATCGTCCTGAAGCGAGCCCACCGTGCCACACTGGAGGAGCTCGTGCGTAGGATCACCCCCGAGACTCTTCATGGAGATGTCGATTTCGGGCCGGCCGTGGGACGCGAACTGCTATGACCGGCCGGACACCGGAGAAGGGAGATGTCGTCTGGATCAGCTTGAGCCCCCAGGCGGGCCGCGAGCAGTTAGGGCGCCGCCCGGCGGTGGTTCTTTCTCCGGCTTTGTACAACGTGCGGTCCGGCCTTGCTGTCGTCTGCCCCATCACCTCCCAGGTAAAAGATTACCCCTTTTGAGGTTCGCATTCCCGAAGGCCTCCCCGTTCATGGTGTGATCCTCGCCGATCACATAAGAAGCGTGGATTGGCGCGAGCGGGAGGCGGAATACTTGTACCGACTGCCGAACATGGTGCTCACCGCTGTGTTCGAACTTCTGGACATCCTTTTCGAGAGGCAGGGATAAGATGAAACGTCGCGCCTCTCGGTACGAGCTCTTCAGGACAGGCCGACATGATCTGCCTCCCCTTGAGTCGATCCTTCTGGAGCAGGTGCGCGCCAAACTCGCGGCGCTGCCGCCGCGGTTGCAATCGACCCAGGAAAATCGAGGCCGGGCGGAAAAGTAAGTGCGGCGGGACGCCAACGTAAAGGACTTGAGGTGACCGGGCGCCATGAGGTGGGTCATCATGGCCGACGAAGCCCTGATCCGCGGCCAGCGCATGGTCTACGACCCGGCTAAGCGGGAGATCCGCGCGGGCTAAGCCGGCAGCCGCTTGCTTACGCGCGCGGCTCAGCAGAAGGTTGCCGAGCCGCGACCACAGGGAGCGGTCAGCCGGCGCGCGATCAACATCTGAAGCGCGAAGATCGCCAGCGCGTTGGCAGCCGCGACCAGCAGCGCAGGGCGCAGCCCGTACGCCTGTGCGAGCTGCCCGACCGCCCAGGGCATGATCATGCCGCCGGCGAGCGCGATCCCGAACAGGATGCCGAACACCGTTCCCGACCACGCCGCGAAGCGCGCCCCTGCCAGCCCCAGCACCGTGGGGTAGATGCTCGCGAAGCTCGCGCCCACCAGCACCACCGCCAGCGCCGCCATCGCCTGCGTGCGCGCCGAGGCCAGAAGCGCCACGCCCGCCGCCGAACCCAGCGCGCTCGCCATCACCACCGTTGGGCCGCTCACACGCAACAGCAGGCGGCTCGAAACTACGCGCGCCAGCATGATCGCCCCCCAATAGGCCGCCAGCAGGTAGGACGCGCTGCGGATCGATGCGCCCGCCTCACGCATCAGGTAGGTGGACGTGTAGCCGCCCAGGATGAACTCGTTGCCCGACTGAAAGAACAACAGGAAGCCGAACATCAGCACCAGCGGATCGCGCGCCAGCCGCGCCGTCTCCCGCCACGGCACGCCTTCGGAACGCTTGGGCGGCGGGAACCTCAGCGCCAGACAAGCCGTCGGCGCCAGACTCAGGGCCGAAGCCAGCGCCAGAATCGCGCTCAATCCGAGAATTTCGAGCAGCGAGCCGATGACAAACGGAATCGACAGCGCGCCGAAGCCGAAGAACACGCCGAGCAGGTTGAGGGCGGAGTTCTTCTCGCGCGGGTCCTCGTGAAGGTCGGCGATCAGCGTGTTGGTGGCGCCGTTCAGCGCGCCTCCGCCCGCGCCCAGCAGTGCAATGGCCACCGTGAGCCACCGGTAGCTCGGCGCCGCCGCGATCAGCGCCAGCGCCAGCCCCGCCAGCAGCGCTCCGCCCGCCAGCGCCGGCTTCTTGCCGAACCGGTCCATCAGCGGCCCCAGCGCCAGCATGGCGGCCAGCATGGCGCAGTTCATCGCCAGGAAGAGGTTGCCCGCCTGTGCCAGCTCGAAGCCCAGCCGCGTCGAAACCACCGGCAGGACGGCGCCCAGCAGCGCCATCACGATCCCGAAGACGAACATGCCGCCGTAGGCGGCCCGGCTGAGCCAGTGCCTCCGCATCGCCGCCCTAGCCTTCGGCCGGCCCCGGCCCCCGCCGGAAATACTCCTCCGCGAAGCGCTCGAAGACTTTCTGGTTGTGGTCCTTCTCCACGCCGGGAACGTTCGGCGAGACGAAGGTCGGCGGGTGAATGCCGCGTCCGGCCAGCCGCGCGCCCGTCTCGGCCACCAGCGACATGGCGATGAAGACTGCCGCCATCGTCGAGCCGGCGGCCACCTTCTCCTTCACTCCGACATCAACCAGGGCGTCCTCGGGCGGCACGCAGTTGTCGATGGCAATATCGGCGGCGTCGGAGAGCGCCTTGCCGCTCGAATGGGTGATCTTCGCCGCGCCCAGGTTGGCCAGCGAGGAGACGCTGATCACCGTGAGGCCCTTCTTCTTTGCCGCCAGCGCCGCCTCGACCGGGGCCGCGTTCATCCCGCCGTGCGAGAAGACCAGCATGCAGTCGCCCGGCTCCAACGCGTAGCTGCGCAGGAAGACTTCGACGTAGCCTTCCTGCCGCTCCAGCCAAAGCAGCTCGCGCGCCCCGCCCGGGCCGATAACGTTGTGCCACATCAGCCGCGGATCGTACAGCGGAAAGAACCCGATGAAGCTCCCGTAGCGCGGGAAGACATCCATTACCGGCATCACCGAGTGCCCGCTGCCGAACAGGTACACGCGCTTGCCGGCCGCGATCGCCGTGGTCATGGCTTCCGCTGCCTGGCCGATCTTTCCGGCTTGGGTCTCATGAATGGCGGCGAGTATCCGAGAGATCGTCTCGTAGTAAGTGTGGGCCGACATCAAACCGCTCCCGTCTCCTGTAGTAAAGCCAGCCGCGCGGCGCCGAGCAAGCCCGCGTCCTCTCCAAGCTGGGTCAGCTCGATGCGCGCCTGCCGGGCCGCCTGCGGCTGCGCCCACTCTAGCATCTCGCGCCGCAGCGGCTCAAGCAGCAGCTCGCCCGCCTGCATCAGGCCGCCGCCCAGCACGACCATCTGCGGGTTCAGGATGCTGACGATGTTGGCCACGCCCATGGCCAGCCAGGCAGCAGTTTCTTCCAGGACGTGGCGTGCGTGCGCATCGCCTTGCCGTGCGGCCGCAACCACTGCTTCGGCGGTATCCGCCGCCGCCCGCCTGGCCACCGCCGGGCCGGCCGCCTCCGCTTCGAAGCAGCCCACCTGCCTGTAGATCTCTTTCTTGCGTGGATCGAGCGCAAACCAGCCGACCGCGCCGGCGATGCCTGCCGCGCCGCGGCACAACCGTCCGTTGGTGATGATCCCGGCCCCGATGCCGGTCCCCACCGCCAGGAACACCACCTCGGTCAATCCCCGCGCCGCCCCGAGCCACTGCTCGCCCAGCACATAGGCGGCCCGGTCGCAGTCGATCACTACCGGCGCCGGCAGGTGTTGCTGAAGCTCGTCACGCAGCGGAACCTTGTCGGCGCCCCACAGGTTCGGCGCCCAGGCGCTGCCCGTCTCGGCGAAGTAAATGCCAGGCACCGCGACGCCGGCCGCGGCGATCTCGGGCCAGGCAAGTCCGGCTTCGTCCAGCACCTGCCCCGCCAGCCCGGCGATCTGAGCCACCGTTGCCGCCTTGTCGATCGGCGCCTTGCGCCGCGCGCGCACGCGCCCCTCCGCGTCCACCGCCGCGACCGCGATCTTGGTGCCGCCGAGATCCACTCCGATGACGCAACTCATTTCGGTGACAGGCTACGCTTTCACTTTATTAGTTTTCCGCCAGCGCGGCGTGCTGCCTGAATCGGCAGCGCCGCGCCGCCTTCAGATCTTCTTTTTGCCACCGCGTTTGGCAGCCCCGCCGTCCTGTTGCTCTCCGCGTTTGTAAAGCACGAAGAACTCCTCGCCCGGTGTGGAGACGTCGCCGTCGCTGACCACGGACCAGTTCTGTGGGTCGGCGAAGTAGCCGAAGTCGATCTGATGCGCTGCGTTGGCGAGCAGAAGGTCACTCGAGTTCTCGATACGGTAAATGTGTGGGGCCGATCCTGCCGCCACGCCGCAGATACCGCCGGCCCCAAACAGCCGGAATCGGCGCGAGTCCTTGATGCGAATCAACGGCCGCGTGCCGGTGGCCTGGTTGCCGATTTCGAATGTCTCGCCCTTCAGGGAGTAGATCGTCACGTCTTGTGCGTCGATGAACTCCGTTATCACCTCGCTCCGGGCGTGCTCGGGGTTGAACATGTAAAAGGTGAGCGGCTGGCGGTTGGAGCGGACCAGCAAGTGGCGGTAATCGTCCCCCGGCATGGTCTCATGCTGCACGAAGTTGAACCAACGGCCGCCGCCATGGCCTTCAATGAGCACGAACGGGCCGCCCAGGCTGCCGGCGGAAGGCCAGCGGCGGAAGTTGACATCGCGTACCACGGAGTTGCGGCCCGCGCGCCAGCGTAGCGCGTAGGCGCCTGGGATCACCGCCCGTAGCTCGAGCCGGTCAATGGCGGTCTCCGCTTCTCGATCATCGACGGTATCGATCAGCGGGCTAGGCGCGGCCGCTTCGCGGAAGGCCGCTGCATCATGCACCGGCAGCAGCACGGTGAAGGAACGGCCGACGCCGGTCAGTTTCCTGCCCGGAGGAAGCACGAGCGGCCTGCCTAGCTTGTAGCGTCCTTTGGGGAGAAACACCGCCGCCTGCTCGTCCAGCGCGCGCTGGATAGCATCGGCATCGTCCGTCTTGCCGTCGCCCGTGGCGTTGTAGGGAGCTTGGCGGACGTTGGTCAGGCCGGGCGAGTCCCAATCCGCCACCCAATCCGGCAGCGCGTGCCGCGACTGGAGGTCGTCGGACGGCCCGCCCGCTGCCGCTTCCACCACGACCCAGGCCGAAGATTGCCTGACGCGGTCCAACCAAACAGGGAACGGCCCCTTCGGAGCGCCGGCGTACTCGCGAACCCAGGTCCACCCGCCTTCTCCGGCCGAAAGGGCCTGCCCGTCGGAGAAGCGCACGATCTCCTTGGCGCCACGAACGTACGTGTTGTTGATGTAAACCGGACGGTTTGACTGAATGGCCGCGGCCCCTTCAGTTTCAAGCGAGCTGTCCACCAGGTTCAGACCGCCGTTGTATGCGCGCGACTGCCCCTCGCAGACGATCCCCCGGCCCTGGACCCGGGCGCCCACCACAGTCAGCGGGCCGCGGCCAGCGTAGTGAATGGCGGCCACGGTTTGCCCGGTCAAGGTGGCGGCGGCGAGCAAGGGAGAAGGCTGCGAGCCGCTCAGCGAGCGGAACGCGCCGATGCCGGCCGCATAGACGCCATAGCGGCCGCCGCGCACCGTGATCTGATGGGTGCTTCCCCCGGAGCCCGGCAGCCCCCGCATGCCGGCGAAAGCACCTCGGGCCTCGATGCGCACGTCCTGAACGGCGGTGCCTTGCGCGCCCTGCATGTCGATGCCGATCGCTCCGGCGTTGTCGCGGATGTCCACGTCTATGCTGATCAGCATCTGGTTGAAGGAGACGTTGGGTTGCAGGTCGTAGGGAGGCTCCCATCGCCGAGCCCAGATAAGGATGAGCGGCCTGGGACGGTTCGGATCGCCAAAGCCCTCGGCGTTCTCTGCCAGCCGGATAACGGCCCGCCGCGGTCCGCCGGCCCCCTGAAGGACGCACGGAAAATCGTCGGCGCGCAAGCGGTCCTCACCCGTGGCCCCGCTGCGGGGGTCGATAGCTCCCTGGACGCACTGGAGCGTGTCGCGAACCAGATAGGTCCCCGGCGGCAGCCATGTGACCATGCGCGCGTCCCGCGCATCTCTCAGCGCCCGCTGGAGCGCGTCGGTGTTGTCAGCCGTGCCGTCGCCCTTGGCGTTGTAAGGCGCCTTGGTGACGTCCAGGATGCCCCAGGAGGCGAGCGTCTTATCGGCGTATTGTTCCAGCACGCGCCGCGCCGCCTCGCTGACTTGGGCCTGGGTTCGGAACTCCTTGTCCTGTTCACCGCCCCGCAGCGGTGGCAGGTCATAGACGATCTGCGCGGCGGCCGGGAAGAGCACGGCCAGGGAAACCAACGAGAGCATCTTCACAACCTTCCCAACTTAGCGCAGACCGAGCCAGTCCACGCCGGATGCCGCCGTTGATGTATGCTTATATCCACTCGCGGAGGACGCCATGGCGAAGTTCGAGTTGACCAAGACTATCGAGGCGAGAAAGCTGAACAAACGGACCGGCATCCCGCTCGGCGAACCGCCGCTGAGCATCCCCTTCGGCGCCATCCTCGAGAACCCGGCCGAGGACCGCGACGTGGTCAAGTTCACCTACCTCGGCGAGCCCTATCAGTGCCCGGAGGAGGTCTTCCGGGTGGCGTCGGCCGCGATCGAGGCCGCGCCCGCGGCGCCGAAGGAACCCGCGGCCCCCGTCGCCGCCCCGCCCAAGCTTGAGTGGGGCAAGGTCAGGTCGTCCGACTTCGTCGTGAGGCGCGCCAAGGTGCCCGGCGGCTGGCTGGTGGCGATCAGCCCCGATGCGCTCGCCTTCTATCCCGACCCCGAGCACGCCTGGGACGGAACGTCCTTGCCGTAGGATAGGCGTCCTCGCCTGTCCCGAATCAGGCCTTCCGCTTCGCCTGGTCGGCCACCGCCTGCATCGCCTTCCTAACCTGCTCGGGGTCGCCGAGGTAGTAGCTCTTCAGCGGCCGCAGCGAGTCATCCAGCTCGTAGACCAGCGGCATGCCGGTGGGTATGTTCAGGCCCACGATCGCCTCATCGGAGACGCCGTCCAGGTACTTGACAAGCGCGCGCAGGCTGTTGCCGTGGGCGGCGACCAGCACACGCTTGCCAGTCTTGACCGTGGGCGCGATCACTTCGTGCCAATAGGGCAGGAACCGCTCGACGGTGTCTTTCAGGCACTCGGTCAGCGGCAGCTCGTGGGCGGCCAGGTCCTTGTAGCGCGGGTCGTGTCCCGGCCAGCGCGGGTCGCTGGGATCGAGCGCCGGCGGCGGGATGTCGTAACTGCGCCGCCACAGCAGCACCTGCTCGTCGCCGTACTTCTCGGCGGTCTCGGCCTTGTTCAGCCCTTGCAGCGCCCCGTACATGCGCTCGTTGAGCCGCCAGGAGATCTGGACCGGGATCCACATCAGGTCCATCTCCTCCTGCACGATCCACAGCGTCCGGATGGCACGCTTCAGCACCGACGTAAAGGCGATGTCGAAAGTGTAGCCCTGCTCCTTGAGCACGCGCCCGCCTTCGCGAGCTTCCTGTACGCCCTTCTCGGAAAGGTCCACGTCGGTCCATCCGGTGAACCGGTTCTGCTTGTTCCAGTCGCTCTCGCCGTGCCTGATCAGGACGACCTCATGCATTCCTGAACGCCTTTCTGCCCGCGAACCGCGCGCTGGCGCCCAGTTCCTCCTCGATGCGCAGCAACTGGTTGTACTTGGCGATGCGGTCGGTGCGGCTGGCCGAGCCGGTTTTGATCTGTCCCGCGTTGGTGGCCACCGCCAGGTCGGCGATGAAAACGTCTTCGGTCTCGCCCGAGCGGTGCGAGATCACCGCCGTGTAGCCGGCGGCGGCGGCCATCGAGATCGCCGCCAGCGTCTCGGTCACCGTGCCGATCTGGTTCAGCTTGATCAGGATGGAGTTGGCGATCCCCTCCTCAATGCCGCGCGCCAGGCGCGAGACGTTGGTCACAAACAGATCGTCGCCGACCAGTTGGATCTTCGCGCCGAGCGTCTCGGTCATGAGCTTCCAGCCGGCCCAGTCGTCCTCGGCCATCCCGTCCTCGATCGACACGATAGGATACTGCCGCACCCAGTTGGCCCAGAACTCCACCATCTGCTCCGGCCCCCGCTCGCTCTTGTCCGACTTCTTGAAGACGTACTTACCCTTCTCACCGTCGTAAAACTCGCTCGCCGCCGGGTCCAGCGTGATGCCGATGTCCTCGCCCGGCTGGTAGCCGGCCTTGGCGATCGCTTCCAGGATCAGCTCGAGCGCTTCCTCATTGGATCTCAGGTTGGGCGCGAAGCCGCCCTCGTCCCCAACGGCGGTCGCGTAGCCTTTCTTCTTCAGCACGCCCTGCAGGGTGTGGAAGACCTCGGCGCCCATGCGCAGCGCTTCGGAGAAACGCCCGGCCCCGTAAGGAGCGACCATAAACTCTTGCGCGTCCACCGAATTGTCGGCGTGCGCGCCGCCGTTGAGGATGTTCATCATCGGCACCGGCAGAACGCAGGCCGAAACGCCGCCCAGGTAGCGGTACAGCGGCGTCTTCTGAGAGGCGGCCGCCGCCCGCGCCGTAGCCATCGAAACGGCCAGGATGGCGTTGGCGCCCAGCTTGCCCTTGTTCGGCGTGCCGTCCAGCTCGATCATCGTCTGATCGATCTCCGACTGCCGGTCGGCCGGCTTGCCACCCACCGCCGGGGCGATCTGCTGATTGATGTTCGCGGCCGCCGTCAGCGCGCCCTTGCCGAGATAGCGGGACTTATCGCCGTCCCGCAGCTCCAGCGCCTCGTGCTCGCCGGTCGAGGCGCCCGACGGCACCGCCGCCCGGCCGATGCTCCCGTCGGCCAGCCACACGTCGGCCTCCACCGTGGGGTTGCCGCGCGAATCCAGTATCTCCCTGCCAATTACCCGAACGATTTCCATCATTGCTCCTTGTTAGTAAGTACTTGTGCCCAAAGCCTGTTTGTGATCCGCCACCACCACCACGCCGCCATCGCTCACGTGGTGCCCGTTGGCCCGGTCCCGCTCGAGGTCGTAGCCGATGACGCTGTTGTCGGGAACCGCGACGTTGTCGGTGACGATGGCGCGCCGCAGGCGGCTATAGCGCCCAATGTCCGCGTTGTGCATCAGGATCGAGCTCTCCACCTCGCAGTAACTGTGGATGTGAACGCCCGGCGACAGTACGCTGCGCACCACCCGGCCTCCGGAGACGATGCAGCCGGGGGAAACGATCGAATCGATGGCCACGCCCATCCGGCGCCCCTCCTGCGCGAAGACGAACTTGGCCGGCGGCTGATGCAGCGCGCGCGTCCGCAACGGCCACTCCCGGTCGTAGAGGTTGAACTCGGGGCTAACGGCCACCAGGTCCATGTTGGCCTCGTAGTAAGCGTCGATCGTGCCCACATCGCGCCAGTAGCGGGCCGCCTTCTTGTTCAGGTCCACGAAATCGTAAGCGACAACCCGGCACTTATCCACGCAGCGCGGCAGCACGTCGCGGCCGAAGTCGTGCGACGAGCCCGCGTCGGCGGCATCTTCGGTCAGCGCCAGCACCAGCACCTCGGTGTTGAAAACGTAGACCCCCATCGAAGCGCTGACCATGGCCGGGTTGAATACCGAGCGCGCCGGGTGGTCGTGCTGCGGCTTCTCCTCGAACCCGATCACCCGGTAATCCGGGTCGATCTCCACTATGCCAAAGCGGCCGGCTTCTTCCGGTGGCACCTGGAGGGTCGCCAGCGTGATCTCGGCCTTGTGGTCCCGGTGCCGGTCGAGCATCTCGCCGTAGTCCATCTTGTAAATGTGATCCCCGGAGAGAACCAGCGTTTGTTCCGGCTGCTCGGCGATGATGCTCTCCAGGTTCTGATACACCGCGTCGGCGGTCCCCAGATACCAGCGATCGTGGACGCGCTTCATCGGCGGGATCAGCTCGATGTACTCGCCCAGCTCCGCCGAGAGGATGTTCCAGCCTTCCCGCACGTGCCGGGTCAGCTCCAGCGATTTGTACTGGGTCAGGATAAAGATCCGCCTCAGGTGCGAGTTGATGCAGTTCGACAGCGTGAAATCGATGATGCGGTAAAGACCGCCGAACGGGACCGCCGGCTTAGCGGTGTGCTGGGTGAGAGGGAAGAGCCTTTCCCCCGCTCCCCCAGCGAGCAGGATCACCAGTACCTTCTCCATTCGGTCCCTTTACGTTTATAACAATTTCGGTGACAGGCTACACAACCTCGAAATTCGCCGGAACCGTCGCTCAGCTCGACGCCCGCAGCAGCGTCTCCTGCACCAGCAGCTCGTGCTCGTAGGAGTGCTTCAACGGTTGGCCGTCAACGAGCGCCAGCGCCAGCGCCCGGAAATCGCCGATGTAGCGCGTCTGCTCCGGCATCTGGATCTCCTGCCAGCCTGCCTTGTAAGGACCGCGCGCCTCGCGCATGCTGACACGCATCCGGGTGCCCGGCTCGATCGGCTGGATCACCATCGCGCCGTCGGTTCCGATCAGCTCGAACGAGCGGTGCGCCGTGTGTCCCGGCATGCGCGCCGCCGATGAGACTACCGCCAGGCTCCGTTCGTATTCGAAGACCACCAGCGTGTTGTCGGCGAGCTGGTCGGCGTAGCCGGTGTCGTGCCGCAGCCAGCTTCGCACCTCGCGCGGCCGGCCCCACAGCTCGACCACCCGGTCGATCAGGTGGCCGCCCAACTCGAACATCATCCCGCCGCGATAGCGTGCCAGGGGCGCGCGGGCGCCCGTCTCGAGATCGGTGTTGATGGTCCCCCGCAGCAGGTACACCTGGCCGAGCCATCCCTGCCGCGCCGCCTCGAAGGCCGCGTTGATGCCCTGGTGGCGCCGCCAGATGTAGCCGGTCTGAACCAGCAGCTTCTTGCGCCGCGCTTCCTCGATCAGCTCGCGGAAGGGCGCCAGCTCGTGCGACGGAGGCTTGTCCAGGTGCAGGTGCTTGCCGGCGGCAATCACCTTCCGCCCTGCCGCCGGCAGGTCCGGGACCGCCGTCTCCACGACCACCAGCTCCACCGAGGCATCGCCGAGCAGTTCCTCCTCGCTCAGCCAGCGCTGCCCTTGGTACAGTGCGGCAGACTGCCGCTGAGCGCGCAAGGCCGCATCCGGCTCCGAGACGCCGGCCACCTCGAAGTAGTCGTGCAGGTCGAGCATCGCCTTCAGCTTCCCGCCGGCGTGCGAATGCCCGGTGCCAAGCATGGCGGCGCGGATCTTCTTGCCCGCGGGCCGGGAGACAGTAGCCGCCCCGGCCACTTGAAGGAACTCCCTGCGCTCGATGCTCACCTCCGCTCAGTGAACCGCCGGAGAAAATCGCCGCTCCGCCGCGCCGCCTCCTCCACCGGCATCACGCCGGCGAAAGCCTGGTGCACGGTGACGTAGCCGCGGTAGCCGATCGCCTCCAGCCCGGCGAACACCTCTTCGAAGTTGACGCCGCCCTTCTCCGATAGCCCGATGTGGTCCAGCGGCACGCGGCCGCGCGTCCAGGTCTCGACAGCCGCCTTGCCCGCCGGCGTCAGCCGGTGATTCTGCACGTAGACGTTGAAGAGGTACGGCTGGAGCCGCTGGATTGTCTTACGGCCGTAGTCCTGGCCGGCGATCAGCCAGTTGGCCGGCTCGTAAATAATGCCGAAAACTGGCTATGCACTTGACTCATGTAGCCCCAACATCTTGTGGATCGGCGTACG
>JBBTDS010000252.1:0-3717 GCA_038060875.1 Acidobacteriota bacterium | reverse complement strand
CTGAGTATCGAGCACTCACGGCTGACCATGCGGATTGCCGAACCCAAGGCGATCCGATAGGCTGGAACTCGGTACTCTCAAGATCAGACGCCAGCCGGCTGCTGGCCCGCGGGCGCTGGCGCCGGCGCCTTCGGCTTCTCGCGCTGCCCCTTCAACGGGGTGATCATGATGTGCGCGTTGCGGCCCTCCAGCCGCGGATGACCCTCCACCGTGCCGAATTGCAGCAGGTCCTGCGCGAAGCGGTTCAGCAGCTTCTGCCCCAGATCGACGTGTGCGATTTCCCGGCCGCGGAACTGCACTATCGCCTTTACCCGGTTGCCCTCTTTCAGGAAGCGGATGGCGTGGTTCTTCTTGAAGTCGTAGTCGTGATCGTCGGTGTTGGGGCGGAATTTCAGCTCTTTGACCTGGATGACGTGCTGCTTTTTCTTGGCTTCCTGCTGCTTTTTCTTCTGCTCGTACTGCCACTGGCCGTAATCCATGGCTTTGGCCACCGGCGGCTCGGCGGTGGGCGCAACGACGATCAGGTCAAGCCCCAGGTCCTTAGCCTTGCGGACTGCGGCCGGAGTGGGCATGATCTCGACGGTGCCGTCCGGGAAGACCGCGCGCACCTCGCGGGCGCGGATTGCCTCGTTGACGTTCTCCCGAATTCTTGGTCTGCGTGGAGGAAAGTGCCTTCCTGGAAACATGCGAGTTGTATGAGGCGATTGTAGCAGATCCGCAAGGGCTCGGTTAGTCCAGGATGAACCCGTGGTAAAGTCCCAGGTAGTAGGGCAGCAGGAAGGAGGCCCCGTCGGCCAGCCCGAGACCCTGCCCGCCCTGGTCCAGCCGCCAGGGATCGTGGTTCCAGTATTCGACGAAGCGCTCGTCGATGGGCAGCACCTTGCCGTTGCGCCGGAAGCCGCGGCCCGGCGCTTCGTCGTCCATGCTGGCGACCAGCGGGACGATGTCCTTGCGGTGGCTGTTGGTGATCCGCCAATCGACGCGGTCCAGGGGATAGCGCCGCAGCGTGTCGATCGACTCCTCCAGCCACTCGCCCCGCGGTGAGAGATCGCGGGCACGGAAGGCGTCGGTGAAGGTGCTTCCCGTGCAACTGGCGGCATAGAGAAAGTTGAACAGCGGGTTTAGCTCCGGCTTTTCCATCTGCCAGTAGTTGTGGAAGGAGAAGGCGTACCTGGCGCGCAGCGCGGGGTCGGTCTCGTACTTGAGCAGGTTGTAGTAGCTCATGAGGGCCATCTCGTCGTCGGACTGGTTGCCCGAGGCCGGCCCGGCGTGGATCTTGGGGACCATCAGGTTGGTGGCGTAATGATGCGCCTTGATGAGCCTCTCGGCCGCCTGGTGGTACTTCGCGTCGCCGGTCATGTGCCCGGCCACCTTGAGATAGGAAAGGACGCTCAGCGAGTTGAGGCCGCGCTCGCCCCACCAGTTCGAGTCCTGGTTGAGCGCTTCGGGATTGAACACCGCCCAGCGGGTCGGCTTGCCGTCCCAATCGACCAGCGTGAAGTTGTGCGCCAGGAGATGGTCGGTGATGGCGGTGACCACCTTGCGCACGTCGTCTTTCTCCTGAGGGGTTTCGGCGACCAGGTCGTAGTACTGCGCATAGAAGAAGTAGTGGCCGTCCAGCTCGTCCGAGCTGGTGTCGGACTTCCAGTACCACTTCCCGTCGGCGCTGCGGGGCCAGCGCGGGCTGAGGACCTTCCACAGCCGGTCCTGGGAGGCGCGGCGCGCCTCGTCGCGCTCACGCGTGTAGTTGGTCAGGTTGGGGTTCGGCCCGCTGGCGGGGAGGATGGTGCGCGCGACAAAGCCGGGCGGAGCCGGCGGTTCCCCGCCCTGGGTCACCGTGCCCAGGAAGCGCAGGGCCTCAAAGGCCGCCCGGGCGCGCTTCTTCGCCAGCGGGTTCTTAGTGGCCGCATAGGCGAAGCACTCGCCCGCACCGTACATGCTGGTCCACAGGCCGTCATTATCACTGTCGTGCTGGACCCACTCGCTCTTGTCGCCGGGGCGGTTCAGGCGCACGGAGAGGACGTAGCCGAACGGGGTGCGGCGGTGCCGCCGGTCGATCTCGTCCTCGAAGAACTTCACCTTCTCGCCCAGGGTGACTGGTTTCCGCTCAATCACTCCCGCGCCCTTGGCGGTGGCGAACCAGGCGTGCCCCTCGGGAGTGACGGTGGCGGCGCGCACGACGTCGTCCGGCAGCCAGCGCAGGCCCTGGCGGTACTCCCAGTTCTTGCCGTCGTAGCGGATCGCGCCGCGGCGCGTGCCGAACCAGACGACGCCGTCCTCGCCGGTGGCGACGGTGGTGAAGTCGTCGTAGGGGAGGCCGTCGTGGCCGGAGTAAAGCTTCCACGCGCCATTCAGGCAGCCGGAGCCCTGGGGGCTGGCGAACCACAGGCGGCCCCGCGAGTCGAAGGCGACGCCGCGGACATCGCGGGGCGCCCAGCTCCGGCCGCCTTCCTGCGGGTAGAGCGCCTGCCAATCTCCCGGCGCAGTGCGGAGGTAGAGGCCGCCGGCCGCGGCCACGGCGATTTCACCTTTGGGCCCGAGCGCGACGTGGCGGACGTCTTTCTCTTTCAGCCCCGGCACGGGCGCCAGCTTGCTGCCGGCCAGCTCGAACAGCCCGGAGCCGGTGGCCACGAGCACCGGAGGGCCTGTGGCCAGCGCCCGCAACGGGCCCGCGGGAAGCGCGGCGAGCTTCTCCGCGCGCCCGTCCGCAAGCCGGTACAGGGCGCCTTGATGGGTGAGCATCAACTCCGGCCCGCGCGCGGCCACCAGCTCCACGGGCGCACCGGCGAACTGCGCGACGGCCGACCACTTCCCCCCGGCGAACCGCGCCAGGCCCTTGGCGGTTCCAGCGTACACCTCGCCGGCCGAGGTCACCGCCAGCGAGAAGACCTCGTTGTCGGGCAGCCCATCGGCGACGGTGTAGGCGGTGCGCACCTCGGCGGCGAACGTCCCCACGCGGACGCCGGCCGCAGCCGGGGCGGACATCAAGAGCAGTACCGCGAAGTCGCTCACATGCATGATGGCTATGGTAGCGCGGAAACCGGGGAACGTCCCGTCTGTCCCCGGTTTCCCGGTTTCCGGACGGTTATAATGGGCTATAGGCTCGACCGCCAAGTCTTGCGTTTGCCTGGCAACTGGGGAGGATCGGATGCCCTCGAAATCTTGGTCGCTCGCAATGATGCTTGGGTTCTGGCTGGTCGCCGGCTTGACGCCCGCCGCCCTTCAGGCCCAGGAAGTTTTCGCGTCGATTTCCGGCCGCGTGCTCGACCCTTCAGGAAGCGTGGTCGTGGGGGCGGAGGTGAAGGCCGTGCAGGCCCAGACCAACCTGGAGTACCGCGCCAGGACCAATGAAGCGGGGTTCTATGTCCTGCTGACGCTGCCCACCGGCCGGTACACGCTGACCGCCTCGGCGCAGGGTTTCAAGAGCTTCCGCCGGGAAGAGATCCGGCTGGCCATCAACCAGCGCGCCACGGTGGACATCGCCCTGGAACTCGGCCAAACGACGGAATCGGTCACGGTGCGGGCCGACGCGCCGATGCTTCAACAGGAGGAGGCGACCCTCTCAACACTCTTCACCCGTGAGCGACTGGAGCGAATCCCGGTGACCCGCAACAGTGCTTTTGCTCTGTCGCTGCTGACCCCGGGGGTCATCGGCGAGGATAAAGTGCCGATTGATGCCGACCGCGCCATCGTGATCGGCCTGAGCGTGGCCAACAA
>JBBTDS010000251.1:0-27899 GCA_038060875.1 Acidobacteriota bacterium | reverse complement strand
CACCGCCTGCGTGCCCGCGACCGCCCCGCCGGCGTTGCTCTGCGCCCAAATCGGCGTGGCGATAGCGAGCAAGCTACACACTACCACCGAAATTAACATGTGTTTCATTCTTGTTTGTCCTCTCTTGGAAGCGGCTCTTAACGCCGCTGTGACGATGTGCCATGTGGGGAAACAGCAGGCCTGGGTGGCCTCCTCACTCATCGGAATCTCTTCCTCCCCAGGAGATCAGGCCCGCCCACTGCAAGCGCTGACTCACCCTGCTACTGCAAGTAGTTGGCCGATTTGGCTTTTCTCGGCTTCTTGACTGGGGGGGCACAACGTGGTAGAATGCGACTGCCTCGGGGGTATTCAACGACGGATGCTCCCCAGCGCGGCTGGCCCTCGGGCTCTACTCCCGAGGGTCAGCCAAATATTGTTAGTTTCTTTTCTTCCGCTCCCTCTGGCTTGATGCCTCCGATGTAAGAATTATAGCAGCAGAGTCTAAGTTTTGTCAATGGACAAGTTTCGGGACTTTTCCCAACGTTGTTAAGTCTTTCGCCCGAGGCGCAGTCCCAATTGCAGCACGCTAACGGGCTTGGGAAGCCGATCCCGGCTGATCTGAGAGAGGATCTTGCGGATTCCGTCAGCCCATAAGTACATTCGTTTACCGGCATCTGTGCTCGGCTGAGGTAGAGAAGCAGGGCGACGTGGCAAAACGGAACCGCCGTCGAGAGCAAGGCACGCTGGCGGCGCGGCTTCGCCTACCGGGCCGACGGCTCGGTGGCGTCCCAGATCACTTCGACGTCGCGCAGCTCCACATCCTTCGCATTGACGAAGATCCAGGCCGCCGGGACGTTGCCCGGGTCGAGATCGCGGGACACCGCCTGCGCCGTTCCCCCGCGCAACTTGCGCGCGTGCTCCACCGCTTCATGCCCGGTGATGCGCATGACCACGTTGCTGAAGCTCAGGCTTTCGATGGGCCGTTCCGCCATGCCGTTCACCAGCACGCGGCCCTTGGTGTACATCCGCATGCCGGAGAAGCTCACGTCGCGGATGCGGCTGAGCCGGGAGTCGGGCGCGCGCTTCTCCAGGTCGATGGTTATGGGCCACTCGACGCCGCGGCCGGTGGTCTTCAGCACGATGCAGTCGTCGCCGGCCGCGATGTAACAGTCGGAGATATGCACGTTTCGGCTTGAATCGGGGTCGATGCCGTCGGTGTTCGGCCCGTTCATGTGGTTGATGATCGAGATGCCGCGGATCTTGACGCCGTCGCCCTTCGCGCCATAGCCGGTGACGTCGAAAACGCCGGCCACCGCCGCCGGGCAAAGAAGGAAAAGGGTGAGCGCGCTCTTACGGCAGGTGGACATGAGTCGCTCCCTGTTTCACCTCCCGCCGCGCTCTCTTGAGATCGTTGCCGGCCAGCACGACGTCGTCTTTACCCACGCCGCGGAGGCCCACAAAGACGCCCGCGCCCGCCTCGGCGCGGCTGCCGGTGATGAAGACGTTCTTCGTGGCGTCCAGGCCGATCACGGCCAGCTTGCCCTCGGGCGCCGCCTGGCGCCCGCTGAACTCGGCGATCCGCAGGTCCTCGACGCGGGCGGCGTAAATGGCGTGGCGCTCCTGGGGCGGCGCGGCAGTGTCCCAAATGACGCGGATGCCGCGCAGGTTGAGGCCGCGCACGTTGGCGAAGATGAAGGCGGCCGGCACGGAGGCGTAGTCGATCTCGCGCCCGGCTGGCCGCACGCGGCTTGAACCGCGCGGCTTGGCGACTTTTTCCACCTGCTCGAAGCCGGTCACCCGCATGAGGATGTTGCGAAAAGTGATGTTCTCCAGCGGATGGTCCGGCATGCCGCCCACCAGCACGCGGCCCTTCGAGTGGATCACAATGTCGCTGAAGCTGACGTCGCGGATGCGGCTTTGCCGCCAATCCTCGTTCCGTTTCTCGAGGTCGATGAAGATGGGCCAGACGACCGATTCGCGGTGGGTGATGCGGGTGTCGATGGTGATGTTGGAGAAGCTGATGCCCTCGAATGTGCCGCCGTCCTTGGCGTAGAAGGCGATGCCGACGCGGCTGGCGCTGATGACGCAGTTGGAGAACAGGCAGTGGCGGAAATCGCCGTGGCTCTCGGTGCCGAGCTTGAGCGCCGCATCGTCGCTGACCAGGGTGCAGTTGGTGACGGTGACGTTCTCGCAGGGCCGGGCGGGGCCGCCGCCGCGGCCGGTGGTCTTCAGCACGATGCAGTCGTCGCCGGCCTCGATGTAGGAATCCGAGATGGCCACGTTGCGGCTGGAGTCGGGGTCGATGCCGTCGGTGTTCGGCCCGCGCAGGTGGTTGACGATCGAGATGCCGCGGATTTTGACGCCGTCGCAATCGAGCGGGTGGATGGTCCAGCCGGGCGCGTTGCGGATGCTCAAGTCCTGGATGCGGACGTTGCGGCACTTGACGAACTCAATCAGCGGGCTGGGCCGGCGCTCGTGAGGCCGGAAGCTCGAGTCCCAGTAAGCTTCGCCGTTGCCGTTGATCGTGCCGCCACCTTCGAGGGCGATGTTCTCCGCCTCGCGGGCGTAGATGAGGTGCGGCGGGTCGTAGTCGTCGATCTTCTTGCTGCCCCAAAGGGTCGCCCCGGGGGCCAGGTGCAGCGTAACGTTGGTTTTGAGAACCAGGGTCCCCGAGACGTAGTTGCCGGCCGGAAGCTGGACGACGCCGCCGCCCGAGCGGGCACAGGCGTCGATGGCCTTCTGGATGGCGGCCGCGTCATTGGCCGCGCCGTCGGCACGGGCACCGTAGTTTAAGACGTTGAAAAGGGGGGCGGACGTCTGGGCGGACGCCGTACCGGACAACAGAAGCAGGGCGAGACACACGTATCTCATCAATCGAGTTATACCGCACCGTCTCGGGCAGGTCAGCGCGCGATACCGAACGTGCCGAGGTAGCCGGTGATCCCCGCGTCCGCCTCCCACCACTGGTGGCGGAAATGGCTTCCCCAGAACTTCGTGTATTCGGTGGCGCCCAGCGTAGACGCGGTCGTCGGAATGAACGGGTCGTACCAGAGGAAGGAGCCGAGATGAGCGTCTTCCGGCAGGCGCGCCGGACGCACCACGAACCGGGAGACCTCGCCGACGTTGACCGTTACCCGCTCGCCCTCCTTCTGGAAGGAGATCGGAGCGGCCTCGACACTGAAGACCTCGCCCAGCACGTTGCCGTAATATTCGCGAAGCAGGGCCACCAGGGCCTCGCGGGCCTCCGCGTCAGCCGCATCGACGAACATCGCGCTCCTGCGGGCCGTGCCCGGCAGGCTCAGGCTTTCCGGTCCCTGCATCACCGCCACCGCCTTGGCGCCGGCCAGCGGCGTGCCGCGATACTCGCCTTCCCTGACATTCCAGGCCAGGATGGCTTCCCTGCCCCCCGTCACCTGCTCGCCCGAAAACAGGCACGCGCAGGTGTAAACGTGGTTGGAGCGCACCTCGATGTAATCACCCGTGACTGCCGGCGGGGGCGCCGCAGAGATGCTCAGCCCAGCCAGCAGCACGACACAAACAACAGTCAGTGCTCGAATCATGGGATTATCGCCTCCCGCTGACCTCCAATGTACCACGGAGTTTCGAGGTTGTGTAGCCTGTCACCGAAATACAGCTACTATTGTACCGGCAGCTTCTTCACCGATCCGTCGGGCAAGATTTGGATGCGGTCGGTCGCCACCTGGATGGGCGGCGTCGGGCTGATGCCCGCCGCCTTGGCGGCGGTTTCCGAGATCAGCCGGTAGTACAGCGTGGCGCTGGCATCAACCGGCTTGCCGTCCGGCACGGTGACCTGAAACACCTCGCGCCGCGAGCGCTGGGGCGCGATGCGGGTGTCGGTTCCCACCCGGACCGCCCGCCAGGGCATGGCCGGCTTGCCATCCTTGTCGAGCAGTGTGGCGCCGAAGTTCGCCCGCGTAGTGAACAGTTCGGCTCCGCTCGACTGAACCCTGACGTCAAGCCACAGTTCGCGGATGCCAGGAATACCCGTGGGCATCAGGTGGCCGGATCCCACATTTGTCACCAGCGCGCTGAGGCTGACGCGCCGGCCGCCACCCTTCCCGACAGTTCTGGCCCAGAGTGTCACCTGAGCAGCCCGCTTGAGCATCTCGGTATGCCCGCCCTGAAAGACGTGGGCGCTGACGTCGGGCCGCTGCGGGCCATCGTCGGCGGACTTGCCGGCATAGGCCGGCATGTGACAGTCCTGACAAGTGCGGCCCTGGAGGCGGTACGGACTGTAATACCACTCGGCATACGTGTTTTGAAGCTCGAGCCCGGGCAGCGGGTGGGTGTACTGATGGCAGATCGCGCAAAGCTGGGGACTCTTCAGAAAGTCCGACGCTTCCGTGGCGTGCGCGGAGGTCGTGGCATCCGCGTGCGTGCCGTACTTGACGTTGGTATCGCCCCGATGCGGCAGGCGGTAGGCTCCCAGACTTATACCACGGCCCAGGTTCTCCTTGCCTGAGACGGTGTGGCAGAAGTCGCACGTGACACCCTCCTTGGCCACCCGACTGAGTTCGAGTTGCATTGAGACCGGCCGTACCGGCGAGATCTGCTTGCTCACCGTAGCTACCGGCGCGTGGCAGGTCAGGCACAAGGCCCACGGTTTGGCGTCCTTGTCCTGGGTGGCCTGCTGGAAAAGCTGCCAGAAGACCGGGTCGGTGGCCGACTGCGAATGAAACGACTCCCGCCATTGCTGGTAAACCTCTACGTGGCAGGGCTTGCAGGTTTCGGCGGATGCATAGCTTTTCGAAGGCGACGGTTGGTGGCTGGCCGAGCGCGCGATGAGCGCCAGCGCCAGCATCCCAGCACAGAGATGCAGCGTCATCGTCTCCCCTTTCAGCCAATGAGCATGTACACGCGAACTGCCAACTCGGAACTCCCTTTGTTAACAGCAGCTTACTGGTGTAGGCCGCAAGGGGGCCGCGAAATGCCGCGCCCAGGACGCGACATCTCGCAGGCCGCCGGGCAGGAGTCTAGAAGACGCGGGACAATCCGAAGCTGACGCCGTGAAGCCGGCCCGCCAGGAGCGGCGTCGCCTGGTCGTTGTAACGGCTGTACTCGTAGCGGAGATGAAAGAGAACCTGCTCGGAGACCTTGCAGTCCGCCCCGATGCCGACACTGTTGTGGTCGTTGTCGATCAGGCTGTAGCCGCGCAGCGGGGTCTTGGCCGAGACGATCCCGCCGCCGGCGATGGCCAGCGAGTAGTTGGGCAGCAAGGTGAGGCGGTCGTGGACGGCCAGGCTGGCGCCCAGGCTGAGCACCTTCGCCGATCCCTCGTAGCCGAACCCTTCCTCGGCCAGCGAGGGAACCACGAAGGGCCGCCAGCGGCGCACGTCGGTGGCGACGAAGTTGGCGGCGTGGTCGCGTAGGAGGTGCTGGAAAGCGCCCTGAAATTGCACGCGGGAACCGGCGCTGAACCAGCCCTGCACGCCGGTGCTGTAATCCCGCACGTCCCAGAGCTGGGGACTCTTGCCGAGCCGCGACTGCAAGGCGAACTGGTCATTCCGCTCGTCGGTGAAGCCAAAGGAGACCGAGGCGCCTGTGTTGCCCGACTTGCTGGCCAGCGTCGCCGAACCGCGCACCCGGATGCGGCGCTCCGGGTCGTTGAGCGCGTACGTCTCACCGGCGGTGCGGAACTCGGTGCGGGCCGCCCAGCGGAGCTGCTTCTTGGGCCGCCCGCTCACCGACACCCACAGGTCGGTCGGCGTGGAGCGGGGATGGTAGACGGTCAGGCCTTCGGGGACGGCATTCTCGCCCGTGCCGCGGAGGAAGTCGCGCTTACCGCGCTCGTGGCGCACTCCGGCGCGTAGCGTGGCCCCCTTGATAGAATGCGTGAGGCTACCGCCGAGGATGGTCTCGGCGCGCTCCCGCACGAACGGCGTGCTCAGGTTGCGATCGGTCATCAAGTAGGGGCGGCCCGCGGCCGCCTGGCCGATCTGGCTGAGGTTCTTCCGCTGCCGCCAGCGGGTGAAGGCTTCCAGCCAGGCGGCCTCCGTCAGATCGACAAACAGGTTCGCGCCGGTGGACCAGCTCCGAATGGTGCTGTGGTAGCCGGAGGCGGTTTGTAGCGGTGCGAAGCTGGCCTGCTTCAGTTCCTCCAGCAGGCCGTCCACCAGCAGGGTGACGCGGCTGCCGAACTTCTGCTCGATCGAGACCTCGCCCCCGAAGATGCGGTTGTCGGGGATGAAGTTGATGGTGCGCGGCTGGGTGTTGACCCGCGGGTCGCGGCGAGCAACGTCAGCATTAGTGAAGGAGGCCGGCCGCATATCGAACTGCTCGCCGAAAAACCGCAGCCGGATCAGGTTGCTCTTGGCGAAGGAGAGCGTGCTGGCGATGCCGTAACGGTGGACGGTCTGGCTGAGGTCTTCGGTGCGGCCCCGCCAGCGGGCGGGGTCGGTGCCCACCGGGACCACCAGGTCCTCGGGGATGCCGAACATCCAGTTGAACTGGCGGTAGCCGATCCGGCGGGCGCGCTCGAACTCCAGTTCGACCGAGCGGAGAACGCGCGGGCCGGACTTGAAGGCCGACGGCTCCCAGCGGCTGACGGCGCGAAAATCGCTGCGGCGGCGGCGCAGGAAATCGTCGCGGGCGCTGTCGTCGTTGAACTGCTTGGCGTAGGTGAACGTGCTGGGAGCGGTGGGCGGGAGGTAGCGGTCGAAGCCCCGCTGGTAATCGTTCCACTGCACGTCGAAGCGCACGCCGGCGGCGGCCCAATAGCGGAGGAGCCACTGGTCATTCAGAGGGAAAGGATTGACGTGTTGAAGCTCCAGCAGGGGGCCGCCGCCGGAGCGCGCGACGAAGATCCCCAAACCGTTGGCGGTCTCCAGGAAGCGGTCGATGCCCGCCTTGTTCGGCGCGTCGAGCGCCCGGTAGCGCTGCAAGTAGCCCTGGTCACCGCTGAACTTGTACAGGCGCGGCAGCACGCGGACGTAGCCGCTGACAGGGGACAAAGTCGCGGTTCCGGCAGCGGCCTGTTGCTGGGCCGCGGCGGGCAGCGCAGCCAGGATGGCCGCAACCGTCAGGCGAGAGCGGGATCTTTCAGTCTTCATGGGTGGCAGCGCTCCTCTCTCATTTCTTGAAGTGACGATCCTCGTGGGAGCCGTGAATGGCCCCGTGACAGGCGGTGCAACGGCTGAACAGGGCGCGCGAGAACCGCGCGCCGCCGACCTCGGCGCCGTGCCGGTCCTCGGCGATCGAGTGACAACTCAGGCATTGGAACGGCTGCGCGGTTTTCAGCATGCCGGGAGCAACCGAACCGTGCGGCTCGTGGCAGGAGGCGCAGTCTTCGGTCGCTGGCGGGTGCTCGTAAGCCCACGGCCCGCGCTTGTCTTCGTGGCACGAGAAACACTTGGCGTTGGCCTGGCGGGCTTGCCGCGTCTCGTCCTGGTGCGGGTTGTGGCAGGAGACGCAGGCCAGCGCCTGCCCGCCCAGCGGATGGCGGTAGGGCATGCGGAAGCGCCCGCGCAGATCGGTGTGGCACGACAAGCAAAGATCCGCCGACGGCGTCTTCAGATGCCGCACCACGCGCAGGGGCGCGTCCTCGTTGCGGAAGGCGGTGCGGGCCGGCAGCAGCGAGACCTTTGAATGCGGGCTGGCGTGGCAATCGACGCACGCCACCCGGCTCTGGGCGTGGCGGCTCCGGCTGTAGCCGTTCACTTTGTCGTCGGTGCGGTGGCAGGCAATGCAGGCGCCGTTGGACCGCCCCTCTTCGCCCTTGGCGAAAGCGACCGCCGGCTTCTTGCTGACCGGATCGTCGGCGTGCGGCTTGCTGGGGCCGTGGCAGGACTCGCAGCCCTCTCCCTGCGCATCAAAGCGCCGCTGCTCGGCGGCCTTGAAGTGCACGTTGGCCTCGAAGAGCTTGGCTTGATCGGGGTGGCAGCCCTGACAGCTCTGGGAGCCGGCGTAGTCCTGCGCGGGCAGCCGTCCCGCTGCAAACAGCCCCAGGACCAAGGCAACCGCCAATGAGATGGTGAATTTGTGCGTCATCGTCGCCCTCCATTCCTCAGGCCGGCACAAGGTTGACGAACGTGTCATAGAAGACGGCGCTGCCGCCGACCACGTCGCTGAGGCAAGTGTTCTTGAGGAAGTCATCCACTCGCATGACCGCGTTGGCGTGCACGCCGGCGGTGCGCCGGCGATCGCCGCGAATCAGGTGTCCGTCGATGATCTGATCGTCGCCGCCGTAGGCCCAGTGGCCGTAGCCCAGGAGGAAGTTGATGACCCCGGGCCGGATGCCCTCGGTGACGTTGAGCCGTCCGACGATCGGAATCCTGGTGCCGTTCTTCAGGTCCCACACCCCCTCCGGGTTAGTGGCCGAGACCACGCGCACCAACTGGCCGGTCTTCCCGCCGATCCGGGCCGCGTCGCTCGGATGAATGTCGATGACGTTCTCCGGCAGCCGGTCCAGCAGCCAGTAGTTCGAGACGGTGCGGCTCTTGGTGGCCAGCATCGTCCGGCAGGTGATCAGGTTGAGGCTGTAGCCGCGGTCCTGGATGGGCCGGCCCAGCGAGTCGGCTATCGGCGTGTAGTGGGCAATGCCCTTCAGCCACTCCCCGGTCATCGAGTTCCGGTAGCCGGCGGTCTTCTCCTGGTACAGGTTGACCAGCTTGCCGTACTTGGCCCGGGTCTGGCCGCCGGCCCAGCCGTCGGCATACGCCCACCAGCGCCCGCCGCGGTTGAGCACGTAGATCACCTTGCGCCACCACTGATCGCCCACCGCCTTCATCCATTTCTCCGGGTCGAACATGCTCTTGGGCAGGTGTGCTCGCGCCCGGAAGAAGATGTCCACCTCTTCGGCGTTCGCATCCGGGCAAGCATCGGTGGCGCTGTCGCCATAGGCGACGTTGGCGGCCATCTTCAGGTACAAGTCCTCGGGACGCACGAAGTCCACCCCGGACCGGAAACCACCCGGGCCGAAGCCGGGCATCCCGAGTTTTTCGGCGATGGCCATCATCACGGCCTCGACCGAGATGGGCATCTCCTCGCCGAAGACGCGAACCGTTTCGTTCGGCGAAGCCTTGGCCGGCTGGCGGACCGGCGAGGCGCGGTGCACGATCGAGGGGTGAGTGCGATGGTATTCCCAGCGCTCGTAGTGAGTGAGATCCGGGAAAATGTAGTCTGCGTACAGGCTGTGCTCGCTGATCACGATGTCGGAGGTGATGTACAGCGGGATCTTCTCGGTGTCGGCGAGGATCGGGATCAGAGCGTGGCCGGCGGGCAACGCATAGACCGGCGCGCCCATGTAGAGCAACAGCGCCTTGATCGGATACGGATAGGCGTCACCAGCCGAGGGGATTACCTCCTGGTAGACATCGCTGGCCAGCGGGTACCACGGGCGCTTGGCCGGATACCCGGAGAACAGGGAGGTCTTCTCGTAAGTGGTTTCGTGCCGGATGCTGCTGACGCCGAAGGGCGAAATAGACCGCGGATGGTCGCCGATGGCGAAGGGGCGGCCCGAGCCGCCGCCTTCGGCGTAGGCGCCGCCGCCGTAAATGAAACCACCCTGCCAGTCCAGGTTGCCGATCAGCAGGTTCAGCGCGTAGGTGGCCAGCACGTTGTAGAAGCCGTTGGTGTGCTGGGAGACGCCGCGGTGGATCTCGACCACCGCCTTCTTGCCGTGCGAGGTGAACTCGCGGGCCAGCTCGATGATGTCATCGACTTTCACGTCGCAGATGGCCGACCAGTCGGCCAGCGACTTCGAGCTGGCCTCCTCCCAGAGGATCTGCAAGCCGGACTTGACGCGGATCCCTTCCACGGTGGTATTTACCAGCATGTCCCCCTCGGCCGCGTTGGCGGCGTCGTCGGACTTGAAGGTGACGGGCCGCGTGCCTTTGAGCGTCACAAAGGTATCGGCATCGCCCGGCAGGCGCAAGTCCGAAGCGCGCAGGAAACCGCTCGGCCGGCCGTCGGATTCGATCTTCACCAGCCAGCAGGCGTTGGTCCAGCTCGGCTCGTTGTCGGCGGCGGCAGCCCCGCGGTTGGCGTTCTCCAGGTAACGGCGATCGTACCGGTTGTTCTCCATGATCCAGCGGATCATCCCCATGGCCAGCGCGGCATCGGCGCCGGGCTTGATCGGCACCCACTTCCAGGCCTTGGAGGCAATCGAGGAAAACCTGGGATCAATGACGGCAAACTTCAGACGGCCCTCGGTGAGGCCGCGGGTGATCTTAGGTACTTTTAACGGCGGCCCGTAGTTGGCCTCAAAGATGTTGGCGCCCCAGTAAATGATGAACTCCGCGTGCGACGCGTCGGCCATCCAGTAAGACTTCACGCCGCCGGACCACCTGCCGCCGCTCGGCTGCTCGGACATGGCCTTCGAGGCGAAGTAGATCGATCCCTGGCAGACGGTGGTGTGGCCGTGGGTGTTGGTGGTGCCGAAGCTCGCGCGCGCGAAACGGCTGATGAAGTCGCTCCGGCCCGCCTTCAGCCGGCCCCAGTTGAAAATGAACTGGTTGTTCTTCGGTCCCAGGTCCGGGCGGTTGGGATCGATAAGGTGCCTCAGGTTGGCGGCGTGCTTGGTCTGGAACTCCGCCAGGGTCATCTGCTTGTCCTGGAGATTGGTCACGTCGGCCGCCATCGCGCTGAACACGGCCGGGTCGCGCAGCGCCCAGAGTTCCTTCAGGCCGGTGACGTGGCGGTTCTCGCTGGGGAACAGGTTGCCGCCTTCCACAATCTCGGTGATCGCCTGATCGAAGGGAATCGAGATCCACTTGTTCTCGCCGCGGCGCCCGGCGCGTTTCAACACCCTGACCACGCGATAGGGATCCTGATCCGCCTGGATGCCGGCCTGACCCTTGGGACAGATGTGCCCATGCACACGGGCGGCGGCCGAAACCGGCGTGTTCCAGGGGATGTGCGGATCCATGGGCCGCGGCCCGTAAGGATTGCCTTCCACCTTTACGGCGACGCCGTCCTGGATGCGCACCTTGACCTCGCAGCCGACGTTGCATTGCAGGCAGGTGGTGTAGATGTAGTCCTGTGCGGAGGGCGCCGCGTGGGCCGGTCCGGCGGCTGGCCCGGTCTCGCCGGAAGCGACCACCCGGCCGGCCACAGTGGCCAGGCCGCCCAATAGCGCGGTGGTCTTCAGGAGTTCTCGCCTGGCGGGCATCGAGTCGTTCTTGGTTTCGTTCATCGCAATCGCCTCTCTTAGTGGCACGTCGCGCAGGAATAATGGCGGCCCTGCGGCAGCTTGTCCTCGATGTAGTAGACGCGTGGCTGGATGCCCAGCTCCTCATGGATGCGGATGGTGCGGTTGTCCTTCACCAACAGGCTCGCCAGGCTGTTGGCGTCGGCGGCGTCGCCGAAGAACATCGCCCCGCCGATGCAGGTGGTGACGCAGGCGGGCAGCTCCCCCGCTTCCAGCCGGTGGGCGCAGAAATGGCACTTGCGGGCCACGCCGGTGAGCTGCTGCCCCCGCCTCCAGGCCCCGCCGTATTCGGCGAAGGTCCGGCTCTCGTAAGCCTCGTGCCGCGGCGTGCCGTCGGTGAAGTACCGGCCGTCATCGACGTGCACGGCGCGGTAGGGGCAGGCGGCAGCGGCGGCGGCGGCGTGCGGCCCTTTCAGTTGCGTGTAGTCGAACTGGACGATCCCGTCGGGGCGCTTCTGAATCATGCCCGCGGGGACGGCGCGGGCGCAGGGCGGGTCGTCGCACTGCACGCAGTTGGCGGGCATGAAGACATTGGCCATGCTGGGATAAGCTCCCACCTCCGCTTGCGGCACGCGCCGGTAAGAGCCGACGGGACCCACCACGTTTTCCGCCCGGCAGGCGATCACGCAGGCCTGGCAGCCGATGCACTTGCGCGGGTCGATGACCATCGTCCAGCGGCGGGAGGCCGCCGGCCGGGCCAGCGCCGTGTCCACTTCCCGCTGCATTCTGACCAGCGTGTTGCCCGGCGCGTCGGGCAGCGGCGGGTTGGCGGCCGGCGTCTGGGCGGACGCGGTGCTCGTCAGCAAGCCGCGTCCGGTCACCGCCCCGACGGCGGCGCCGGCTCCCGTCACCCAGGCCCGCAAGAAACCTCGACGGCCCTGACGAGCCCGGAGGACCTTCCCGAGTGGATTAGAGATCATTAAGACTCCTCCTCGCTTGAACGCTCTGCGTCTCACCCTTAAACTACAAGGGCACACCATCTGCAACCGGACTGCCAAAGGGATCGGCCTGAAGCCAACCAGCGGAAAGCGCGGTTAGCGCACGGGGAGGAATACGGTGGGCACGCGCCGCGCGATCCTGAGGACCACGTTGCCGGCCACGATCGACTTGGCCGCCAACTGTGGCTTCCGGTAAAGCGCGCGGAACGGTTCTATCTGAAACCGCCGGTTGAGAAAGGCGCTGGCCGGCCCCAGTTCTCCCTGGAAGAGCTGCCGGGCCACCTGATAGTCGCAGGTGACGGTCAAATCGACTTTCCCGTTGGGGGACTCGGCTCCAATCCGGATGCCGCGCAGCACGCCTTTGTCTAGCTGGACTTGGATGACCACGCAGTTGCCGCCGCCATAGTGCTCGCTCAGCTCGCGGGGAATGTCGTTGATAAGGTAGGCCACTCTCTGGGTGAAGCCGCTGGTTAACTGCCTGAAATAGGAGTCGGTTTGGCGCGCCGTCCGTACGGCCTCGGCCACCGTGTGGATCCAAGTCGGCGAGAGGAAGAGTTGGCCGTCCGCGTAGCTGGCTCTACCTTTTCCGTTGGCGGCTGGCACGCTCCATCACCTCATTGTCTATAGAATATTAGCAACTTGGTTGCCATTGCAACTATTATATCCATTTCCGACCTGAAAGCCCGAATCACGGCGGCCCAGGGGGCCCGCGCGCCGCGATGTGGCGAAATTTCGCGGGCTACCCACGAAATATCGCGTTTCGGACCGGAAGCTCCGGCTCTCACTCCAGGCCGTACTTCTCCATCTTACTCCGCAATGTGGAGGCGGGGATGCGGAGCAGCTCGGCGGCCTTGGTCTTGTTGCCCCTGGTCTGGGCCAGGGCGGTCCGGATGACCTGCTTGGCCAGCTCGTCGGTGATCTCGTCCAGCGACTTCTCGCCCACGTACGGGCAGGCCTCGGGGCGGCACGGGCAGAGAACCTCTGGCGGCAGGTCCACGCAGTCTATCTGCTCGCGCGGGGCGGTGAGCGCCAGCCGTTCCATCACGTGCTCGAGCTCGCGCACGTTGCCGGGCCAGGCATAATCGAGCAGCGCATCCATGGCCGCTGGGGTGATGGCGAGCTTGCGGCCGCCGCCGTGGCGCTCCAGGAAATGGAGGGCCAGCAAGGGGATGTCTTCTTTTCTCCGCCGCAGCGGCGGGAGTTGAATCGGCACTACGTTGAGCCGGTAAAAGAGGTCTTCGCGGAACTTGCCTTCGGCGACCTTCTGGCGGAGGTCCACCTTGGTGGAGGCGATCACCCGCACATCCAGGCTGATCGGAGTCGAGCTTCCCACGCGTTCCAGCGTGCGCTGCTGTAACACGCGCAGCAGCTTCACCTGGAGTTCCAGCGGGGTGTCGTCCACATCGTCCAGGTAGATGGTGCCGCCGTTGGCGGCCTCGAAGCGTCCGACCTTTTCGCGAATCGCGCCGGTGAAGGCCCCCCGCTCGTGCCCGAACAACTCGCTCTCCAGCAGCTCGCGGGACAAGGCAGCGCAGCTCACCTTGACCAGCGGCCTGGATTGCCGGGGGCTGGCATAATGAATGGCTTCCGCCACCAGCTCCTTGCCGGTTCCGGTTTCTCCGGTGACCAGCACCGTGCTGGAAGAAGGCCCGATGACGGCAAGCTGACTGAACAACCGTACCATGGCCGGGCTCTTGCCCAGCAGCCGGTGAAAGCGGGTGTGCTCCTCCAGCCGGGCCAGCAACTGCCGGTTTTCCTCGATCAGCTCGCGGTGCTCCGCCACCCGGCCCAGCACGAGCAGCAGCTCCTCGGTCTCAAAGGGCTTCAGCAAAAAGTCGTAGGCGCCCTGCTTGACGGCCTGAACGGCCGTCTGGACGGTGCCGTAGGCGGTCATGACGATCACCTGCACGTCCGGATTAACCTGTTTGACCTGGCCGAGGAAATCCAGGCCGTTCATTTCCGGCATCTTCCAATCGGTGACGACGGCGGCCAGATCCGGTGCGCTGCGGGCAAACTCCAGCGCCTGGCGTGGCGAGCGGAAGTCGAACACCTCGTGGCCGGCCTCGCGGATGTCGTCGCGCAGCGATATGCGCAACGCATCCTCGTCGTCCAACAGCAAAACCTTCATGCCAGTGAGGTCTCCTCCTTGGCGCCCTCGCGGCGCATGGGCAACACGATCCTGAAGCGGGCGCCAGCTCCCGGGCGGCTCTCAGCGAGGATCTCGCCGCCGTGGGCGCGGACGATGTCTTGAGCAACTGACAGTCCAAGTCCGGTTCCCCGGCCGGGCATCTTGGTAGAGAAGAAGGGATCGAAAACGCGCGCCAGGTCTTCCGCAGCGATGCCCACGCCGTTGTCCCGTACCTCGATCCAGAGCCGGTCGTGGTCAGACTCGGCGCGGATCTCCAGCTCAGGGGTGAAGGCCGGATCCGCCTGGCGGCGCTCTTCCAGCGAGTCGCAGGCGTTGATGGCCAGGTTGAGCAACGCCTGCTCCAACTGGAACGGATCGGCCCAGGCCACCGCCGCCTCCGGCTTTACCACCCGGCGGGCGGCGATGCCCAGTTGGCCCAGGCGCTCACCGGTCGAGACTGCCACCCGCTCCACGAGCGGCGCCAACGCGACCTTCTTGAGTTCCAGCCGGCGCGGCCGGGCCAGGTTCAACAGCCCCTGCAAGACCCGCTGCATGCGCTCGACCGAGGCCTGCATCATCGACAGGTACTGGTTGAGCTGCTCCCGGTTGTCGGGCTCGCGCTGGATGCGGCGGATGCAGTTCTTCAGGCCGGCCAGCGGGTTGTTGAGCTCGTGGGCCAGCCCGGCGGCGAGCTGCCCGATGGCGCTCAGCCGCTCGGCATGCATGAGCTGTTCCTGGGTCTTCTTGAGCTGGCGCGAGGCGGTCGAGAGCCTCTCCACCATCCGCCGGAACTCTTCGTCCAGCCGGTCCACCTCGGTTTCCAGCCGCACCAGCCCGGCAGGCTGGGGCGGCGGCAGCTCGGGGCCGGTGTCCTGAAGCGCCTCGAGGTTCACCCTGGCGGCCGAGGCGGCCAGCCGCTCCAAGGGCCGCGTGACGATGCGCGCAAACAGGAGCGCGGCCCCGAGTCCGAGCAGCACCAGAACGGCCACCATCATATTGACGGCCTGGGTGACCCCGCGCACACCGCTGAGGATCAGGTCCTCGCGGAGCCCGACGTGGGCGAAGCCGGCGTAGCCGCCGGCAATCGGCGCCACCACGTCGCGCACCGGCGGCTGGCGCCCTTGCCGATCAACGATGCGGCGCATCATGTAGTCGCGGTCCGCTGGCAGCGGGTTGGCGCTGAGCAGCTCGACGGGAAAGCCGCCGGCAAACGTGTGGGCGACCAGCTCGCCGCGCGGGCCGACGAGGAAGATGTAAGCGATGTGCGCGTCCAGCGACCGCGCCTCGTCGATGAAGCGCTGGAGCAACAGGCGGTCCTCCAGCACAATGGCATCCACCGCCTGAAGCGCCAGGCCTTGGGCGTACAACAGCGCCCGCGCTTCCAGTTCGCGGCTCAGGGCGGCGTTGATCTCCCGGCGCACCCAAAAGAGGTTGATGCCGCCGAACAGCAGCACGAGCATCAAGGTACTGAACAGGACCAGCGTGCCCAGGTTGATGCGGAAACGCTTCATCGCTCGCTCCGGTGCGGTCACGGGCGCCAGGAACCGACTTTGCGGACCAGGTCGCGGACGGACTGATAGGCCCCGTCGTCCGCTTCCGCGAACCGGTCGATCAGCAGCTCCCGGAGGATCTGGACTCCCTCGGCTTGCTCGTGCATGGTCAGTAAGGCGATCTTGAGCTTGTCTTTTGTGTGGCGGTCCAGCACCGGACTGGTCACAAAAGGCGGGATGCCAAAGGGTGGCGATCGCTCGATGATCCGGGTAGCCCGGATTCTCTCGGGCGCCCGCGCGGCCAGGTGAGCATAGACAAGGCTGTCCACTGAGGCCCCGTCCACGATCTTTTGCGCCACCGCCTCAATCGAGCGGTCGTGGGCGTAGGTGAAGGTGACCCGCGAGAAGAACGAGCTCGGCGTGTCGCCCAGATCATTCAACCTGGAGGCAGGGTAGAGCCAGCCGCTGTTCGACAGCGGGTCGGTGAAGGCAAAAGAGTGTCCTCGCAGGCCGTTAAAGTCGCGGATCGGGCTGTCGCGGTGGACAATGACGTAGGCCTGATAGGTGCTCTTTCCCACGACCACCGGGACGGCGACGATCTCGGAGCGCAACGTCTTGCCGCCGTGCACGTACCCGCCAGAGCAGAGGAATGCGGCGTCCAGCTCGCCTTTTTCCAGCAGTTCGTTGACTTCCTGGTAGGTCTTGCGTTGTTTCATGCCGACCGGGGCGCCGATCTTCCGGCCGAGGTAATCGATCAGGCCCTGGTAGGAGCGCAGGGTCTCGACCGGCGAGACCATCCCCGCTACCGCGATGCGCAGCGGGCGGTCGCTGGCGGGGTGATGAACCTCGGCGGCGCCCGCGGTGCGTTTGGAGAAGTCAATGGCGACGGTCGGCGGGTCCTCGGAACGATCGAGGCTCGTCCGCTGGCAAGCCGATCCGGCCACGAACAGATTGACCGCTGCCAGCAGTGCCAACGCACAGTTCGACTTCGTCATATCCACGCCAAGTGTACCCCTGTTATAGCTCAACCAGCCCGCGCTGTCCAGCCGGTGGGGTCGGCTTCAGCCGGCCAAAACGGGCGGCCAGCCTCCCGGCCGGGCCTGCGCTACAATAGGCGGATGGCGCGGGCCCGGTGCCGCGCGCGACTCGCTTCCAGGAGACTCATTTGCCGGACGACAAGACGTACTCTGCGACCTACGTGGGCAGTGGCACCTTCATCATCCGCAAGCCCAAGCGCAAGAGCGCCAAGGCGCGCCAGTCACGGCTGAAGAACCGCCAGCGCGGCGCGCGCAAGTAGGCGGGCGGCGGCTATGCGCATCGCCGAGCTGCGGCTGCACCCGGTCGCCATCGCCGATCCGCCGCTCCGCAGCTCCTACGGCCGCCACGCCCCTTACGCGCTGCGAACCATCGTTGAACTGGTCTCCGACGAGGGCGTCACCGGCATCGGCGAGACTTACGGCGGCGAGGGGCCGCTGGCGGCGCTGGAGGCGGCCCGCGATCGGATCGTGGGCCGGGACCCCTTCCAGCTCACCGGATTCTGGATGGACCTGGCCGCGCGCACGGCCCAAGAGACCGCCGCGGTGGCCGGCGGGCACAGCCACACCTACCTGCTTCCCGGCGAGAATCCGCTCGATCGCGACGCGCGCACCTTCGCCGCCATCGAGATCGCCTGCCTGGACCTGATAGGCAAAGCGCTCGGCAAGCCGGTCTGCGACCTGCTGGGCGGGCGCGCCCGCGACCAGGTCGATTTCTCGGCCTACCTCTTCTACAAGCACGCCGGGGGCGGCGGCGCCGGCGCCGATGCCCGCGAGGACGAATACGGCGAAGTGCTCAAACCGCGCGCCATGGTGCGCGAGGCGCGGCAGATGATCGCCCAATACGGCTTTCGCGAGATCAAGCTCAAGGGCGGCGTGCTCGATCCGGCGCTGGAGATCGCCACCATCCGCGCGCTGCGCGAGGAGTTCGGGCCGGGCTATCCGCTGCGCATCGATCCCAACAGCGCCTGGTCGCCGGCCACCTCGATCGAGGTCGGCCGCGCACTGAAGGAGGAACTCTCCGGCGGCGGCTATCTCGAGGACCCGGCCGCCGGGTTGGACGGCATGGCCGAGGTCCGCCGCGGCCTGCTGGCCGAGGACAACGGCACGCCGCTGGCCAGCAACGTGGCCGTCACCTGCTTCAATGACGTGCCCAAGGCCTGGCGGCTGGATGCGGTGCAGATCGTGCTGAGCGACCCGCACTACTGGGGAGGCCTGCGCAGCGTGCAGCACCTGGCGCGGATGTGCGACGCCATGGGCCTGGGCGTCTCGATGCACTCCAACAACCACCTCGGCGTCAGCCTGA
The DNA here is from genome assembly GCA_038060875.1 of Acidobacteriota bacterium. GTDB lineage: Bacteria > Acidobacteriota > Terriglobia > Bryobacterales > Bryobacteraceae > JBBTDS01. The sequence goes on along the minus strand of JBBTDS010000251.1, from coordinate 9,857 downwards.
TGGCGATGGCTCACGCGGCGGCGGCCTCGCCGTACTTCACCCACGCCTGCGACACGCACTATCCCTGGCAGACAGCCGAGGACGAGGTGGTCGCCGGCGGCCGCGTCCCCATCGTGAACGGTGCGGTGCGCATCCCCGACCGCCCCGGCCTGGGCGTCGATCTCGACTACGATCAGCTCGCCCGCGGGCGCGAGCGGTACGAGAAGAACCCCTACCGCAAGCGTGACGACGAGGCCGAGATGCGCCGCCACGTCGATCCCAACTGGCGGCGGATTCTGCCGCGCTGGTAGGATAGGCGTCCCCGCCTGTCTTCCGTGCGATAGGCGCGCCCGCCTGTCTGACCGCGACAGGCGAGGACGCCTATCCTACTTCTCCGTCAACGCCGCGACGCCGGGCAGCACCAGGCCGGAGAGGAACTCCAGCGACGCCCCGCCGCCGGTCGAGATGTGCGAGATCTTGCCGGCCACGCCGGCCGCCTTGATGGCCTTCTCCGAATCGCCGCCGCCGACCACCGAGAGCGCGCCACCTCCGGCCACCGCCTTGGCCACCGCGACCGTGCCGGTGTCGAACGGCGGGATCTCGAACACGCCCATCGGGCCGTTCCAGATCACGCTCTTGGCCTTGGCGATCTCGGCCGCGAACAGCGCGATCGTCTTCGGGCCGATATCGACGCCGGCCATGTCCTCGGGGATCGTCTCGACGACACGCGACGCGGCGCCCGCCTTGACCTCGGCGGCGACCACCGTATCGACGGGCAGCAGCAGCTTATCGCCCGCCTTGGCGAGCAGCTCGCGGGCCAGGTCCGCCTTGTCCGGCTCGACCAGCGAGCGGCCCACCGGCTCGCCCTGGGCCAGCTTGAACGTGTAGGCCATGGCGCCGCCGATCAGTAGCCGGTCCACAATCTTGAGCAGGTTCTCGATGACCTCGATCTTGTCGGAGACCTTGGCGCCGCCAAGGATGCCGATGCACGGGCGCGGCGGCTCAGCGGTGATCTTGGTCAGGTACTCCAGCTCCTTCTCCATCAACAGGCCGGCGGCCGAGCGGGGGAGAAACTGAGTGATCGCCTCGGTGGAGGCATGGGCGCGGTGCGCAGAGCCGAAGGCGTCATTGACATAGCAGTCGCAGCCGCTGGCCAACTGGCCCGCGAACTCCGGGTCGTTCTTCTCCTCCTGGGGATGAAAGCGCACGTTCTCAAGCAGGATCACCTTGTCCGGCCCGGCTTTGAGCGCCTCGACCTCGGAACCGATGCAATCCGGCGCCATCGTGACCGGCTGGCCCAACAATTCCTGGAGCCGCGCCGCCACCGGTTTCAGGCTCATCTCGGGGTTCGGCTTGCCCTTGGGGCGGCCGAGATGGCTGGCCAGCACCAGCGAAGCGCCGCGCTCCAGCGCGTACTGGATCGAGGGCACCGAGGCGCGGATGCGCTTGTCGCTGGTTATTTCCTTCCCGCCGGGCGCCAGCGGCACGTTGAAATCCACGCGCATGAAAATCCGCTTGCCCTGCAAGTCCAGATCGCGGATCGACAATTTCGGCATATTGACCTCCTAAACGCTAAAACTCTGATCGTAGCACGCGACCCAAGCCCGCCCGGCGCCGGGGCCGGGCGGGGGCGCGCGGCGGCCACGCCGGCGTTCACTTCTCCGACTCCGGCAGATCCACGAGCTGCGGCTGGATCCCGGCGGCGCGATACGCTTCCAGCAGCGCGCCGGCCGCCGGGCCGTAAACCGGCGGGCCGCAGCGGTTGCCCTCTTCCAGCTCGACCAGCGCGCGGTAGCGCTCCAGCAGGATGCGGCTGCGGAAGACGCCGCCGATGTAAGCCGCCCGAGCCGGCTCGCCCGGCGCAAACAACTGCTCGCGGACCGCGCCCGCCAGCGCGGCCAGCTCGCGGGCGGCGTGGAACAGGATCTCGCGCGCGACCTGGTCGCCCTGCTCGGCCGCCCGATCAACGAGCCTGGCCAGCGAGGCGATGCGCGGGCGCGGGAACTCGGTGGTGTAGAAACGGTGCAGCAGATCGTTGGCGGAAGCCGCGCCGCCGGCCTCGATCAGCATCGCCCGCAGCGCGGTGGGCGGTCCCCATCCTTCTTCGTCGCGCAGGATGGCGCGCAACGCCTGGCGGGTAAGGTCGAACCCGCCGCCTTCGTCGCCGAAAATGTAGCCCCAGCCGCCGGCCCGCGCAGTGCGGCCGGTGGCGTTGCGGCCAAAGGCGATCGAGCCGGTGCCGGCGATGGTGATGATGCCCGGCTCGCCGGCGGTGGCGCCGCTGAGCGCGATCAGCGCGTCGGTGGTGACCACGAGCTGCCCGGCTCGCAGCATCTCCTCCAGGATCGCCCGTTTGTCTTCGGGGCCGCCGCTGAAGCCGAGGCAGGCGGCACGGAACGAGACCGCAGCCGCGTCGAGACCGGCCTGGTGACAGGCCTGCCCGACGCATCCGCTGATGGCGCGGGCGAACTTCTCGCGGCCCTCGGGGCCACCGACGTGGTTGCACGGGCCGCCCTTGCCGGCGCCCAGCACGCGTCCCGATTCGTCTCCGATCAGGGCGGTGGTGCTCGTCTGGCCGCCGTCCACGCCGAGAAACAGGTCAGGCATGGGTTCGTTCAATCCAGCCGGTAGAGGCGCGCCCGGTTGCGCTCGCCGAGAAAGGTCAGGCCCCAGACCACGGCCTTCTTGCGGAAGTCGTCGGCGCCGAAATCCTCGGCGTACACCAGCAGGTGAGTGATGCCGCGGCGTTTGATCTCATCGATGGCCGCCCAGCGCAATCCGAGCGGCTGGCTTAGCTTGGCTTCCTCCGGCTCGCCCGCCAGCGCCTGCCACTCCCCGGAAGGTGGCTGAGCTTCCAGCTTGAGCTGGATCCGGTACTGATCGCGCGCGCACTCGAGCACCACCTTGTCGATGGTCTCCACTCGGCCGAAATCCACCTCGACGTACATCCCAGGAAATAGAGTATGCCAGCTTCGCCACCGAGTGACCGGGCTGTTGTCGAAGGCCATCTGGACGTCCCAGGGGTTGGGGTGAGCACGCAGCCGCCAGCGGGAAGCGCGCGGCATCTCGCGCTCCCCGCTGAATACGCGCAACTCGGCGACGCTCCAGTGGTCCGGGCCGCCGTCGTTGGTCTGGACCACGCGGACCTTGCGAAGGGGGCGAGGGGGGAACTTGAAACTGAACTGCCAGGTGGGCTGGTACTCCGGGATCAAGGGCGTCCAGAGGATGTCGCCCATGGTGGCGTTGAAGGCGGACTGGTAGGCGACCAGGATCTCGCGCGAGGTGTAGGCGTCAGGCGCCTGGCTGAAGGTGAGGATGCGCGAGCCGGGCGGCGCGGCGTCGTCCAGCAGCCTGGCAATGGGGTAATACGGGCTCTTGCGAGTGAGCCAGGATTCTTCGCTCTCGATGCGCAGCGCCTGGCGCACCGGGACCTTGGCCAGCCGCCAGGCATCGCGATCGCAGTAAGTCTTCACCACGTCCGGCCAGGAGGCTACGGCATGAGCGATGACGAAGGCGGCCGCCAGCGGCTTCCAGCGCGCCAGCGCCAGCGCCATTGCCAGCGAGACGAACGGCACGGCGGGGATCAGGAAGCGCGTCCCGATGTTGCCGAAGTACGGCAGCAGGAACAAGCCGCCGGCCAGCAGCAATTGCCGCCCCGCCGGATGCCGCAGCGCGAGCAGCCCAACCGGCGCCAGCAGGAACAGCGGGCCCAGCAGCCCGCAGAGCACCGTACCCCGCACGGTCACCTCCAGCGGGATCTCCCAGTGGCTGCCGAGGCCCGGGTAGTTCTGCATGTGGCGGACGTACTCCTTCTCGAACGAGATGTGCACGTACGGATTCGGGAAGAGCGAGTTGAAAAACGGCGAGAAGGGATTGCCGAGCCAGATCCAGTTCTTCGCCACCCAGGGAACGATCATGACCAGCGCGCAGAGGGCGACAACCGCTAGCGGGCGAATCGCCGGCTGGCGCGCGCGTAGCTGCTTCCACCCGACGAAGCCGAGCGCGTAGAGGAGGCCCACAACCGCCGTGTACTTGGCGGCGTAGCAGAAGCCGGCCAGCAGGCCGATGGGAATGAGCAGGCGCGGCGTACGCTCGCGCTCCCAGATCTGGAGGAGGTAGAAGAGCACGAACAGCAGGCAGGCGACCGCGGTGTCGATGTAAGCGGTGGCGCCGTCCTGGCCGACCACCGGGCTGACGAAGGTGAACAGCGCGCCGGCCACACCTGCCTCGACGAAGCCGAAGCGGCGGGCGTAGGCCAGCATCGCCAGCGGCAGCGTCACCAGAAAGGCGAAGTGTACCAGCGCGGCGGCCGAGTGGCGGCCGATGGAGAACGCGAACAGGTAGAGCATCTCAATGCCCTGCGAGAGGTTCGCGTACATGTTGGTGGTGATGCGCTCGAAGCCGTGGTTGCGCAGGTAGCGGGCCACCAGCCCGAGGTGGTAGGTGCTGCCGTCCGGGCTCATCTCCGGCGCCATCGCGTTGAAGAAGTACAGCACGGTGAAGATGCCGAACACGGCGTAGAACAGCCGCTGCCAGAACTTCGCCAGTGGCGCCAGGGGCGCGCCGGCGGAGCGGTGTGCGCCCCGCCAGACTGCCACCGCCACAATCCCCAGCCCGAGCGGCTGGAATACGCCCTTGCGCGCGACGCCGATCGTGGCCAGCAGGAAGACCAGCAGGCTCAGGCAGGCCGAGCCGGTCACGAGGGCGAAGAGGTGCTCCTCCTGGCGGTGAAACTTGAGCCCGAGGGCGCGGAGCAGCAGCTTGCCCAGCGCCATCGCGACGGCCACGGTGAGGGCCGCGCCGAACAGGATGTAGAACGCCGGCGGCATTACTGGACGAACCCGGCGCTGGTCAGGATGATCCCGAGCCTGGCTCCATCGTCGGGCGAGACCCAGGGCTTGTCTATCTCCAGGGTGACGAAGTTGTAGGCGTCGGTGCGCAGCCAGTCGAAAGGCGCCGGCTTTTCAAAATGAAACTGGCCGCCTTTCTCGTAGCGCAGCTTGTCGAGCAGACGGCCGTTGATGGAGATGGAGATGGCCACCGGGCCGCGCTGCTTGAAGGTCATCTCGGGGATGGCGAAATCCATGGCGAAGCGAAGGTGGCCGGTTGTTGTGAGCCTGAAAATCAGCTCGGCGCGCGGCCCGGTCCAGCGCCAGGTCGCGGCTTCGGTGGTGTCGCTGATACCGCTGACGAAGTGAACGTCGGCGTCGGCCTCGCTCATGGTGACGTAGTGGTCCACCGGGTTCGGTTCCGGACCAGTGACCGGCCGGCGCTGCATGGGCGGAGCATAGGTGTCGGGAAGGCTGGCGCAGCCGGCCAGCCAGAGGCAGACCACAGGGACCACGAGGCGAACGCGGCTCACGAAACTGCGAGTATAGCCGACAGGAGCGGGGCTCTTCCACCTGGCACAGGCATCAGTCCAGTTCGAGGACCTCGCGGATGGCGGCGCCAACCGACTCCATCAAGGGTCTCGACAGGCGCGTGATGGGGCCTGCCACAAGCCGTCGGTTGTCGATAGCGCGCAAGAGACCGGCGAGCCAGACCTCCCCGCGATCAGGCATCGGGCGCCCCCTCCACGGCCGCAAATTCCGCGTTGACGCGCATGCTTTCTTTGCGGACTCTGCGGGAAGCCTCGGCGATCCGCCTGGCGCGGAACCCGGCGCTGGTCTGGCGGTTCTTCTGCTCGATGGCCTGGCGGATGTATTCGGCCCGCGAGACACGCAGATCGGCAGCGAGCCGGCCGCTCGCCTCAATCAGCTCGTCGGGCAGTTTCAGCGAAATTGTGCGCATGCCGTACCCCCACTTAATGATATCTCCGGCAGATACCCGGATAAAATACTCACTCGAAGAACAGCCGGCTCAGGTTCGAGCCGTGGATGCGCGAGTGGCAGACGGTGCAGTGCTGGTAGCGCGGCTGGCTGAGGTCGTGCCGTGCGGTGGTGTTGACGTGGCACTCCAGGCACTGGTTGTTCTTGCGTCTTTCCCACTGTCTCTAGTTGACATCGAGTTGCAGATGGCGTTTAATAGGTTTAAGTGACCAGTTGCGAGCGAGTCGCAACTAGTCGCGACAAAGCCCGGAGGGCCCTTTGCTAGAACGGTGCTCCTTGCTCCAGGAGCTTGTACGACAGGGAGTTCGCATCACTGCGCAGAGGAAGGTTTTGATTGAGACCATTCAGGAAGCCGCAGGCCATCTGGATGCGGCCACGCTCCTGGAGCGGGCCAGGAAACGTGATGCCCAGATTGACCGCGCTACCGTGTATCGAACCCTGGAGCTGCTGAAGAAGCTACGGTTGATCAACGAGTTGGATCTGATGCATCTCACCGGTAGAAAGCACTTCTATGAAGCGAAGACAACCGTGGACCAGGTGCACCTGGCCTGTTTCCAGTGTGGTCGAATCGAGGAGGTTACGAGCCCGCTGTTCGACCGGCTCAAGACAGAAATCTCCCGGCAGAACAGCTTTCAGATTCGCGAGGTTCGCCTGGAGGCAGGGGGGCTGTGCAAAGCGTGCAGCGCCCGAAACGGGAAGACCGATGGAATCAGGGAGAAGGCCGGCGCGCTAGTCGCGCCCAACCGACAATAAGACTTTAGGCGGGTCCCCGCGGCTCACTCTTGGCCGAGTTCCGCGGGGACCCGGTGATCGACAACCCGGAGGGCTGACGACCTTCTTTATTCTAGGTTCGCCAGCCAGGGTTTTCAAGGAGACGAGAACCGTATGACTGGCAATTTTCGCACCGCCCTATGGGCGGCCGCCATTTGGTATTGTTTTGCGGCCCTGGCACATGGCCAGGCGCCCGCAGATCTTCCGCGCACTTCCGCTACCATCTACGGACAAGTGACTGACGCGGCTGGACTGCCGGTTCCCGGGGCGTCCGTCACTCTCCGGAAGATCGTCACCGGTCTTTCGGAGCATCGGAGAACGGATGACGCAGGCCGCTATTCATTCGACGGACTACGACCGGGAAGCTACTGGCTGGTGGCGTCGCGACCTGGGTTGTCGGACCAGGGGCGGTTGGTTGAGGTCGCCGGCGCGGATGTCCTTCGTGATGTCAACTTCTCCCTTCCCGTTGCCGGCCTCATCCAGCAGGTGACGGTTGTCTCCAGCTCGCGGGTCGAGGAATTGCAGGAGGAGTCGCCCGTCAAGGTTGAAGCCGTGACCCGCGAGCAGATGCGCGATACCGGCTACGAGCGGGTGTCGGACGTGCTTGCGGAGATCCCTGGCGTCGTGACGCGGGGTGGTTCCAGGGCTAGCGCTGCGGTGGCTGGAGAACAGATCCAGGGCATCGATTCCCGGCAGGTGCTCGTCCTGATGGACGGGCTGCCGATCGTGGGCGCGCGCGGCATCAAAAGCGGAGTCATGAACCTGAGCCGGCAGTCGGTTTCCCGGCTGGAGCGTGTCGAGGTGGTCAAGGGAGCAGCCTCTTCGTTGTACGGGAGCGACGCGATCGGCGGCGTGATCAACATGATTACGCGGGAGCCGTCAAACCCGTTCGAGATGAATCTCAACCTCTCCGGTGGGTCTCTCAGTGCGCTCGATGCTCGTGCAGACTTTGGAACCCAGGTGAAGAACCTTTCTGCCTTCCTGGACCTCGAAAGGCACCAGCAGCAGGCCTACGCTCTGATCCCGGACAGCCCGACAACCGTCGGGCCGCGTTACAGGCGCAACGACCTGCTTTTCAAGACGCGCTACACCCTGAATCCTCGCGCGGCTCTGGGCTTCACTGCAAACGCCTATCACAACAACGACCTCGGCAGCGCGTTAGGAGAGACCGGCCTGACCCGAATCACGTCCAACGACAGCAACCAGAACTACGGTCTGACCGGCGACTTCGTGCTGGCTCCATCGACGCTGTTGCAGGTACGGGGCTATTCGGCGCGATACGACGAGAACTCCCAAATGAATCCGCTGACCGGCCAGCCCGCCCCCCCTGATCTCGCGAACCTCAATGAGCGCTACCGCCGCTTGGACGCCACGCTGGGGCACCACCTGGGCGCACGACAGTTCGTCCAGCTTGGCGGCGAATGGGTCCAGGACTTGTACCGGGGAGCGAATCGGCTGGTAGGCGATAACGCTGGCCAGCAGGTGACAACAACCGATGGCTGGTTTCAGGACCGTATCCAGCTCTTCCGGCGCGCGACGCTGACTGTGGGCGGCCGGTATCAAAATCACTCCCGCTTCGGAGGCTATTTCGTTCCCAAGGCGGGCCTGGTGGTTCGTGCCGCCGAGCACCTCACGCTTCGCGCCAGCTACGGGCACGGATTCCGGGCGCCTGACCTCGGGCAACTCTACTTCCGCTTTGCGAACCCCGCCAGCTTTTACCAGGTGATCGGCAATCCGAACCTCCAGCCGGAAGCCTCGCGCAGCTACAGCGCGGGCGCCGTTTACACGCGCTCCCGCTTTCGTCTCGGGCTGAACCTCTACCGGAACGACGTAAGGGACCTGATCGAACCTCTGCTGGTGGGCACACCGCGGACCACGGCCGAACTCAAGGCCATCGAGGGGCGATACGGCATCCCCTCGACATTCAATCCACTGCTCGGCCGGATGCTGTTCATCTACGCCAACCTGGGCCGGATCTACACCCGGGGGTTCGAAGTGGACGGGGACGCCTCGTTGGGCAGGGGGTTCCGAGTGCGAGGCGCCTACACATTCCTCGACGCTCGTGACAAGGTGAGCGGCGCCCCGCTCACGCAGCGGCACCGTCATCAGGGGTTCCTTGCCGGTGAATACTTCCATCGGCGTTGGGGACTGCTGGCGAACGTGCGCGGCAGCCTGTTCAGCAGCTACCTCCTGAACGCACAGACCCGGTCGCGGGCCTATCCCTATCGCCTCTGGGGTCTGTCCGCGTCAAAGAGGCTGGCGGGTGGGTGCAGCATCTATGGCACCATCGACAATCTTTTCGACAGCACGGACCGGAAACTCCGCCAGCCGACACCGACGTTCGATCGCCCGGATTACGGCCGGACCTTCCGGATCGGCCTCCGGTATTCGTTCGCCAGGAAGAGAAATTAGGGACTTTTCCTCATAGGAGCCAAAATGAACTTACGAAAGCTTTCAATACTCGCACTTCTGCTGTCGCTCCCGTTCGGCAGCAAGACACAGGAGAGGAGGCCTTCGTCCGGCGTCCTGCTGCTGGCGCATGGTGGAAAGACGGAGTGGAATGAGGAAGTCAATAAGCTTGCTGCCCAAGTGGGCGAGAGCATGCCGGTTGAAGTGGCCTTTGGCATGGCAAGCAAGCGGAACATACAGGACGCGATTGACCGTCTGGTCAAGCGTGGCGTGCGCGAGATCGTCGCGGTCCCTCTGTTTGTGTCGTCGCACAGCTCAGTCATCACTTCAACGCAGTATTTGCTCGGGCTCCGGGCCGAAGCCCCGCCGGAGCTCGCCACCTACGCCACAATGCGCCACGATCACGGAGCCCATTCCACAAGCCACCCTGGCGAAGCCACCTTCGACCCGAGCACGCCGGTCAAGTCACCTGTACCGATCCGCATGACGGCTGCACTCGACAGGCATCCCGTGGTTGCCGACATCCTGCTTTCCCGGGCTCAGAGCATCAGTCACGATCCCGAGCACGAGGTGGTCATCGTGGTCGCGCACGGTCCTGTGTCCGGGGAAGACAATTCGAAGTGGCTCGCCGACATGGGCGCTCTAGTCGAGCGCATGCGGACCGCCAGCGCCTTCCAGCGAATTGAGTACCTGACAGTACGCGACGACGCTCCGGAGCCGGTTCGCTCTCAGGCGACAGCCGAACTGCGAGAGGTTGTCGAGCGGGCGATTCAACAAGGCTACAAGGTGCTCGTCGTTCCGCTGCTGATCTCCTACGGTGGCATCGAAAAAGGGATTCGGCAGCGGCTCGAAGGACTGAGCTACACAATG